>NZ_JBFAZA010000043.1:0-81362 GCF_040681595.1 Amycolatopsis sp. NPDC051716 | reverse complement strand
CGAACGCCGGATTGTTCAACGGCCGTCACGCCGCGTCAAGGCGGGAAAGCGTGCCTTGACCCGGCGTGCCGGCCGCTGAGGCGGCTGCGTATCGGTTCGGCAGGCGGTGTGCTCGCCGGGCCGGCCCGGCGAGGCCGGGCCCGGGCGGCCGGGCGCCAGGGCCGGGCCCGGGACCCCAGAGGCCCGGGGCCCGGCCCCGGCCGAAGCTAGGGGCGGGGTCGTCCCGGGCGGGTCGGGCCAGGCGGTCGGTCGGGCGCCTGAACTTTATTTGTCAAGGCGGGTCGCGACCACCGCCAAGGTTGTATACGGCAGCACGAAGCTGCCGCCTAGCCCGTCGATGGCCGCGCCCACCTCGGACAGCACTTCCGCCAGTGCGTCCGGCGGCAGTCTCGTCAAGCCGCCCGTTGTGGGCAGGAAGTCGAGCCACTCTTCGCGCGTGTACGTCCGCTCCCACTCGAAACGCCAGCGGTCCGGGGCGCCGAGGCCGTCCGCCTTGGCGATCGCGTCGGCGAATCCGGTGAACATCACGTCGTAGATCTCCGCCGCCGGGCGGGACTCCGCCGAGAAGGGCGCGTCCGGCAACACTCGCTGGCACGCCGCCGCGAAGGCCGCCGCCACCTCCGGCGGCGGCTGGAACACGTGGGCGAACACCGCGAGCAGACCTCCGGGCCGCAGGACCCGCGCCGCCTTGGCCGGGCCGACTAAGGGATCCACCCAGTGCCAAGCCTGGCCGGCGACCACCGCGTCGAAGGTGCGGCCGCCCGGCTCCCAGCCCTCGAACTTCGCCACCTCGACGTCGAGCCCGCCGCGGCGCGCGAAGGCGGCCATTCGTGCGTCGGGGTCGATGCCGAGCACGCGGCAGCCCGCCTCGCGGAACTGGCGGGCTTCGATTCCGGTGCCGCAGCCGACGTCCAGGACGTCGAGCCCCGGACTCGCGGCGACGATCCGGTCCACCAGCTCGCGCGGGTACTCCGGCCGCGCCCGGTCGTAGCGTTCGGCGTCCGTCCCGAAGGATTCCGCCATCGCACGCGCTTCGTGGGGTTGAGTGGGCATGCGCCCACTTTAATGGGCGATCGCCCACTAGGGCAACCGGCGCTCGTACCGGAGAATGGGGGCATGCCGACCGGGGTCCACCTGCGTGACGTGCGCAAGCAGCTGTTCGACGCGGCCGAGCGGGTGCTGCTCCGCGACGGCCCGCACGCGCTGACCAGCCGCGCGGTGACGACGGAGGCCGACGTCGCGAAAGGTGTCCTGCACCGCCACTTCGCCGACTTCGACGACTTCCTGGCCGAGTTCACCCGCGACCGCATCACCCGCCTGGCGGATCAGGCGGCACTCCTGCGCGCGGCGGCGGGCACCCGGACGGTCGCGGAAAACCTCATCGACGCCCTTACGGAACTGTTCGACCCGGTCACCCTGGCCTTGACGAGCCTGGTCTTCTTCCGCGACGAGCTCCGCATCCGCCTGCGCCACCAAAACGGCCTCCCCATCCTGACGGAGGCCCGAGACATGCTGAAGAGCTACCTGTCAGCCGAGCGCGAACAGGGCCGCATCGCTGCGGACGCCGAGGTGGAGTCCTTATCCGTGTCCCTGATCGGCGCAGCCCACCTGCTCTTCGCGGGCCGCCGCCGGGGAACCCTCCCCGAAACCGGGGAGCTGGAGAAAATGGTCCACACAGTCATCGCCGACGTGCTCCAACGCCGCCTGCTGTGATCCAACCGGTCCGATGTGGATCAAAGATCAAAGCCGCACCCGCAGCACAAACGCAACCACGCGCGGGGGTCCGGGGGCGTGCCCCCGGCGGGGGCGGGGGGGCTCGGCCCCCACAGGACACAACGAGAAGAGCCCTGCTTGCGCAGTCGGCAAGCAGGACTCTCCCAGCGATTCTCGTGGGCGATACTGGGATCGAACCAGTGACCTCTTCGGTGTGAACGAAGCGCTCTCCCCCTGAGCTAATCGCCCGTGGTGCTGACTTCCCACGAAATCCGGGGGTGGACTCGTGGTGCGCGATACTGGGATTGAACCAGTGACCTCTTCCGTGTCAGGGAAGCGCTCTCCCGCTGAGCTAATCGCGCGCTGCGGAACTCCGTGTTGAGACAAGCATATCGGACGCCTCGCGGGGGCGTGCGGGGGGTCCGGTGTACCGAAAACCGCCTGACAGGAGTGGTCCGAAACGGGCACACTGCGAGGGACGTCCGTGTTCACCACGACCGTCCCGGCCGACCAGGAGAGTCCCACCCCGATGACCGAAACCGTGTCCACCTCGCCCGCCGACGTGAACCGCCCCCCGGCGCGCTCGGGACTCCTCATCGGGGTTCTCGTGCTTTCCGCGTTCGTGATGATCCTCAACGAGACGATCCTGAGCGTCGCGTTGCGCGACCTGACCGTCGACCTGCACGTGCCGACGACCACCGTGCAGTGGCTGACCAGCGGGTTCCTGCTGACGATGGCGGTCGTCATCCCCACGACCGGGTTCCTGCTTGAGCGGTTCTCGCCGCGGCAGGTGTTCCTGTTCTCGCTGTCGGCGTTCAGCCTGGGCACCTTGCTGAGCGCGCTCGCGCCCGGGTTCGGGCTGCTGATGACCGGGCGCGTGGTGCAGGCGTGCGGCACGGCGGTGATGCTGCCGCTGCTGATGACGACCGTGATGCGGCTGGTGCCGCCGGAGCGGCGCGGCGCGACGATGGGCACGATCACGATCGTCATCGCGGTCGCGCCGGCGATCGGGCCGACCATCGGCGGTGCGGTGCTGTCGTCGCTGGGCTGGCGCTGGATGTTCTGGATCGTGCTGCCGCTGGCGGTCGCCGCGCTGGTGACCGGGGCGCTCATGCTGCGGCTCGACGGGGAACGCCGTCAGGTGCCGCTGGACCTGCCGTCGGTGCTGCTGTCCGCGATCGGGTTCGGCGGGGTGCTGTACGGCTTGTCGTCGAGCGGGGAACAAGCCGGGGCCGAGCCGCCGGTGCCGAGCTGGGTACCGATCGTCGTCGGGGTCGTGTCCCTGGTGGTGTTCACCTGGCGGCAGCTGCGGCTGCAGCGCCGGGACCGCGCCCTGCTGGACCTGCGGCCGTTCACCCACCGCAGCTTCGTCGTCTCGCTGGTGCTGACCGCGTTGCTGTTCATGTGCCTGATCGGCGCCGCGGCGATCATGCTGCCGCTGTACCTGCAGACGGTGCTGCACACGAGCACGTTCGTCAGCGGGCTGGCCGTGCTGCCCGGCGGGCTGGTGCTGGGGCTGCTGGGCCGCCCGGTCGGCGCGCTGTTCGACAAGGTCGGCGGCCGCCCGCTCGTCATCCCCGGCGCGGCGGCGATGGCCGCTTCGCTGTGGCTGTTCGCGGTGCTGGGGCCGGATTCGCCGCTGATCGCGGTGATCGGGATCCACGTGCTGATGATGGCCGGGCTCGGGCTGATGATGACGCCGCTGTTCACCGAGTCGCTCGGCTCGCTGCCCGAACACCTGTATTCGCACGGCAGCGCGATCCTCTCGACGCTGCAGCAGGTCGCGGGCGCGCTCGGCACCGCGGTGTTCATCAGTGTGGCGACATTGGGCAGCCACGACACGACGGCGGCCAGCCCGGACGGATCGGGCCTGCGGGCGGCGTTCATCCTCGCCGGAGTCATCGGGCTGGTTGCCTTCGCGGGCAGCTGGCTGATCCGGCGCGGGCCGGCCACAGCGGCTGCATCGTCCACTGTGTCTGCTTCGGAGCACTGAGCGAAGGTCCCGCTTCCGCTCGACGAAGGCCGGGGGCAGGCCTGCGAGCGGAAGCGGGAGTTCGCGGCGAACGGGTCTACCCGGCCGCGACCTGCGGGGTCGCGCGGACACCGCAGTGCAGGTACCGCTCCCCCGTCGGCAGCGTGTAGAACGTCGCCGAGATCCAGGACCGTGCGCCCGGCTCGCGGAAGGCGAACTGGGGGCCGCCGATCGGGACCAGGTCGTGTTCCGTCGTCGGTTCCGGGACCAGCGCGGCGATCGGGCCGGTGATCGTCTGCCGCATCCGCAGGCCCGAGTCCCCCTCGAAGACCTCGATCCGCATCGACGCGCGCTCGTAGACCCCGAGGAACTCCGCGAAGTCCACGGACGGCGGGGTGGCGGCCGGCGAGATCGGGCGGGGCATCGCCACCCCCGCCAGCTCGGCGAAGATCTCGCGGTAGAGCTCTTCGTACAGGTCGCGCGTGTTGCCGCCGTTGGTGAGCAGCGTGACGGCCAGCCCGTGCTCCGGCAGGAGCCGGAGGAACGCCGACTGCCCGATCGTGTTGCCGTCGTGGCCGATGACGCGGTGGCCGTCCCAGTCGAAGCGGATCCAGCCGAGGCCCCACGAGTCGCCGAGGGTGTGCTTGTCGGGCATGTCCGCCTGCCACTCGGTCATCGCCGCCGCCGACGCCTCGGACAGCACGTCGAGGCCGCCGGCCAGGTGCATCCGGGCGAACGCCAGGACCTCCGCCGCCGGCGCGGTGATCAGGCCGGCCGGGCCCGCCGAGCGCGGCAGGCCCCACGCCGGGGCCGGCCGCGGCTCGCCGTCACCGGCCGCGACGTGGCCCATCGCCGCGCGGTGCAGCAGCGCCTCTTCCGGCAGCGTGCCCGTGCGGGTCAGGCCGAGCGGGGTGAACAGCCGCTCGCGCAGCGCCGCGTCCCAGGTGAGGCCGGTGAGCTGCTCGATCACCCGGCCCACCAGCACGAACCCGGAGTTGCAGTAGGACAGCGTCGCCCCGAGCGGGTGGTTCTGGGCGACCTCCTCCAGCAGGCCGACGAACTTCTCGATGCAGTCGTCGCCGCGGCCGGTGTCGGTGAAGACGTCGCCGTCGATGCCGCTCGTGTGGGTGAGCAGGTGCCGCAGCGTCACCTGCTTGGTGACGTCGGGGTCGGCCAGCTGCAGCTCGGGCAGCACGTCGGCGATCGGCGCGTCGAGCTTCAGCAGGCCCTCGTCGACCAGCTGCATCGCCACCGTGGCCGTCCACACCTTGGTGATCGAGCCGATCTGGAACACCGACTCGTCGGTGACCTCGACGCCGGTGGCGGTGTTCAGCACGCCGTGGCTCGCGAGCACCTGGTCGTCGCCGCGGAGGATGCCCAGGGAGGCACCCGGCACGCGGTGCTTGCGCGCGAGCGCGGCCAGGCGCCGCCGCCAGTGCGCGGCGTCGAGCGGCACCCGCACCGGCTTGCCCGGCTCCCCCGCGTGCTGCTCCACCCAGTCGGCGATCCGGCGGTTGAAGTCCCGCCGGTGCGACGGCTTCCCGTCGAGGATGAACAGGTGGGACGCGCCGGGGTAGAGCACCAGGCGGGTGGGCACGCCCTGCTCGCGCAGCGCGGTGAACCACTGCTCGGCCTGCCCGGCCGGGCACCGGTCGTCGGCGGCGCCGTGCACCACCAGGGTCGGCGTGCGGACCTTTTCCACCTGGGACAAGGGAGAAAGCGCGGTGTAGTGCGCCCGGTTCTCCGACGGGATCGCGCCGAGTTCGGAGACGCCAAGGTAGTGGCCGCTGTCGGACGTGCCGGCCATGCTGACCACGTCGCTGACGACCCCGCCCGCGACCGCCGCGGCGAACCGGTCGTCGCGGCTGGTGAGGTAGCAGGTCATGTAGCCGCCGTAGCTGTAGCCGGCCACGGCGAGCCGGCGCGCGTCGGCCACGCCCTCGGCGACCAGGTCGTCCAGGGGCTCGAGGAAGTCGCGGGCGTCGGCCACGCCCCAGGCGCCGACCGCGGCGGTGTAGAACGCTTCGCCGTAGCCGTCGCTGCCGCGCGGGTTGAGCAGCAGCACCGCCCAGCCGCGCGCGACGAGCTCCTGGTGGTAGAGGTGCACGGCGTCGGCGGTGCCGTTCCACGCGTTGTGCGGGCCGCCGTGGATGTCCAGCAGCAGCGGCCGCGGGCCGGTGCGGGCGGGGTCGCGCAGCAGCCAGCCGGCCACGACCGTGCCGTCGGAGACGGTGAACTCCCGCTCCTCCGAGACGAACGGCTCGAGCTCGCCGGGCCCGTGCGCGGTGCGGACGTCCACCGCTCCCCCGGTGACGGCGACCGTCGCGATCTGGCCGTAGGACGTCGGGGTGGCCAGCACGATCGCCGCGGTGTCCCCGGCGACGGTCATCCCCGTCACGGCGGTCCCGGCTCCGCCGGCGACGAGCCGCGGCTCACCCCCTCCGGCGTCGACCGCGTACAGCTGCGTGTACCCGCGGTCGCGGGCGCAGAACACCACGGTGGCGCCGGAAAGCTGCGGGAGCGCGCCGGGGTAGCCCGCCCCGCCGGGCATGACGTTCCGGTCCAGCGGGGCCGCCAGGTCGGTGGTTTCGCCGCCGTCCAGCGGGATCCGCAGCAGCCCGAGGTGCCCGGGCGCGGTGTCGCGGCGGCCGACGGCGAGCAGCGCGGCGCCGTCGGCGGACCAGGTGACCGCGCCGCACATGCCCTCGGCCGAGCCGATCAGCCGCGGTTCGCTCGCGCGGTCACCGGGCTCGACGACGTACGCGCCGGACCGGAAGGTCAGGTCGGTGTCCGCCTCCGGTCCCGCCGGGAAGGCCAGCCGCTCGCCGTCCGGCGACCACGCCGGGTCGCCCGCGTGCCAGTCCCCCGCCGTCACCTGCCGGACCTCGCCGGTGGCGACGTCGAGGACGTGGACGTGCTTGCGCAGGGTCCGCAGCAGCCCGGCGCCGTCGGCCTTGAAGTCGAGCCGGTCGGCGACCACCGGGGCACCCGCGCGGCGGGTCCGGGCCGCGTCGTCCTCGCCCTCGTCCGCGGCGAGGTCGACGGGGGCGGCGAAGGCGATCTCGGCGCCGTCCGGCCGCCACACCGGGGTTCCCGCGCCGAGCGGGAGCGTGGTGACCTGCTCGGCCTCGCCGCCGTCCGCGGGGAGCAGCCACAGCTGCGCCGGGCCGTCCTGGGCGCGCAGGAACGCGAGCCGCGTGCCGTCGGGCGACCACGCCGGCTCCAGGTCGGCCGGGCCGCGGGTGAGCCGGCGCGCCTCGCCGGATTCGGTCGAGACCAGCCACAGCGAGCGGGTGTCCTCGTCCCGGTCGCGGTCGGCGGTGCGCAGCACGTACGCGATCCGGCTGCCGTCGGGCGAAATCGCCGGGTGTTCGGGGAACTCGAGGGCGTACAGGTCGTCGGTGCCCGGACGTCGGGTCATGCGGATCTCCTCGTGGGATGGCTCGCGGCGTAGTGGCACGCCGCGGAGTGGGGCCGGGCCGCCGCCTCGTCGGCCGGGTCGGCGGTGAGGCAGCGGGTGCGGTCGGCGTGCACGAGCGGCCCGATCGGGCAGCGCGGGTGGTAGCGGCAGCCGGCCGGCGGGTGGTGCGGGTCGGCGGGTTCGGTGTCGGCGAGCGCGCCGGCACCGGGGTCGTCGAGCAGGCGCCGGTGCGCCGACGGCGCGGCCGCCAGCAGGTCACGCGTGTAGGGGTGCTTCGGCTCGGTGAGGACCTGCTCGGCGGGCCCGGCCTCGACGATCCGGCCGAGGTACATCACCGCGACGACGTCGCTGACGTACCGCACCACGGCGAGGTTGTGCGAGATGAACAGCATCGACAGCGCCAGCCGCCGCTGCACGTCCCGGACCAGGTTGAGCACGGCGCCCTGCACCGAGACGTCGAGTGCGGAGGTGATCTCGTCGGCGACCAGCACCTTCGGCCGCCCGGCCAGCGCCCGGGCGAGCGCGACGCGCTGCCGTTGCCCGCCGGAGAGCCGGCCGGGCAGCGCCGCGGCACTGCCCGGGTCGAGGTTCACCAGTTCGAGCAGCCGGTCGACCTCGGCCCGCCGCTCGGCCCGGGACGTGCCCGGCGGCATCGCCTCGGTGATGGACTCGCCGATCGCCATCCGCGGGTCCAGCGACGAATACGGGTCCTGGAACACCATCTGCAGCGGACGCCGCCGGGGCAGCCGCCGCACGTCGACGCCGTCGAGCAGCACCCGGCCGGCGCTGACCGGCGCGAGCCCCGCGGCCGCCCTGGCCAGCGTCGACTTTCCGGAGCCGGACTCGCCGACCAGGCCGACGACCTGTCCTGAAGGGACGGTCAGGCTGACGCCGTCGACCGCGGTCAGCTTGCCGTAGCGGACGCTCACCGCGTCGAACTCGAGCGCACTCATGCGGCACCCTCCTCATGGGACTGTCCGGAAAGGACGGTGACCTGCGGGTGCCAGCAGGCGACCCGGTGGCCGTCCGCCGCCGGTTCGAGCACCGGGTCTTCGGTGCGGCAGCGCTCCGAAGCCAGCGGGCACCGGGCGGCGAACGCGCAGCCTTCGGGCACCTGGTCGGGTTCCGGCGGGCGGCCGGGGATGACTTCCAGGGGCCGGTCGCGGTCGGTTTCCAGGTCGACCGTGGTGGCCAGCAGCGCCCGCGTGTACGGGTGCCGGGCCGGGCTCCCGGTCGGCAGGTCCTCGACGATCCGGCCGGCGTACATCACCAGCATCCGTTCGCACGTCTGGGAAACCACGGCGATGTCGTGGCTGATCAGCAGGATCGCCGCGCCCTCGGTTTCGCGCGTGCGGGCCAGCAGGCGCAGCACCTGCCGCTGCACGGTGACGTCGAGGGCGGTGGTCGGCTCGTCGGCCACGATCAGCTTCGGCCGGCCCATCAGGCCCATCCCGATCATCGCCCGCTGCCGCATGCCGCCGGAGAACTCGTGCGGGTACTGCCGGGCGCGCCGCTCGGCGGCCGGGACGCGCACCGCGGCCAGCCGGTCCACCGCGCGGGCGAACGCCGCACGCCGCGACAGGCCGTGGTGCTGCTCGGACACCTCGGCCAGCTGGCCGCCGACGCGGCGGGCCGGGTTGAACGACGTCATCGGGTCCTGGAACACCATGGCCAGCGCCGTGCCGAGCTCGCGGTCCGACGCCTCCGCCAGCGGTGTCCCGGCGAACTCGAGCCGGTCGGCGGTGACCACGCCGGGCGCTTCGACCAGGCGGGACACGGCCAGCGCGGTCAGGCTCTTGCCGGAACCGGACTCGCCGACCACGCCGATCGCTTCGCCGGCCCGGACGCTGAAGCTGACTCCGCGCACCGGGACCGTCCAGCCCTCCGGGCCGGGGAACGCCACCCGGAGGTTCTCCACCACGAGCACCGCGTCCGCGGGCGGCTGCGCGAGCGCGGGCCGCGCCGCCGGCAGCGGCGGTGCCCCGCGCCTCCTCGCGCGGGTCCGGACCCCGACCACCGCGGCGACCGTCTCGCCGACCAGGTTGAACGCCAGCCCGGCGAGCACCACCGCCGCGGCGGGGGCGAGCGCGGCCGCGGGGTTGACGTAGATGCCGTCCAAGCCTTCGCGCAGCAGCCGTCCCCAGTCGTAGTCCGGTGCCTGCACGCCGATCCCGAGGAACGACAGCCCGGCGAAGGCGAGCAGCGCCGAGCCGGCCCCGATGGTCGCGTTGACGACGAGCGGCTCACCGATGTTCGGCAGCACGTGCCGGGCCAGCAGCCGGACCCGGCCGACGCCGGCGATCCGGGCCGCGGCCACGAAGTCGCGCCCGCTGACCGACGCCGAGAGCGTCTGCACGAGCCGCGCGAACGCCGGCGCCATCGCGAAGCCGATCGCGAGCACCGCGCCGTGCGTGCCGACGCCGAAGATCACCGCGAGGAACAGGGCCAGCAGCAGCCCGGGGAACGCGACGGCGATGTCGACGACCGCCGTGAGCAGCCGGCCCAACCGGCGAGGCAGCACCGACGGCAGCGTGCCGAGGATGACGCCGGTGCCGGCGCCGATCGCGGTGGCGAGCACGGCGAGCCCGACCGAGAGCCGGGTCGCCACCAGGGTGCGCAGCAGCAGGTCGCGGCCGAGGGAGTCGGTGCCGAACGGGTGCGCCCCGGACGGTCCCTGGCCGATCGCGTCGGTGTCGATCGCGGCCGCGCCGTCCCCCCACAGCAGCGGCGCCAGCACCGACAGGACGACGACCAGGGCCAGCAGCACCGCCGAGCACGCGCCCACCGGCGTGCGCAGGGCCGCCGTCCACACCGAACCGCGTCGAGCCATCTCACGCCTCCCGAATGGCCGAGCGCGGGTCGAGCAGCCCGAGCACGACGTCGACCAGCAGGTTCACCAGCAGCACGCCGACGCCGTAGACCAGCACGATCCCCTGGACCAGCGGGTAGTCCTTCTGCAGGATCGACTGCACGATCGTCGAGCCGAGGCCGGGCCAGGCGAACACGTTCTCCACCAGCACCGTGCCCGCGACCAGGCCGGTCAGCATCAGCCCGCCCAGCGTCAGGGTCGCGGTCAGCGCGTTGGGCAGCGCGTGCCGGACGTAGACCAGCCGCGCGGGCAGCCGCTTCGCCCGCGCGGTGCGGACGAAGTCGGCGCCCAGCACGGACAGCAGCTCCACCCGGACCATCCGGGCGAGCACCGCCGCCGGCCCGGTCGCCAGGGCGGCGACCGGCAGCACGTACGCGCTCACGTCGTCGCCGCCGGCCACCGGGAACCAGCCGAGGCCGACCGCGAACAGCGCCACCAGCGCGACCGCCACCAGGAACTCCGGCACGGCCGCGAGGAAGACGCTCACCGACGTGAACGCCAGCTCGCCGCCCCGGCGGCGGCCGCCGCGGGTCAGCACCGCGAAGACGACGCCGACCGGGATCGCGACGGCCACCACGACGGCGAAGGCGGGGATCGCCAGCTGCAGGGTCGCCGGCAGCCGGTCGCCGATCACCTGCGTGACCGGCTGGCCGCTCGCCATGGACGTCCCGAGGTCGCCGGTGAGCAGGCCGCGCAGGTAGTGCCCGTACTGCACCCACAGCGGGTCGTCCAGGCCGAGTTCCAGCCGTTTCGCCCGCACCAGGTCGGCCGGGGCGGTCATCCCGAGCGCGGCGCGCACCGGGTCGCCCGGCACCAGGTGGATCATCAGGAAGGCCGCGGTGACCAGCGCCCACAGCGAGACGGCGAAGCGGGTCAGCCGCCGGGCGGCGAACGCCGGCCACGGTCCGCCGCGCAGGCGGGCCGGCGCCGCCGCGGTGGTCATCGCGCGTACATCCGGATCGACGACGGCGTGACGCTGCCCTGGCTGACGTCGAACCGCGAACCGCTCGCGTAGTACGGCACCACGGAGTCGATGTAGGGCACCACGTCGACGCGCTTGACCAACGCGGTCTCCGCGGCCTGCCAGGCCGGGCAGCTGGCCTCGCCGCTCATCGCGGCCGCCTGCTTCACGCCCTGCTCGTACTCCGGGTTGGCGATGTGGCCGAAGTTGGTCCCGTCCGGCGCCGCCGGACCGGACACGAACGGCACCAGCTGGCTCGGCAGGGTGAGCCCGACCGGGCCGAGCGACACCTCCCACTCGCCGGTGCCGAACAGCACCTGGGACAGCCCCGGGCTGTCGACGGCCTTGAGCGTGACGTCGGCGCCGAGGGACTTCCACGTCTGCTGGGCCAGTTCGGCGGTGGGCGCCATCGTCGGGCCGAGCTGGGTGCCGTAGAGGACGGTGAGCGCCAGCCGCTTGCCGCCCTTGACGCGCACGCCGTCCGGGCCGGCCTTCCAGCCCGCACCGTCCAAAGCGGACGCGGCCGCCGCCGGGTCGTGCGTGGGCAGGTGGCCGCTGACGGTGTCGCCCGAGCACGCCTTCGGCTCGGCGGTGACCAGGCTCTGCGACGGCTTGCCGGTGCCGTTGGTCAGCACCTTGCCGAGCTGGGGGAGGTCGAGCGCCTGGGTCAGCGCGCGCCGCACGGACTCGTCCTGGCCGGGGCGCCCGGCAGCCTGGTTGTAGAAGATCTCCCCGAGCGGGGCGAGGAAATCCGCGTGGAAGAGCTTCCGCGCTTCCAGGCGCTGGCGATCCGGCCCGTTGATCTGGCTGGCGTTCAGCTCACCGGAAAGCAGCAGGTTCGCCGCGGTCGAGGTGTTCGGGACGACCCGGGCGACGACCTTCTCCGGCAGGCCGGCCTGCTGGGCCTTCCAGTCCCCCGGTCCCCAGGTGTAGTCCTTGCGGCGGGTGAACGTGTAGTGGTCGTTCGGCACGATCTCGGAGACGGCGAACATGCCGGTGCCGCTGCCGCCCTTGGCCAGGAGCTTCCGGTCGGCCAGGCCCTTGCCGCAGACGATCGGCAGGCCGCCGACGTTGCGGAGCAGGAACGCGTCGGGCGCGCCGCTGGTGACGGTGATCGTCCGGGTGGCTTCGTCGGCGGTGGCCTTCGTGCCCGGCGCGATCGTCAGGCCGGCGAACGGCGACTTGTTCGCCGGGTCGCCGACGAACCCGATGTTCGCGGCGACGTCGGCGGCGGTCAGCGGGCTGCCGTCCGCGCAGGTGATGCCGGGCCGCAGGGTGAACGACGCCGTGGTCGTCGTGGCGTCCCACTTTTCGGCGAGCGCGGGCAGGGGCTTGCCGTCGGGGGTGAGTTCGAGCAGCGAGTCGTAGAGGAACCGGTCGACCTGGCCGGTCACGGCCAGCACCGACATGTGCGGATCCAGGTTGCCCGGGTCGGAGGCGATCCCGAGGTTGAACGTCTTGCCGTCGGCCAACGCGCCGCCGGCCGCGCCGGCGCCACCCGGTCCCCCGCAGGCCGTGGCCGCGAGGGCGAGCGCGCCCAGCAGGACCACCACCGGTCGTGTGCCAAACCGGGGCTTCGCCCCGGGCCGGGGGCTCCGCCACCCGGACCCCCGCAAGAACTGGGTGTGGGTCATGGGGTTTCCTTCCGCAGGTGGTCCACGGCGAGCCGGCCGGCCCGGCCGATCGCCGCGTCGATGGCGGGTTGCCGTTCGGCCAGGGAGTTCGCGCGGGTGAAGACCGCGACGGCGAAGCTGCGGCCGTCCGGGAAGGACACGACGCCGGCCTCGTTGCGGACCGCGGGCAGTGTCCCGGTCTTGGCCGCGATCGCGACGTCCGAGCCGAAGCCGGACGAGAGCCGGTGGGGCCAGATCTGCCGCGCCATCATCGAGCGGACCCGCTCGCACGCCGCGGGCTCCCCGGCGCGGTCGGTCCACACCGCGTCGAGCAGCTCGGAAATCTCGCGCGGGGTGGACGACGTCGTGCGCGCGGGGTCCAGCACCGCGAGCTTCCAGGTCTGCTCCGGCGTCGCGCCCGCGAACACGGCGTCGATGTCGGCGTCTCCGGACGCCCCGACGTCGGCGAGGACGGAGGCGAACAGGTCCTCGCAGCAGCCGATCAGCCGGGTGCGGTGCAAGCCGAGGTCGGCGAGGACGCGGTCGACGGCCTGCTGCCCGATCCGGTGGTAGACGACGTCGGTGGCGGCGTTGTCGCTCATCGTCAGCATGAACAGCGCGAGGTCGCGCCAGCTCATTTCGACGTCGTCGGCGCAGCCCGCGGTGCCGATGCCGCCGATGCGGTAGCGCGAGCCGACGCGGGTCCGGGCGGTCTCGTCGAGCCGCCCCGCGGCCACTTCGCGGGCGTAGGCGACGGCGACCGGGATCTTGAACACCGACGCCAGCACCACCGGGTCGTCCGCGCCGACGGCGACCTCCGGTCCGCCGCCGATTTCCCGCGCGTGCAGGAAGCCGTGCGCGCCCACCGAGGCGAAGATGCCGGCGATCTCCGCCTCGACGCCGCTCACGCGGTCACCCGCCGATCGGCCCGGCCGGTGTGCAGGTACAGCGCGCGGCCGGTGCCGTCGTCCCCGACGAAGGCGTGCGGCACGTACATGCCCTGCATCGGCTCGGCCAGGATCAGCGTGTCGCCGTTCAGCGCGACCAGCTCGATCTTCTCCGGCTTGGCCAGCTCCGCGAAGATCCCCTTCGGGACGCGCTCGACCCAGACACGGCCGTCGTCGTCCTGGCTGACCACGATGTCCGCCACCGACGACGAGTACTCCCCGACGTACCGCGAGGCGTCGAAGCGCGGCGCGGCCGGGTCGGGCACCGGCGGCGCGGCCAGTTCGATGCCGGTCAGCTCGCGCAGGATGTGCCCGATCACCTCGGCGTAGACGGCGATCGGGTCGCCGCCGTTGGTCAGCAAGGCCACCGCGACGCCGTGCTCCGGGGCCGCGCGCAGGAACGCGGACTGGCCGATCGTGCCGCCGTCGTGGCCGACCACCTGGCCGCCGGGCGAGTCGAACAGCGACCAGCCGAGGCCCCACGCGTCGCCGAAGATACCCAGGTCGGGCAGCTCCACCAGGCGTTCCCGCATGGCGCGGGCGCTGTCCGCGCTCAGCACTCGGGTGCCGTCGGGGCCTTCGCCGTCCTTCAGGTGCATCGCGGCGAACGTGACCAGGTCGCGCGGCCGCATGGCGAGCATCGAGCCGGCGGGGGCGTTGGACGGCGCCAGCGCCCAGGTGCCGGCGGGTTCCGGGTCGGCGCCGGGCGACGGCGTCAGGTGGCCCAGCGCGGCCCGGAACCGGATCGCCTCGTACGGGCTCGGCGCCGCGTGCGTCAGGCCGAGCGGGGTGAACAGGTGGTCCTGGAGGCATTCGCCGTAGGGCTTGCCGCGCAGGACTTCCACGATCCGGCCGAGCACGCAGAACGCGGCGTTGTTGTAGGAGAACATCTCGCCGGGGGCGAACAGCTGGGGCACGTCGCCCAAGGTGGCGACGTACTTTTCGACGCAGTCGTCGCCGCGGCCGGTGTCGGTGAAGATGTCCCCCTCGAACCCGGCGGTGTGGCACATCAGCTGCCGGACGGTGATCCGCGCGGCCGCGTCGTCGTCGGCGAGCACGAACTCCGGCAGGTACTTCCGGACCGGCTCCTCAAGGGCGAGAACACCCTCGTCGACGAGCTGCATGGCCAGGGTGGTCGTCCAGACCTTGGTGATCGACCCGATCTGGAACAGCGAATCGACGTCCGCTTCGACGCCGGTGCCCGTGTTGAGCACCCCGGCGGCGTGGTCGATGATCTCGCCGCCGGCGTACACGGCGACGGCCGCGCCGGGGACGTGGTGCTCGGCCAGCAGGGCGGGGAGCCGGGATTCCAGCCAGGCGGAGAGTGCGGGGAGTTTCGGCATGGGGACCTCTCGTTTCGCTAGGCGAGCCAGGACTTCGCGGTGGTCACCTCGGCCAGCCGCTCCGGGATCGGCGTGACGCCGAGACCGGGCCCGGACGGCACCGGCAGCCGTCCGGCCTCGAGCACGAACGGCTCGGTGATGTCGGTGCGGTAGAACCGGTCCGACGCCGAGGTGTCGCCGGGCAGGGTGAACCCGGGCAGCGACGCCAGCGCGACGTTGGCGGCCCGGCCGAGCCCGGTTTCGAGCATCCCGCCGCACCAGACCGGGATGCCGTGCGCGGCGCAGACGTCGTGCACCCGCCGCGCTTCCAGGTAGCCGCCGACCCGGCTGGGCTTGATGTTGACGATCCGGCAGGCGCCGAGCCGGATCGCGGCCGCGGCCGACGCCGCCGACACGACCGTCTCGTCCAGGCAGATCGGTGTCCGGAGGTGCCGGGCCAGCTCGGCGTGGCCGAGCACGTCCTCCTCTTCCAGGGGCTGCTCGATCAGCAGCAGCCCGAACGGGTCGAGCCGTTGCAGCTGCGGGACGTCCGAGAGCGTGTACGCGGTGTTCGCGTCGACCTGCAGCAGGATGTCGTCGCCGAAGCGTTCGCGGACCGCGCGCACCGGCTCGACGTCCCAGCCGGGCTCGATCTTCAGCTTGATGCGGAGGTACCCGGCGTCGAGGTAGCCGCCGACGACGTCCACCAGCTGCGGGATCGAGTCCATGATCCCCACCGACACCCCGCACGGCACGGAGTCCGTTGTGGACCCGAGCGCCGTGCCGAAGGACAGGCCGTGCGCGCGCAGCTCGGCGTCGAGCACGGCCATTTCCAGCGCGGCCTTGGCCATCCGGTGGCCCTTGACCTTCGCCAGCAGCGGCGCGACCTTGTGCGCCGTGAGGTCTCCGGCGGCGAGGAGCGCGGGCACGAGGAAGGCCTGCAGCACGTGCTCGACGCCGTCGATGTACTCCGAGGAGTAGAGCGGGCCGGCCATCGCCCCGCACTCGCCCCAGCCTTCGCCCTCGGACGTCACCACCCGCAGGAGCAGCAGTTCGCGCGCGGACTGCGTCCCGAACGACGTCCGGAACGGGGCCACCAACGGCATCCGCACGCGGAGGAGTTCCACACCGGTGAGTTTCACGACGAAGGCTCCTTGCTGAGCACGTACCAGCCGGCACGATCGAATCCGGTGACCGAGGCGCCCCCGGCCAGCAGGCCGCCGAGGACTTCCCGCAGTGCGACCCGCCACGCCCGGCCCTGGTCCGGGTCGGTGCGCCGGAGCGCCTCGATGTCCGGCGGGACGGCGACCAGCACCACCGGCGCGTCCGCGGCACCGGTGACCGGGCCGCCGTCCGGGCCGGCCGCCAGCGCGACGGCGGCTCCCCGGGCCCGCAGCGCCGCCGCGTCCACCCGGTCCGGCCGGCCGGCGGCGGCCGTCCGCACGGACGGGCTCGCCAGGTCCCAGGCGACCATCAGGCGGTCGGTGTCGCCGGTCCCGTTGATGCCGTCCTGCATCGGGCCGTAGAAGTCCGGCAGGTAGTGCGCCGGGCGGGCGGCGAGCTTGGTCAGGTTGAAGTGGGCGTTGCGGCGCACCAGCGGGTCGAACGTCCAGGAGATCTCCGCGACCCCCTGGCGCAGCGCCCACGCGCGCTGGTGCAGCTTGAGCGCGAAGCCGATGCCGCGGCCGTGCCCGGGAGTCGCGACCCCGGCGATGTGACTGTGCAGTCCTCCCTTCGCGGGTTCGCCGAAGAACCCGAAGCAGGCGCCGAGCAGCTCGGGCCCGTCGAAGGCCCCGGCGACGTAGTTGCCCGCCGAAGCCATCGCCCGCAGCAGTTCGGCGGTGACCAGGGGGTTTCCCGGTGCGGGCCGCCAGATCGATTCGAAGAGCCGGGACACCGCGGCCAGGTCGGCGACCTCGGCCAGGGTCCGGATCCGGACGCCCGAGGCGAGGGCGGCACCGGCCGCGGCGGCGGCTGCCTCGTCCCGCAGCGGCGGGGCTGTGTTCGTCACGACTTCTGTCACGCCCACCATCCTTTCCGGACGCTCGCCGCCGGTCACCGTTGTCCCGCACCGGATTCTTCGTGCGTGTTCGTCGGATCGGACGAACTGCGTTGCGCCAGCACGGTTTCGGTGAGCGCGGCGAGCAGCGCGGTCCGCCGGGGCAGCTCCGCGACGACGACGTGTTCGTCGTCGGCGTGCGCTCCCCCGCCCACCGCGCCGAGGCCGTCGAGCGTCGGAATGCCCAGTCCCGCCGTGAAGTTGCCGTCCGACGCGCCGCCGACCGCGGCCTGGGTGAGCGTCCCGGCCGCGAGTTCGTTCGCGAGCACGAACAGCTCCGAAGACGCTCCCGCGTCCAGCGGTGCGCGGTTGATGCCGCCGGCGATGTGGATCCGGGCCTCTTCGTGCACCGGTGCGAGGCTTCTGATGGCGCGGTCGACGCGCTCTTGTTCGGCCGCGTCCCACACCCGCACGTCGACGGCGACGCTCGCCTTGGCGGGCACGGTGTTCGTCGTGGTCCCGGCCGTCAGCGCGGTCGGCACGACGGTGGTGCCCAGGTCCGCGTCGGCGAGCGCGGCGATCGCGAGGATCTGGTGGGCGACCTCGATCCCCGCGTTGACCCCCTTTTCCGGTTCGAGCCCGGCGTGCGCGGCACGGCCTTCGACCTCGACGCGGTAGAGGGAAACACCTTTGCGGCGCGTCTTCAGCGCGCCGCCGTCGGCCGAGGCTTCGAGCACGAAGACCGCGTCGCAGCTCTTGGCTTCCTCTTCGATCAAGGTGCGGGACAGCGGCGAGCCGATTTCTTCGTCGCCGGTGACGAGGATCGAGAGACCGTCGCGGCCGGGCAGCGCAGCGGCGGCGTGCAGGGCCATCACGACCCCGGCCTTCATGTCGAAGCAGCCGGGTCCGCGCAGGATCCCGTCGCGGACTTCGAAGGGGTGCGTGCGCAGGGATCCCAGCGGCCACACGGTGTCGTGGTGGCCGAGCAGCAGGACCCGCGGCTCGCCGTCGCCGAACCGCCAGCGAAGGTGCGTGCAGCCGTCGGTGACGATCCGTTCGGGCTCGACGCCGAGCAGGCGGCGGCCGATCCCGGCGACGACCTCGGCGCTGCGCGCGACGGCTTCGTGGTCGGCCGAAGGCGACTCGCACCGGACGAGCGTCTCGATGTCGTCGATCACTTCGGCTCACCCCGCAGCGGCTTGCCGGGCAGCGCTTCCCGGTCCAGCTTTCCTTCGCGGACCACCGGAACGCCGGCGACGTACAGGTGCCGGACGCCGTGTGAGGGCCGAGTCGGGTCGGCGTAGGTGGCGGTGTCGGTGATGCGGTCCGGGTCGAGGACGACGAGGTCGGCGTCCGCGCCGGCACCCAGGTGGCCCTTGCGGCGGGCCGCGGGCGCGACGTCGTCGAGCAGCCGCGCGGGCAGGTACGAACAGCGCCGGAACGCCTCGAGCCAGCTCCAGGCGCCCGCTTCGCGGACCATCAGCCGCAGGGTCTTGGCGAAGGTGCCCGCGGTGCGCGGGTGCGTCCGGCCACCGGGCGGCAGCGGCCAGTCGAGGCTCTCGCTGCGGCCGTCCGGCCAGGACACGGGCATCGCGTCGCTGGCGACGACGGCGTCGGGGAAGGCGAGGGCCCGGTGCAGCAGCGCGCGTTCGCGGGGGTCCTCTTCGTCGAGGAACTCCAGCAGGCACGGCGCTCCCGGGTCGTCCCGCCGCAGCTGCCGCAGGCGGGCGTCGTCGCGCACGCGTTCCCCGGTTTCGAGGATGACCACACTGGACGGCCGGAGTCCCTTGAGCCGCAAGCGGTCCGGCTCGATGAAGGCGGCCCCGACCGCCGTGCTGCCCGCGCCGTAGGGGTAGGCCTCGACGGTGACGCGGGACCCGGCGCGGCGGGCGTCGTCGAGGGTGGCGAGGACGCGGTCGATGTGGTGGCCGGAGGTGCTGTTGACGTGGCAGTGGTGCATCGCGGCGCCGGTCTCCCCCGCGGCGGCGGCGATCTCGGCCGAGCCGTCGACCGGGATCGCGGGGTCGACCTCGACCAGCTCACGGACGTGGGTGTAGGTCGGCACCCCGGCCGTCGCCGCGAGGTGGGCGACGGCCAGGAACTCGCCGGGCGCGGTCTGCGGCGCGTACCCCATGAGCACCCCGATCCCGAGGGCGCCGGCCGCGAGCTCGGTGTCCAAAAGAGACAGCCAGGCGGCCAGTTCCGTCGGTGACGAAGAGCGTTGCCACGCGGGGTTCCCCAGGACGGCCAGGCCGCTGTCGATGTTCGCGTCGGGCTCGATCCCGGCGAGGACCTGCGCCCGGGCCGCGCCCCAGGAGGCGGAGAAGCCGTAGTGCAGGGGCCGCCCGGCCGCGGCGGCTTCGGCGTAGGCCCGCTCGACCGGCATCAGGCCGGCTTCGAGGTCGAGCGCGGTGGTGACGCCGTCCATCGCCTGCAGCCGCTGCCCGGCGACGGAGTGGACGTGGCTGTGCAGATCGACGAACCCGGGCCCGACGACGAGCCCGGCGACGTCGACCTCGATCGCGTCCGGCGCCGTCAGCCCGGCCCCGACCGCCTCGACGGCGCCACCGGCCAGCAGCACGTCGGCGACGCCGTCGAACCCGGTCCCCGGATCGACGACCCGGCCGCCCCGCAAAAGTGTCCGCACCCGCCGCCTCCTCGTCACCACCCGATCGAGGTGACGTTAGGAGGATCGGCGGCGCAGCCGTTCGTCCGAGACGACGAACTCCGGCGGCCCGATCCATCCGCGCGGACGAACCGACCGCCGTCCGTCCCGGCACGCGGAGTTGCCCCGGTCAGGCCGACGGCACGGAGAACGGACCCCACTCGACGGTTCCACCGGTGTGCGTGACACCTTCGAAGGTAGCGACGGATCCCTCGTGCACGGCGTTTTCGAAGCTGACTTCTCCAGCGGAGAAGTGTGCATCGTCGAACTCGACTCGGCCCGCCGAAAACACGGCTCCCTTGAACGAGGTCTTGGCACCCGCGAAGGTCGCCCGGCGGAAATCGACGTGCGCGCCGGTGAATTCGGCCTTGCTGAACCAGACCGGGGTGCCCTCGAACTCGGCGTCCTGGAACTCGACGTGGCCCGCCACGAAACGCGCCTTGTGGAAGGTGACGTTCCCGCCGCGGAAATGAGCTTTCGAGAAATCTCCGCAGTCGAACACCGCGCCTTCGAAGCTGAACCGGTAGCCGCGCCAGGACACGGCGCTCCAGTCGTCACGCAGGTGGTTGCGGATCACGCGGATGATGATGCGGCGGACTTCCCGGTTGCCGTCGGAGTAGTCGGCGGACGCCGTGTCGGCGACGTAGGGCATCCGCACGTAGGCGCAGAGGAGATCGATGCACGTCTGCCGGCCGTCGATCCATTCGTCCGCCAGCTCCGCCAGGGCGTAGACGCCTCCGGTGCGCACGACGTATTCCGCGCTGCCCAGCTGGTCGGCCGCCTTGCCGAACCGGTCGGCGTAGGCCTTCGCGTCCTCGCGGTACTCGGCCAGCTCCGCGTCGCGCTGCTTGCGGTAGGCGACAGTCAATGCGACGACCGCGCCGATCCCGGCCACTACCGCGAGAACGACCTTCAGGGCTTCCAGCCGTTCGCCGGCGGTCAACGCGGGTGGTGCCGTCGTCCGGCCGGGAGTGGCGGTCGACGGGGGCGCCGGCGATGTGACGTCCGGACTGCCCAGCCCGAGCCACAGCAAAGTACCGAAACCGATGGCGACGACGGTAGCCAGCAGCAGGAGGAGCGCGACGTGCAGGAACAGTGACCGAGGAGAGACCCGGTCAGGTCTCTGGCTGCGGAACACGAGACCTGCTGATGTCGATTCGCGCGGGCGGCTCATGCGGCAAGTAGTACGGCAGCCGTGGTCTCGGATCAACCGAGATGGCAGCGACTTCCGGCCTGAGCAGCGACCGCGCCGGGTCAGAACCCGGACCCGGTGTCGTCCGGCCGGGTCAGGAAGCCGGGGTCACCGGGGCGAGCAGCAGGCCGGTGACGGCGTCGATCAAGCCGGTTCCCGCGTCGTTCCAGCTCGCGCGGGGGGTCGGCGTGCCCTCGGCCAAGGCTCGCTCGCGCTCGGCCGTCATGTGGATCATCAGCTGGCGGGCCATGTCGCCGCGCTCGGCGCGGACGTCGGGCGGGAGGCCGTCCAGGCAGCGGTTCAGGCCCTCGACCGCGCGGGTCAGCGCCGGCGAGGACAGCGACTCCTCCGCGATGATCGCCCGCAGCGCCGGGTCGGTCATCACCTGGGCGCTGAACCGCGCGAACCACGTCGGAGCCCCGAGTTCGTGCAGGTAGCTCGTGCTCGGGCGGACCAGGCAGGCCACCCAGTCCCGCAGCTCACCGTCGCCGTCGATGGCGTCGACGAGCTCCTCGCGCAGCCGCTCGATCCGGCCGAAGTGCTTGCGGGCGATGGCGCGGACCAGGTCCACCTTGGTGCCGAAGTGGTAGTTGACCGCGGCGTTGTTGCCCTGCCCGGCCGCCTCGCTGATGTGCCGGTTGGACACCGCGTGCACGCCGTGCTCGGCGAACAGCCGCTCCGCGGTGACGAGGATGCTCTCCCGCGTGGCACTCGCGCGATCCGCCTTGACGTTCATCCACCCACCCGGTCACCCAGCCGCCCTGCCGGGCTCCACCTTACGGATGCGATCACCGCAGCCGGCCCAGCCACGCCCGGGCCGCAGCCAGGTAGCGGCGGCTGAGCTCGCTCGACGGCGCCCACGCCTCGAACCCGTGCGGCCCGCCGGGCACGACGTGGAACGTGGTGGCGACACCCGCCGCACGCAGGCGCCGGGCGTATTCGGCGGCTTCGTCGTGGAACAAGTCGATGTCGCCGACGCCGATCCAGGTCTCCGGCAGCCCGGTGACGTCGTCCCGCCGTGCGGGTACCGCGTACAGCGGCACGACCGGTGCGCCCGGTTCGGTCCCGAGGTAGGCCCGCCAGCCGAAGCGGTTGAGGCGGTTGTCCCAGACGCGGTGCCCGGCGGTGTCGAGCCCGCGGCGGGCGGCGGTGCGGTCGTCGAGCATCGGGCAGAACAGCCACTGCGCACGCGGTCGCTCGCCCTCGTCGTGCAGGCGCTGCACGAGCGCCGCGGCGAGCCCGCCGCCGGCGCTCTGGCCGCCGACGACCACCTGCTCGGCGGCGACGTGGCCCCGCAGCCACGTCCAGGCGGCGTGGCAGTCCTCGAGTGCCGCCGGGTACGGGTGTTCCGGCGCGAGGCGGTATTCGGCCGACACGACGGTGATGCCGAGCCCGGCCGCCGTCCCCGCGCAGAACCGGTCGTCCTGGGCTGCCCCGCCGATGACCAGGCCGCCGCCGTGGATCCACAGCAGCGTGCGGCGAGACCGGGGTGTCCGCGGCCGGTACACGCGCAGGCCGGGGCGCAGCTCGACGGTGACGTCCGGCAGCGACGGCGGCCGCGTCCGCGCGCTCGCCGCGCGCACCAGGCGCCGCACCCAGGCCCGCTCCAGCGGCAGCCGCGGCACCCACCGGACCCGGCCGCGCAACTCGGGCGCCACCGCGGACCACGGCACGGTCGCGGCCGCACCGGGCCGCGACGGCTTCTCGCGGGAGCGCGCGGGCTCGGACGGGGTCATGGCCACAGCGTACCTCATTTTAAGTCAATCGATTGAGTTAAAATGGTGGCCAGATGTCGGCGTCCCCTGACTTCCGGGCCACTGTCCGCCGAGCCCACCGATTTCTAACGTCGGACCCCGTGATCGAGATCCTGGCGCCGATCCTCATCGGCCTCGCCTACGTCATGCTCAACTCCCTGCTCCCGGAGCGGCACCGGCAGCGGTTCAACGCCGTCATGGTGGGCGGCGCGGGGGCGGCCTACCTCTCCGGCGGCGCCCTCGGGCCGTGGGAGCTGGTGTTCTGCGCGCTGCTGACCTACGTCGCGTTCCGCGGGCTCGACTCGTGGACGTTCATCGGCATCGGCTGGCTGCTGCACACCGGCTGGGACATCGTCCACCACTTCAAGGGCCAGCCGATCCTGCCGTTCGCCCACGGTTCGTCGTTCGGCTGCGCGATCTGCGACCCCGTCATCGCGATCTGGTGCTTCACCGGCGGCCGGTCCGTGTGGGCGTGGCGGCGGGTTGGCGCCCATGACACCCGGGTACCCGGGTGACATGAGCGCCGACGTCGAACGCGCCGCACACGCCTACTGTCCCCGGTGCCACCCGGACCCCCGGCCCGGGGACGTGCTCCAGGCGTTGTGCGGCGCCCGCCACCCCTACTTCGGCCGCCGGGAGCGGCCGGTCAACACCTGTCCCGCCTGCGTGACGCTGGCCTCGGCGAACGTCTACGCCTGCGGGCATCCCGGCGCCTGACCACGGCCTGGTCGCGCGGGAACGCTCCGGGCGCCAGGTCGGGTACCTGATCACGGCGCTCGGAGCGTCCTTGCTTGCGTCTTGGTTCAGCTCACGCGGGCAGCGAAGACAGCGGCACCGCGAACACCGAGCGGCCGCAGGTCTGGTCCTTCGCCGTGCAGTCGGCCGTCGACCACTCCGACTGGGACCACACCAGGCCGGTCGACCAGTCGTAGGTCAAGGCCTCCGGGTGGACCGCCCAGCAGGCCGTGGTGCCGGTGGCGCACGTCGCCGAGCTGCTCTTCGCCGTGGTCTGGCTCCAGAGCTGGCCGTTGATCGTCGCCGAGCTGTGCGCCACGTACCACTTGCCGTTGTTCGACAGCACGCCCTGCATGTTGCCGACCGAGCTGCGCAGTGCCTCGCTCGCGGCCACCGTGCCCGACGACGCGGCCAGCAGGTAGTCCGTGCCCATCGGGTAGCGGTAGAGACGGCCGTGGAGACTCTGGTCGGAGAAGTACTCCGTCGTCACGACGCTGGCCGGGGTGGTGCTGCGGTCCAGCGACATCGACGAGAAGCACGGCACGCCGGTGTCGGACGCCATGCTGCAGGTGCCGCCCGCGTAGGTGTAGTAGCCGACCTGCATCATCGCGTACTTGTAGGTGTAGGCGGCGTAGCCACCCGAGGTCTTGCCGATCGCGTTCGACGTCGTGTCGGTCATCTGCAGGATGTGCTTGGTGCTGAAGACGCGGATGGCGGTCGACGTGCTGCCTTCGGCCGTCACGTAGATCTTGTCGCCGTACCAGGCCATCCCGCCCATGTGGGCCTGCGCCGCGGAGAAGCTGGTGCCGGTGCTGTTCGGCACGCCCAGGTACATCATCCGGTACGACGCCTTGGCCGGGTCGTTGTAGTTGATCGCCTGGATCCGCGCGTCGTTGTAGCGGCCGAGCGCGTCGGTGCCGTGCCAGCCGGACAGGATGATCTTGTCGTCGCCCCACTTTCCGTCGTCGTCGGCGTCACCGGAGGTCGTGATGCCCTGGGGGCTCCACGTCGTCGTCCCGGCGCGGTCGGCGTCCCAGCACAGCGACTTGGTGGCCACCGGCGCCTTGGGCAGCGCGGCCTTTTCCGCGGCGGTGCAGCCGGTCATGGCGTAGCTGGTGTCGTTGACGACGGTGTTGAGGCTGACGTTCGGCAACGCACCGTCCAACGCGGTCAGCGCAGCGGCCGGCGTGGCGTGCCACACCAGGTTCTGCTTGGCCGTCGTCGTCAGCGGGTCACTGTAGGCGGCACTCGCCGTCCCGGGCAGGGCCAGTGCGCCGGCCGCTACGGCCAGCGCGAGCAGGAGCACTTTCGGAGTTCGCATGGGAGGAGTACGCCAGCCGGCCGTCCAAATCGCATACACCGGCGTTGTACGCCTCTTGTACCTCCGCCGGGCCCGTGTCCGTCCACTGTGGATCCCGCGCCGCGCCGCCACTGCCCGGCTACCGGTCGAGCACCTCGGCCAGCACCGCCCGAAGCGGCGCCACCGGCCGACCAAGCAGGCCCTCCAGCTCCGCCCCGCGAACTCACCGCACCGAGCAGCCCTAGAACGTGCCGAGCAACAACTCCACCCGCACCGCCACTGCCCCGGCTACCGCTCAAGCGCCTCGGCCAGCACCGCCTGAAGCGGCGCCACCGGCCGACCGAGCAGGTCCTCGAGCTCCCGCCCCGCGGCGGCGAACTCGCCACGCCGGGCAGCCCGGAACATGCCGAGCAACAACTCCGCCTGCGCCGCCGGGACGCCGCGTCCGGTCAGCGTGGCCACCCACGCCTCGTCGGAGACCACCACTCGCCGCACGGGCCGGCCGGTGAGGTCGGTGAGCAGGGCGGCGACGTCGCCGAGGTCGAGGGCCACCGGTGCGGTCAGCGGTGGTGTCGGTCCGTCGAACCGGCCCTCGTCGGCGAGGATGATCGCCGCGGCTTCGGCGAGGTCGGCGTGCGCCGTCCAGGACACCGGTCCGTCGGCCGGCGCGGCCAGTTCACCGGTTTCGAGCGCCCCGCCCAGCAACAACGGCACCGTACTGGCGTAGAAACCGTTCCGGAGCGCGGTGAACGTCCCTTCGCCGGCCCGGCGCTCGGTGGCGGCGTGGTCGGCCATGGGAGCGAACAGCGAATCGCCCGCCGCGGCCTGGTGACTGGTGTAGAGGACGCGCTTCGCCCCGGCCGAGCGCGCGGCTTCGATCGCCGTGACGTGGTGCTCGACGGCCTGCTCGCCCATCTCGTCCGTCGAAACGACGAGGACCTGCGCCGCCCCCTCGAACGCCTCGGCGAGCGAGCTCGGGTCGGCGAAATCGCCCCGCCGGACGCGGACGCCCCGGGCGGCGAGGCCGGCCGCCCGCTCCGGGTCCCGGACGCTGACCCCGATCTCGGCGGCCGGCACCCGCTCGAGCAGCCGGTCGACGATCCGCGACCCGAGCTTTCCGGTTCCCCCGGTGATGACGATCATGGTGCACCCCTTCTCGATGTTCACACTGATACTAACCAAGTTAGCATCAGTGATACCAAGTTGGGGTTACCGTCGTAATCAGGTTGCTCGCAGCACCGCCGCGCCGTTCACCCGGTCCGCCGCCAGGTCGGTCAAGGCCCGGTCCGCCGCGTCCAGCGCGTAGGGCACCGTGCTGACCTCCAGGTGGTGACGCCCGGCGAAGGCCAGGAACTCGCGGGCGTCGGCCCGGGTGTTCGCGGTGACGCTGCGCACCTGACGTTCCTGGAACAGGTGCCGCTGGTAGTCCAGCGGCGGAACGCCGGACAGGTGGATGCCCGCGATGGCCAGCGTGCCGCCGCGGTCGAGCGCGGCCAGCGCCGGGAGCACCAGGTCACCGACCGGCGCGAAGAGGATCGCCGAGTCCAGCGGTTCCGGAGGCGGCGAAGCCGCGTCCCCCGCCGACGCCGCACCGAGCGCCAAGGCCAGCTCACGAGCGGCCGCGCTGCGCGTCAGCACGTGCACCGTGGCGCCCCGCGCGATCGCCACCTGGGCGGTCAGGTGCGCGCTCCCCCCGAACCCGTAGACACCCAGCCGGCCGCCTTCGGGCAGGTCCGCCCGCGCGAGCGCGCGGTACCCGATCAGCCCGGCGCAGAGCAGCGGCGCCAGCTCGTCGTCGCGGTAGCCGCCGGGCAGCGGCAACGCGTACGCCGCCGGGACGACCGCGAACTCCGCGTACCCGCCGTCGGCGTCCCAGCCGGTGTACCGCGACTCCGGGCACAGGTTCTCGCGCCCCCGCAGGCAGTACCGGCATCGCCCGCAGGTCGCGCGCAGCCACGCGATCCCCACCCGGTCGCCGGGCGCGAAGCCGGTGACGCCGGCGCCGAGCCCGGCCACCTCGCCGACGACCTCGTGCCCCGGCGTCACCCCCGGCCGGTGCACCGGCAGATCACCCTCGGCGACGTGCAGGTCCGTCCGGCACACCCCGCACACCAGCACCCGCACCAGCAGCTCCCCGGCGGCCGCCCGCGGCACCGGCGCCCGCACCAGGTCCACCGGCCCGGCCGCCATCGGGCCCGGCCGCAGCACGCGCCAGGCGTGCATCGTCGTCGGCAGCGCCACCACGGATGACCTCCTCGTTCCCCGGACGTCACCAGCATGGCGGCACCGCGGCGGCCGCGCGAGTGCCGGTAAGTCATTGACCCCCAACGGGATTGAGCTGTTCGTGCACATTCTTGTCTGTGGCGTAACAACATTCGGGCTTCCCGCGCCATAACGGACGGCGTTCGCGCCAGTCCGGTCCCCGCCGCACGAGGAGTTCGTGATGGGTATTCGTCGTTCCCCGATTCCACGAAGATCAAGACGCGCACTGGCGGCGGGGGTGGTCGTGCCCCTCGCCGGTGCCCTCGCGGTGGCCGTCGCCGCCGCGGCCCCGGCCGCCGCCGTGCCCGCCGGCTTCACCGACACGGTCGCCATCGGCGGCCTCAGCTCGCCGACCGCCGCCGCGTTCGCCCCCGACGGTCGGGTGTTCATCGCGGAGAAGAGCGGCCTGCTCAAGGTGTTCGACTCCCTCGCCGACCCGACGGCGACCGTGTTCGCCGACCTCCGCACACCGACCCAGGACTTCTGGGACCGCGGCCTGCTCGGGCTGGCGGTCGACCCGGCGTTCCCGGCCCGGCCGTACGTCTACGTCTCCTACACCCTCGACGCCCTGCCGGGCGGGACCGCGCCGAAGTGGGGCGACACCTGCCCGACCCCGCCGGGCGCGACCGACCAGGGCTGCGTCGTGACCGGCCGCGTCTCCCGGCTGACGATGGGCCCGGACGGGACGGCGGTCAGCGAGAAGCCGCTGGTCACTGGCTGGTGCCAGCAGTTCCCCAGCCATTCGGTCGGCGCACTGGCCTTCGGCCCGGACGGCGCCCTGTACGCGGGCGGCGGCGACGGCGCCAGCTTCAACTTCGCCGACTACGGCCAGGTCGGCAACCCCTGCGCCGACCCGCCCTCGCCGGCCGGCACGAACCTGAGCCCGCCGTCGGCCGAAGGCGGCGCGCTGCGGTCGCAGTCCCCGCGCCGCGCGGCCGGCCAGCCCGTGCTGCTCAACGGCGCGCTCCTGCGCATCGACCCCGACACCGGCGACGGCCTGCCCGGCAACCCGTTCGCGAGCAGCACCGACGCCAACGCCCGGCGCGTCATCGCCTACGGCTCGCGCAACCAGTTCCGGTTCGGGTTCCGCCCCGGCACGAGCGAACTGTGGGCCGGTGACGTCGGCTGGAACACCTGGGAAGAGATCAACCGCGTCCCGAACGCCGGCGACGCCGTGGCCGAGAACTTCGGCTGGCCCTGCCTCGAAGGCACCGCACGCCAGGCCGGCTACGACGGCGCGAACCTCGACCGCTGCGAATCGCTGTACTCCGCCGGCGGCCAGACCGCGCCGTTCTACGCCTACAACCACAGCGCCAAGGTCGTGGCCACCGACCCGTGTCCCACCGGCGGCTCCTCGATCAGCGGGATCGCCTTCGAATCGGGCAGCACCTACCCGGCCGAGTACGCCGGCGCGCTGTTCTTCGCCGACTCCTCCCGCGGCTGCATCTGGGCGATGCAGACCGTCGCCGGCCAGCCCAGCCCCACCAAGCTGGTGCCCTTCGTGACCGGCGTCAGCACGCCGGTGCAGGTGCTCACCGGCCCCGGCGGTGACCTCTTCTACGTCGCGCTGGGCAGCGGTGAACTGCGCCGGGTGAGCTACGCCGGTGGCACCAACCGGCCGCCGGTCGCCGCGGCCACCGCGACGCCGTCCAGCGGGGCGGCGCCCCTGACCGTCCAGTTCGACGGCACCGGCTCCACCGACCCCGACGCCGGCGACACGCTCTCCTACGCGTGGGACCTCGACGCGGACGGCGCCTACGACGACTCCGCGGCCCCGCGGCCCACTTGGACCTACACCACCGCCGCGGCGGTCGACGCCGGGCTGCGGGTGACCGACTCCCACGGCGCGTCGGCGACCACGACGGTCCGGGTGACCGTCGGGACCCCGCCTGGGCTCGACCCGGTGCCGGTCATCGACACCCCGGCCGCCACGCTGACCTGGTCGGTCGGGCAGACGGTGCCGTTCTCCGGCCGCGCCGTCGACGCCCAGGACGGCGAGCTGCCGCCCGCGGCGCTGTCCTGGCGGCTCGCCATCCGGCACTGCGCGGCCAACGGCACCTGCCACACCCACAACGTCCAGGACTTCCCGGGCGTCGCCGCGGGGTCGTTCGTCGCGCCGGACCACGAATACCCGTCGTACCTGCAGCTGACGCTGACCGCGACGGACTCGACGGGCCGCACCGGGTCCACGACGGTCGACCTCCAGCCGAAGACGGTGACGCTGAACTTCACCTCGAGCCCCAGCCAGGCGATGCTCACCGTCGGCGGGACCCAGCAGCGCACGCCGTTCTCCCGGACGGTGATCGCCGGATCGACCAACTCGATCAGCGCGAACAGCCCGCAGAACCTGCCCCCGCTGAACATGAAGTACGCCTTCACCAGCTGGGCGCACGGCGGGGCGCGGACGCAGAACGTCGTCGCGCCGCCGGCGGGAGCGACTTACCAGGCGAACTACCGGCTCTGCTGGCTGCTGCAGCCCTGCTGACCGGGATGACCCGGCGTCGCGCGGCGCCGCCGGGTCACTCCCCGGGGTTCTTCGTCTTCTCGGCCTTCCTCGACTCTTTCGCGGATTCCTTCGCGGCCTTCGACGAGGACTTGGCCGCCTGCTTGGACTCCTTCGCGGCCGGGTCGTTCCCGAGGCCGTTGCCGTTGTTGCCGTTCCCGTTCCCGTTGTTGCCGTTCCCGTTGTTGCCGTTCCCGTTCCCGTTGCCGTTGTTGCCGCTGCCCGCCGCCGCCGGCTGCCCGGAGCCGGCGGCCCCCGACGACTCGCCCGCGGGCTGGGCGCCCGTCGGCTCCACGCCGGAGGCCCCGGGCCCGGTCGTGACCTGCGCGTCCGACGGCGCCGTGACACCGCCCGGCGGGACACCGGAGCCGGAGCCGGCCTGCGGACCGGTCCGCACGGGCTGGGTCGTCGTGCCTTCGCCGCCGGACAGCGGCGGCGGGGCGTCACTCGACGTGCTCGCGCCGATCGTCACCGTGGTGACCAGGGCCGCGCCCGCGGCGGCCACCTTCGCGGCGGTGGCCCACGACAGGGCGGACGCACCCGAGCCGGCGGCCGCGCCGGACGAAGCGAGCGACCCGGTGCTGGTCAGCCAGTGCGAGACGACCGGCAGGCCCAGGATGAGCGGCGCCACCGTGGCGGGCAGCTCTTCGTTGAGCTCCCGCAGGCCGGCGGCCAGCTTCCGGCAGTCCGCGCAGCGATCCAGGTGGGCGGTGATCCGGTGCGCCTTGTGGTCGGAGATGCCGTCGCGCACCCACCGGGCCAGCTGGGCGGCGACGTTCTTGCAGTTGCGCCGCCGCGCCTCGGGAACGTGCTGGTCCAGGTAGGCCTGGCGCAGGCCCTCCCGGGCGCGGTAGGCCAGCGCGGCCACCCCGTTCGGCGTCATCCCGAGGTCCTCGGCGATCCGCGCGGGCGACTCGCCGTCGATCTCGGTCCGCCACAGCACCGTGCGCCACCGCTCGGGCAGGCTCGCGAACGCGTCCGCGGCGACCGTGGCGTGCATTCGGCTGCCGACCGGCTCGTCACTGCCCGCACCCGGCAGGACGTCCGGCACCTCGGCCACCAGTGACACGGCCGAGTCGCGCCGGCGCCAGCTGATCATCGTGTTCCGGATCGTCGTCAGCAGGTACGGCCGGAAATCCTCGTCCGGCCCGTCGCCGGAGCGCAGAATCCGCAATACGCGGGTGAATCCTTCGGCGATCAGGTCGTCGCGCTCCGCCCGGTCGGCGGCGATCGCGGCCGCCACCCGGCGGGCGGCGGGGAGGTGCCGGTCGTAGAGCTCGCCGTACGCCGCGATGTCGCCACCGCGGACCGCCGCGATCAAGGCCGCGTCGCTCGGGACGTCCGTCGTCCCGGCCACCGCCGGCGCCACTTCGGTCACCACTCCCCCTCGCCGTGCGCATGCACGTGCAGAACGTCCCGAGATAGTCGCGCAACGAGTGACACCTGCGCAAGGTTGCGGCCGCGAAAGCACTTTCCGAAGTTTTCGCGGCAGGCGAGCGACGGGCGCGTGGACTTGTCACATCCCTGAGCGATCCCGGGTGGGTTCCCACCGGTTCGCGGACACGGCGTTGCCCCGGTCTTTACCGGCGAGTAAAGACAACTGCGGTGACCGTGCCGGTCACCACGTCACCATCCAGTGTCCGATGTGGACGGTACGGGAGCCGGGAGCCGCTCCGCGGACCGTCGACCACCAGAAGGGTTTACCCATGCGCAGAGCCCTGCTCGTGCTGCTGCTGACCGTGCTCCTGCCCTCCGTCCTGCTCACCGGGACCGCCCAAGCCGGGCCGTCCGCCGCCACCCCCACCGTCACGGCGGTGCCCGCGAACGCCGGGCGGGGCTGGCCGGTCAGCGGCGCCCAAGGCGTCCTGGACCTCGCCGCCCGCGGGTACGTCGAGGAGGAGTACCTTCTCTCGGGCCAGGCCGACACGTTCGACCAGGTGGGGCTGTGGACCGAAGACGGCCGCTGGGCCACCCGGGTGGCCACCACCGGCAACCCGTACACCACCCGGATGGTCGTGGTGCGGCCGCGGGACGCCGCGCGGTTCAACGGCACCGTCGTGGTCGAATGGCTCAACGTCAGCTTCGGCGTCGACATCCCCGTGGACTTCTCGCAGTCCTACGAGCACTTCATCCGCGAGGGCTACGCCTACGTCGGCGTGACGACCCAGAAAGCCGGTGCCGACAAGCTCAAGAGCCTCGACCCCGGGCGGTACGGCGCGGTGGACCTCAGCGGTGACGCGCTTTCCTACGACGTCTTCTCGCAGGCCGCGCAGGCGGTGCGGGCGAACCCGCAGATCCTGGGCGGCCGGGCGGCGACGGTGGTGCTGGGCACCGGGCACTCGCAGTCCGCCCTGCGGCTGACCACCTATGCCAACGCGATCCAGCCGGTGCGGGGCGGCTACGACGGCTTGATGATCCACGGCCGGGCCGCCCTCGCGGCACCGATCGGCGACGGCGTCGTCGGCCCGCTGTCGGCCCGGATCCGCACCGACCTCGGCATTCCGGTGTTCATCCTGCAGTCCGAGACCGATGTCATCGCGTCGGCCTCGGTCCGGCAGGACACCGCCCGGGTCCGCACCTGGGAGGTCGCCGGCACCGCGCACGCCGACCAGTACGGCCTGAACCTCTACAACGCGGCCAACGCCCGGGACAAGTCGATCAACGACGGCGCCCCGACAACGTGCGACAAGCCGGTCAACAGCATGACGTTCCGCTACGCGGAGAACGCCGCGTTCCGCTACCTCGACCGCTGGGCGCGCGGCGGCGCGGCCCCGCCGGCCGCGGCACCGATCGCGATGCTGCTCAACCTCATCATCCTGCGCGACGGCGACCAGAACGCCCTCGGCGGCGTCCGGCTGCCCGACCTCGACGTCCCGGTGGCGTCCTACTCCCCCAACAACAGCGGCGGCAACGTGCCGGGCGCGTGCCTGCTGCTGGGCACGACCACGCCGCTGACGCCGGCCCGGATCCGGCAGCTGTACCCGGACCATGCCACCTACGTCGCGAAGTTCACCGCGGCGGCGGACCGGGCCCTGCGGGCGGGCTACCTGCTGCAGCCCGACCGCGACGAGGCCGTGGCCCGGGCGCAGGCGGCGCCGGTGCCGTAACCGTCCACAAAGGAATCCAGCGGGCTCGGCCGGCGGCCGGGCCCGCTGGAACCCGTTCCACCCGTCTCGCCAGCTGACAAACCGGCACCCATCCGCGTATGGTGTCGAAAACAGTAACATGTTCTAGTTTGACTGTGTGCCTTCGACCGGGCGCAGTCGACCGTGCGAAGGGGCCGGGATGGACGAACAGGCGATGCGGTATCCGAACCACCTCGGCCACCTGGTCGTCTCCGCCCTGAAACGCCACCGGGACAAGCCGGTCATGGTGCTGGGCGAAACCACGATGACCGGGGGCCGGACCGCCGAGCAGGTCAGCCAGTACGCCCAGGCCTTCGAGGCGCTCGGGGCCGGCACCGGCGCGCCGGTCGCGCTGCTGTCGCTGAACCGGCCGGAGGTCCTGCTCATCATCGCCGCCGGCCAGCTGCAGGGCTCGCGGCGCACGGCGCTGCACCCGCTGGGGTCGCTCGACGACCACGCCTACATCCTCGCCGACGCCGGTATCACCACGCTCGTCATCGACCCGGTCCCGGCCTTCACCGACCGCGCCCTCGGCCTGCTCGAGAAGGTCCCTGGCCTGACCCAGGTGCTCACCATCGGCCCGGTCCCGGAAAAGCTGGCCCACGTCGGCAAGGACCTGACGGCGGCCGCCGCGGCGTTCGACCCGCAACCGCTCGTGCCCGTCGCGCTCCCGCCGGACCAGGTCGTCTCGATCACCTACACCGGCGGGACGACCGGCAAGCCCAAGGGCGTCATGGGCACCGCGCAGGCGATGACCACGATGACGCAGATCCAGCTGGCCGAGTGGGAGTGGCCCGAGGCACCGAAGTTCCTGATCTGCACCCCGCTGTCGCACGCCGGCGCCGCGTTCTTCGCCCCGACGCTGCTCAAGGGCGGCTCGCTGATCGTGGTGCCGAAGTTCGACCCCGCCGAGGTCCTGCGGATCATCGAAGAGCAGAAGATCACCGCGACCATGCTGGTGCCCACGATGCTCTACGCGCTGATGGACCACCCAGACTCGCGCACCCGCGATCTGTCGTCGCTGCAGACGGTGTACTACGGCGCGGCGTCGATCAACCCGGTGCGCCTGCGCGAGGCGATCGACCGGTTCGGGCCGATCTTCGCCCAGTACTACGGCCAGTCCGAGGCCCCGATGGCGATCAGCTACCTCGCCAAGGGCGACCACGACGACGCGCGCCTGGCGTCCTGCGGCCGCCCGTCGGCCTTCCTGCGCACCGCGCTGCTCGACGCGGACGGTGCCCCGGTGGCGCCGGGCGAGCCGGGCGAGATCTGTGTGGCCGGCCCGCTGCTCGCCGGCGGCTACTGGAACCTGCCGGAGGTGACGGCGGAGACGTTCCGCGACGGCTGGCTGCACACCGGCGACGTCGCCCGCGAAGACGAGGACGGCTTCTGGTTCATCGTCGACCGGGTCAAGGACATGATCGTCACCGGCGGGTTCAACGTGTTCCCCCGCGAGGTGGAGGACGTGGTGGCCGAGCACCCGGCGGTGGCGCAGGTCGGCGTGATCGGCACCCCGGACGACAAGTGGGGCGAGGCGGTGACCGCGGTGGTGGTCCTGCGCGAGGACGCCGACCACGACCTCGAGCGCCTCACGGGTGAGATCCAGGCGGCGGTGCGGGAGCGCAAGGGCCCGGTGCACGTGCCCAAGCAGGTGATCGTGGCAGCGTCGCTGCCGATGACCGGGCTGGGCAAGCCGGACAAGAAGGCGCTGCGGGCCCAGTACGAGCCCCGTCGGGCCACCGTGTAGGCCGTTATACAGCAGCCTATCGTTCTCCTCCGTTCGAGCGACGTGACCTGCGGTGTCACGGACCGGCGCGCAGTCTCGTCCCTGGGATGTGCAGCCGTCCCGGGGCCACCGGGCGGCGCCGGGCGGAAGGAGCGGACATGAAGGTCGTCGTCATCGGCGGGACCGGGCTGATCGGCAGGAAACCTGGTGACCGGGCTGGCCGGGCACGGCCACGAAGCGGTCCCCGCCGCGCCCAGCACCGGAGTGAACACCCTCACCGGTGAAGGGCTGAAGGAGGCACTCCAGGGCGCGGACGTCGTGGTGGACGTCTCGAACTCGCCGTCGTTCGCCGACGACGACGTCATGGCCTTCTTCCGGACCTCGACCGGCCACCTCGTGGACGCGGCGGAGGAAGCCGGCGCCGGGCACTACGTCGCCCTGTCGGTGGTGGGCACGGACCGGCAGCCGGACGTCGGGTACTTCCGGGCCAAGGTCGCGCAGGAGGAGCTGATCACCGCTTCGGGACTGCCGTTCTCGATCGTGCGCGCGACCCAGTTCTTCGAGTTCGCCGCCGGCATCGCGGACGGCTCGGCCACCGACGGCGTCGTCCGGCTGCCCGCCGCCGGCGTCCAGCCGATGGCGGCCGCCGAGGTGTCCGCGGCCGTGGGCCGGGTCGCCACCGGGGACCCGATCGGCGGCATCACCGAGATCGCCGGGCCGGAGGTCTTCGGGCTCGACGAGTGGGTGCGCACGGTGCTGACCGCCCGCTCCGACCCGCGGCAGGTGGTCACCGACCCGGCGGCGCCGTACTTCGGCGCGGTGCCGGGGCCGGAGGACCTGCTGCCGGGACCGGGGGCGCGGCTGGCGGAGACCACGCTCGCCGAGTGGCTCGCCCAGTCCTGACCGCTGCGCGCCTTCGTGGTCCGGGTGTGCGCTGGGTGGCCGGCACCGGGCGGCGGGATCCCGCCGCCGGGCGCCGCCTCCGCGCCGGAGTACCGGCCACCCTCGTCGCAGTGCCGGATCTCGGCCACCGCGTGCGGGATCGGCCCTGCGCGGTGAGCGTGCGCGTCCGCGCGCCACTGAACAGGGCGGTGAGGTCCGCGCCGGTGACCCCTGCGGCGCGCCCAAGCCAACCGAACTCACGCCGGCCCGGCCGGCGCCGGCTGACGGCCGGAGGAGGTACGCTCCCCGGGATAGTCAACAAATTGAGTAGTCGAGGTGAGGCATGAGCAGCTTCCGCAAGGCCGTCGAGGCACGTGATCCCGACGCCATGGCCGCGACGCTGGCGGAGAACGTCGTGTTCCGCAGCCCGGTGGCGTTCCGGCCGTACCCGGGCAAGGCGATCACCGCCGCCATCCTGCGCGGCGTGCTCCGCGTGTTCGAGGACTTCCGGTACGTGCGTGAGCTGACCGGCGGCGACGGCCGGGATCACGCGCTCGTCTTCGAGGCCCGGATCGGGGACGTGCGGGTCGAAGGCTGCGACTTCCTGCACCTCGACGAAGAAGGCCTGATCGACGAGTTCACGGTGATGGTCCGGCCGCTGTCGGCGGCGCAGGCGCTCGCGGAGGCGATGGCGGCGCAGTTCGGGCAGATCCAGCGCGAAGCAGTCAACTAGTTGAGTATGGCACTGCGGCACGCGCTGATGGCGGCGCTGCTCGAAGGCGAGGCGTCGGGCTACGACCTGGCGAAGGGGTTCGACGCCTCGGTGGCGAACTTCTGGGCGGCCACCCCGCAGCAGCTCTACCGGGAACTCGACCGCATGGCGGCCGACGGCCTGGTGCGGGCGCGGGTGGTCCACCAGGAGCGCCGGCCGGACAAGCGGCTGTTCTCGCTGACCGAAGCCGGGCACCGGTCGCTGCACAAGTTCACGGCCCGGCCGCCCCGCCCGGGGGTGATCCGCGACGAGCTGCTGGTGCAGGTGCAGGCCGTGGACGCCGGCGACCAAGCGGCGGTCCGGGGCGCGCTGGTGGACCGGCTGACCCGGGCGGAAGCCAAGATCGCGGGTTACGAACGGCTGCGCGCGCGCCTGCTGGACGGCCGCTTCGAAGACGACTACCTCGCCGGAGCCGAGCGGGTCGGTCCCTACCTGACGCTGATGCGGGGGTTGTCGTTCGAGCGGGAGAACCTGCGGTGGTGCGAGCAGGCGCTGAAGGTGCTCGACCGGCGGGCGGCCGCGCCACCGGCCTGAAGTGTCCGGTGTGGACCGGTTGTACGGCTCTTGTACGACCGCGTCCGACCATGGCTCCCATGTCATTGCACCGTCGATTCACCTACGCCGCGCTTGCCGCGGGGGTGGCCGTGGGCGTGCTCGCCACCCCGTCGGCCGCCGCCGCGGCCGCGCCGGCCACCCTGCCCGCCGGCCAGTACACCCTGACCGCCAACTACAACCAGTTCGACGCGGTGAACAGCGCTCTGGTCTCGACACTGGGCACCGCGGCCGTCCACACCGTGATGGAGAACGCGAACCACGACCGCACCGCGCTGCCGTCTTCGTTCTCCGTCGCCGGGCTCTCGACGGGCTTCCGGTTCGACAGCGGCGACAACTCCGACTGCACGAACTACCCGCAGGGCATCACCACCAGCCGTGACGCCGTCGGGACGGCGAACGGCGGCAACTACGACGGGCACCAGCTCGTCGCGGTCAGCTGGTACTCCAAGGACGGCTGCGACGGCGACCAGTCCCGCAGCCGGATCACCCTGGTCGACTGGGACGCCGACTACCCGAACGCCTACCGCAAGATCCTGCTGGTCGAGCCGACCGGGACCGCGGACGCGCCGGACTTCAAGGACATCCCGATCCACGCCGGCGGCATGTCCTGGTACGGCGACTACCTCTACGTCGCCGACACCGGGAAGGGCATGCGCGTGTTCGACATGCGCAAGATCCTCAAGACGAACAGCGGCGGCACGGCCGACCAGATCGGCCACCAGAGCGGCACCACGTACTACGCCCACAACTACGCCTACGTCCTGCCGCAGGTCGGCACCATCGCCTCGAAGACGACGTCGGGCACGAACCTCGCGTGGTCGTCGATCTCCCTCGACCGCGTCAGCAAGTCGATCGTGATGACCGAGTACACCTGCCCGTCCGGCTGCACGGACTACCCGAACCGGGCGCCGCGGGCGATCCGCTACCCGTTCGCGTCCACCGGCACCTTCGCCGCGACGACGACGGCGAGCCAGGCATTGCAGCTGCCCTGGTACAAGCTCAACGGCGTGGCCTCGCACAACGGCCGCTGGTGGTTCAACTCCTCCGGTTCGAAGCAGCTGTACTACTGGAAGCCGGCGGCCGCCGCGCAGACGTTCTCCTGGGTGGGCAGCGGCGAGAGCCTCTCCTACTGGGAAGACGACACCAGCGCCGACCTGCTGTGGTCGCTGCAGGAAGGCGCGGGCAACCGCAACGTCTTCGCGGTCACCCAGGCCACCTACGGCGGTGGCTGAGCCGGCCCGAGCACGCACGGCCCGTCCGGGACAGTTCCCGGGCGGGCCGTTTCCGTGCGCCCTGCCTGACCCCGCGAGGGTGTGGTTGCGCCACCCCGCCGCTGCCCATACTGGCTGCATGGAAGCCAGACGACGCCTCGGCGAGTTCCTCAAGACCCGCCGCTCCCACCTGCGGCCCGAGGACGTCGGCCTGGCCACCTACGGCGACCGGCGGCGGGTGCCCGGCCTGCGCCGCGAAGAGCTCGCCCAGCTCGCCGGGGTGAGCGCGCCCTACTACTCGCGGCTCGAACAGGGCCAGTCGGCCAACGCTTCGCCGGAGGTCCTCGACGCGCTGGCCCGGGCCCTCCGGCTCGACGACGCCGAACGACGGCACCTCCACGAGCTGGCCACCGGCGCCCGGCGGCCGCCCACGCCGCGTCCGGCGCCGGAGCGCGTCACCCCGGCCGTCCGGCAGCTGCTGGCCACCCTGGGCGAGGTGCCGGTGGTCGTGCTCGGCCGGTTCAGCGACGTCCTGGCGTGGAACGCCGCCGGCCACGCCCTGTTCGCCGGGCACCTGGCGCCGGACGCGCCCGAGCGGCCCGGACAGCGCCCGAACATGGCGCGGCTGGTGTTCCTCGACCCGCACACCCGCGAGCTGTACGCCGACTGGCCCGCCAAGGCCCGTGCGGTGGTGGCGACGCTGCGGATGGCGTCCGGGCGGCACCTGGACGACCCCGGCCTGGCCGCCCTCGTCGGCGAGCTTTCCGTGCGCAGCACGGAGTTCGCCGCGTGGTGGGCGGACCAGCGCGTCAAGGCCGGCGGCCACGCGGTCCACGAGATGCACCACCCCCTGGTGGGCCCGATGACGGTCACGCACCAGGTGCTGCTCACCGAGCAGGAGCAGCACGTCGTCGTCGCCACCACCGAGCCCGGCTCCGCCTCGCACGCGGCGATGACCCTGCTGACGCACACCACGGCCACCGCGCGCGGCACCTTGCCGGCGCGCGGCTGAAAAACCCGGTCCCGTCCGAAGGCACCCGCGAGGGAGGCCGGCTTCGACGTGCCGGAAAACCCCACCGAGAAGGAAAAATGACCGAAATCAAACTTGGGGACGTCACCGTCACCCGTGTCGAAGAGCAGCACGGCCCGATCATGCCGGCCCGGGACTTCTTCCCGGACCTGCCGGAATCGGTGTGGCAGGAGCACCGCCACGAGCTGGAACCCGCCTTCCTCACCGCGGACGACCTGGTCGTGTCGTCGATGCAGACCTGGCTGCTGCGCAGCGAAGGCCGCACGATCCTGATCGACACCGCCGTGGGCAACGACAAGCACCGCCCGGCCGTCCCCGCCTGGGACCACCTCCGGCTGGACTACCTGGACCGGCTCCGCGAAGCCGGCGTCCGCCCGGAGGACGTCGACCTGGTCGTGCACACCCACCTGCACCTCGACCACATCGGGTGGAACACGCGCCTCGACGGCGGCACGTGGGTGCCGACGTTCCCGAACGCGACGCACCTGATGCCCCGCGCGGACTTCGAGCACTGGGACCCGGCGCGCAACCCGGCCGTCGCCGGGGGTGTGAACGAACACGCCTTCGAAGACAGCATCCAGCCGGTGTTCGAGGCGGGGCAGGTCCGGTTGTGGGAGGACACCCACACGATCGACGCGAACCTCCGGCTCGAAACCGCGCCCGGCCACACCCCCGGCTCCAGCGTGGTGAAACTGGCCTCCGGCGGCGATCGCGCGCTGTTCGCCGGCGACGTCCTGCACTCACCCGTGCAGCTCGCGGAGCCTGGGCACAACAGCTGTTTCTGCGAGGACCCGGTCCAGGCCCGCGCCACCCGGCAGCGCCTGCTGGGCTGGGCCGCCGACGAGCACGTCCTGCTCGTGCCCGCGCACTTCGGCGGGCACAGCGCGCTGGAGGTCGAACGCCGCGGCGGCGCGTTCGCCGTCACCGGGTGGGGTCCGTTCCCCCGGGACTGACCGGGTGAGATCCCGATCACGTCGGCGTGGCCCGGTGCGCTCCCGGGGCCGGTGCCTGCCATCCTGTGCCGTCAAGAGGCAGCGGACGAGAGGACAACCCCCGTGGGCATCATCGCCTGGATCGTGCTGGGTCTCATCGCCGGGGTGATCGCGAAAGCCCTCATGCCGGGCAAGGACCCGGGCGGCTGCATCATCACGATCCTGCTGGGCATCGCGGGTGCGTTCGTCGGCGGCTGGGTGGGCAAGACGCTGTTCCACACCGAGCTCGGCACGTTCTTCGACCTGCGCACCTGGGGCCTGGCCGTCCTGGGCGCCCTGATCATCCTGGCCGGCTACCGGCTCATCTTCCACCGCCGCGACTGACGCACCGGTGGGGGCACCGGGTGGTGCCCCCACCGGCGGCGGTTCAGTTCAGCGTGACGCCGTAGGCGCTCAGTGCCTCGCCGACCGGCTGGAAGTACGAGCTCCCGCCGCCCTTGCCGGAGGTGATGCCCAGGCCGACGCTGCCGGCGAACAGGCAGCCGCCGGAGTCGCCGGGGTTGACCAGCGCGTCGGTCTGGATCAGCTGGTACACCGAGCCTTCGGCGTAGTTCACCGTCACGTTGGTCCGCTGCACCGAGCCCGAGGTCAGGTGGGTGGTGCTGCCGCTCTTGCTGATCCGCTGCCCGACGGTCGCGGTGCCGGCGGAGCTGATCCGCTGGGTGGTGCCGTTCCACAGGGTGACCGCGCCGGGCGCGCTGCCGGTGGTGTTGCGGATGAGCCCGTAGTCGTTGGTCGGGAAGCTCGAGCCCTGCGACGGGCCGATGTTCCACTGCGCCACCGCGCGCGTGCAGTGGCCGGCGTCGATGAGGTAGTTCTGGCCGCCGCGGTTGGTGTTGAAGCCCGCCGAGCAGCGGGTGCCGCCGCCGGTGATGGCTTCGCCGTTGTAGATCGCGGTGTGCATCTCGCCGGCGACCCGCTCCACGCGGACCCGGTCGCCGAGCGACGCGGCCGCCTTCAGCAGGGCTTCGGTGTCCTTGGCGGCGTCGGCCACGGTCAGCACGACCTGGTTGGCCTTCGGATCGAGCCCGATCGAGGTGTGCGTCACCGCGGGCAGCGCTTGCAGGGCGTCCTGCGCGCTCGCCAGCGCGGCGCTGGAGTGCCGGACCAGCCGGGCCTGCGCGCCGGCCTGCTCGGCCCGCTCGGCGGCGGCCTGGTCCAGCACGTTGACGACGGGCTTGGCGGCGGCGTCGAGGTAGCCGTCGGCGGCGCGCGACCCGAGGGAAGCGGTGACGCGCTGCAGGGTGCCGACGCTGGTCGCCTGCGTGCGCAGCAGCGCGACGGCGGCGGACTCGCCGATCCCGGCTTCCGCGGCGAGGGAGGCGACCGCTTCGCGCTGCACGGTGGCCGAGTAGCCGTCGATCGTCGCGGCGGAGACGGAGACGGGGCTGAAGAAGCCGATGGCCGCGGTGGCGGCCAGGAGGGTGGTGGCGGAGCGGGCGAGGAGGTGGTGTCCCGGGGACGTTCTGCGCATGCCGGTAACTCACTTTCGCGGTCGCGGGGCGAAGCCGGCGCGAGGGGTGGCCGCGCCGGGGCGAGCCGGACGGGCCGGCCCGGCACCGGTGATCCGGTGGGGTCGAGGGTGATCCCGCGCCGGGCGGCCGCGGTACCGACTTTCGTCGGACAGGACAAAAGATAGGTACCGGGCAATTCGCCCAAGGGTGTTCCGCGCAGAGCAACCCCGCCACCCGCTCGCGGCGGCGTGGAAAACCGGGGGAATTACCTCGAACGTACGAGAACCGCGGGGCCGCGGTCCGTCAGAATCGGGTGGCCACGGCCACGACCAGGAAGGCCTCACCGTGCTCGCCGAACTCCCGCCCTACCGCGCCCTGCTGGTCGTCGACACCAAGGGATTCGGCAGCAACTCCGCCGCCACCCAGGCGATGGTGTCCGCCGCGATCCCCGATGTGCTGTCCCAGGCGTTCACCCGCGCCGGACTGCGCGAAGTCTGGGAAACCGCGCTCTTCCCGCACGGCACCGGCGACGGCTACGGACTCGGCTTCGACCCCCGGTTCCTGCCCGCCGTGGTGACCCGGTTCTTCGACGAACTCCAGGCGGTGCTCGCCGAGCGCGACACGCGCCTGCGGGCCGTCGCCCGGTCGGTCCGCCTGCGGATGCGCGCCAGCCTGAATGTCGGCCCGATCCTCGAACCGGAACCGGGCACCACCTCGGCGGCCGCCATCGGCAGCGCCGTGATCACCACCCACCGGCTGCTCGACGCCGCCCCGGTGCGCGCGGTGCTGGAGCGCTCGGACCCCGACCAGACCTTCCTCGCGGTGGCGCTCTCCCAGCGGATCTTCGAAGACGTCCTGGCCGGCGAATACGCCCAGCTGCCCGCGACCAAGGTCGTCCCGGCCGACGTCCGGATCAAGGAGTACCGCGGCACGGTCTACCTCTACATCCCGAACCCGAGCGGAGACCTGCTGCGCCACGGCGCCGGCGGCGACTACGCCGAGGACCTGGCCGAGGCGAAGGCCGCCATCGAGGCACCGGCGCCGGGCAGCACCACGAACATCATCAGCGGCACTACGCACGGAACCGCGATCCAGGTCGGCCAGGTGCACGGCAACCTCCACCACGGCTAGTTCTGCAGCGGCACCAGTTCCGCCTGGAACTTCTCCAGGAAGCCGTCGAAATCGGCGTGGCCGGGCCGCAGCACGAACTTCGACAGCCCGGCTTCGATGTGCTGCTCCACCAGCCGCCGGGCCTCCGGCCAGCTCGTCGCCACCAGGTCCGTCACCGGCACGCCGGGGCTGCGGCGTTCCGCCACCGCGGCGAGTTCGCCGGGGATCCCCCGGTCCGCCACGACCAGGCTGAGGCCGAAGTGGTCCTCCTCGATTTCGCGCCCCGCCTCCGCCGCGGCCCGCTGGATGGCGATGCGGGCGTCGCGTGCCTGCGCCGGCGTGTGGAAACTGCCCAGCCAGCCGTCCGCGAGGCGGCCCGTCCGGCGCAGGGCCGCCGGGGCCGCTCCGCCCAGCCAGACATCGAGGCGCTTCGCCGGACGCGGGCCGAGGCGGACGCCGTCGACCTGGAAGAACTCGCCGTCGAACGAGACTTCGTCCTCCTCCAGCAGCCGGCGCAGCAGCACGAGCGACTCGTCGAACACCGCGGCGCGGCGGTTCGGCGGCACCGGGAACAGGCCGGTTTCCGCGGCGCGGGCCGGCCGGAGGCCGAACACCGGCAGGACCCGCTTCGGCGCCAGCCCGGCCAGCGTCAGCAGCTGCTTGGCGACCAGCACCGGGTGCCGGCCCGGCAGGATCGCGACGCCGGTGCCGACCTTGAGCTTCGAGGTCCGCGCCAGCGCGTGCGCCATGCCGATCATCGGGTCGACCTCGGGCGAGTAGACCAGCTCGGACAGCCACAGCGAGTCGACGCCGGCGTCCTCCAGCCGCGCCGCCAGCCCGGCGAACTCCGCCGGCCCGGTGCCGGCCGCGGGGGCGACGCCCAACCTGATCTTCAGCAACGGTTCCTCCCGGAAGGCTCTCCGGGAGCAACGCGCCGCACGGCCGGGAATTCCTCAGGCGGTCGCGTCGATCACCCGGGTCAGCACGCCGTGCAGGGCTTCCAGCTCGGAGACGTCCATGCCGAGGGTCTCGACCACCTTGTACGGGATCTTCTCCGCCTCGGCCCGCAGCGCCCGGCCCGGCCCGGTCAGCTCGACCGTCAGCCGGCGTTCGTCCGAGCGGCTGCGGGTGCGGGTCACGTACCCGAGTGCCTCCAGCCGCTTGAGCAGCGGCGACAGCGTCGCGGGTTCGTGCCGCAGGGCCGCGCCGAGGTCCTTCACCGAGCGCGGCGACCGCTCCCACAGGGCGAGCATCACCAGGTACTGCGGGTGGGTCAGGCCGTACGGCTCGAGCAGCGGCCGGTAGATCGCGATCACGCTGCGGGAAGCCACCGACAGCGCGAAGCACACCTGCCGGTCCAGCTTCAGGGGGTCCTCACCCAGGTCGATCATGTCCCGATCCTCCTGTGTCGTCGATCGCGCTAATGATTAGTGCACTAAGTATTAGTGTACACTCGAAGTCATGGAACGACCGAGTGTGGTCCGCTGGCTGGGTTACGCCGTCGGTGTGCGGCTCCCCGAGCGCTACAACGACTGGGCGTTGCACGATGCGACGTCGAAACACTGGCGGGCCCGGTTCGTGCTGCAGCGGTCGATCGGCATCGTGCCGCTGTGCGCGGTGTGGCTGCTGCTGCCCGGCTCGATCTGGCTGCGGCTCTCGCTGGTCCTGATGGCCGCCCTGGTCGCGTACTTCTACTCGTGCGCGTACATGGAAGAGAGCATCGAGCACCGGCTCGGCCGGCAGGGTTTCCCGCACCACACCGGCCGCCGCCTCCGCGCCGAGGCCGCCGAAGCGAAGAACGCCGAGGTGACCGCCCGCTACCTCGCGCGCTACCGGACGCCGTCGGAGGGTTAGGCACGGTTACAGTCGGGGCACGATGAGACGCAAGCTCCGCCCGCCGATCCCGCCGCGCCACGGGCTGGACCCCGCCCGGCTGAAACTGCCCGACGGCGAGTGGCCGACCCTGCTGGCGCACCTGGTCGACCGGTTGCCGCGCGTCGCACCGGACCGCATCGCGGAGATGCTGCGCGAGGAGCGCATCCACGGCACCGACGGCCCGCTCGGCATCGACACCCCCTACGCGCCCGGCTCGTTCATCTGGTTCCACCGCGACCTGCCGGACGAGGTGCCGGTGCCCTTCGCCATCGACGTCGTGCACCGTGACGAGCACCTGCTCGTCGCCGACAAGCCGCACTTCCTGGCGACCATCCCGCGCGGGCAGCACATCCTGGAGACGGCGCTGGTGCGGCTGCGCCGGGAGCTCGACCTGCCGCAGCTGTCCCCCGCGCACCGCCTGGACCGCGTCACCGCGGGGCTGGTGATGTTCGTGATCACCCCGGAGTCGCGCGGCAAGTACCAGACGCTGTTCCGCGACCGCCGGGTGCACAAGGAGTACGAGGCGATCGCGCCGTACGACCCGGCGCTGACCCTGCCGAGGACCGTCCGGAGCCGGATCGTCAAGGAACGCGGGGTGCTCGCCGCCCAGGAGGTCCCGGGCGAACCGAACGCCGAGACGTACGTGGACCTGCTCGAGCACCGGGCCGGACTCGGCCGGTACCGCCTGGTCCCGGCCACCGGCCGCACCCACCAGCTGCGCGTGCACCTGAGCGGCCTGGGCATCCCGATCCTCGGCGACGACTTCTACCCGCGGCTGCGCGAGAAACCCTTGGGCGACTTCACGAAACCCCTGCAGCTGCTGGCCAAGGTCCTCGACTTCGACGACCCGCTGACCGGCGCGCACCGCCGCTTCACCAGCACGCGACGGCTGTCCGCGTGGGACGACCCCGAGGCCTGGGCGGCGCCCCCGGCGTGAACTTCGCCGGCGGCCGGCCTGGGTGGTTGGATGTCGGCGTGGAATCCGAGAGATCATCCGAGCGGCTGGTGTTCTTCACCGACGCCGTCGTCGCGATCGCCCTGACACTGCTGGTCCTGCCGCTCACGGAGCTGGTGCCGGAGCTGGTCGCGGAGCACGCGCCCGCGAGCGAGGCGGTGACCCGGAACTGGGCGAAGATCTTCAGCTTCGTGCTCAGCTTCGCCGTCATCGGCCGGTCCTGGTTCACCCACCACCGCACGTTCGAGCACGTGCGCGCCTACAGCGGCCCGCTCGTGGCCGTCAACCTCTGCTGGCTGCTGACCATCGCGCTGCTGCCGTTCCCCACCCAGCTCATCGGCGCCTACCCGCCGGACCGCTTCACCACGGTGTTCTACTTGGGCACCCTCCTGGCGGGCAGCCTCTGCCACACGGCACTGGTCCTGATCGTCCGGCGCGACCCGCGGGTCCGCGCGGGCGCCGAGCCGGTGTCCGGCGAGGCGGTGGGCAACTTCGTGCTGAGCACGGTGGTCTTCGCGCTCGCGGTGGTCGTGGCGTTCATCCGGCCCGGCCTCGGTTATTACGCGCTGCTGTTGCTGTTCTTCCCGTCGATGATCAGCCGCTGGGTGCAGCGACGGCGGCCGCAGCCGGCCTAGGGCCCGAGGTCCGGCGGCGCGCTCGACTTACCCGCGCCGCCGGCCTGGTGGCGTCCTACTTGTGCCAGAACTTCACGCCGCTCCACTCGACCGTGATCGGCCCCTTGCCGCTCGCCGTGCGGTAGCTGCCGAACTTGTCGTAGTAGCTGCCGCCCGGGCTGGACACCGAGTCCTTCTGCGAGCCGTTGATGTACACCTTGTGCGTGCTGCCGACCTGGTTGATCGTGTTCACCCGGACGCTGGTGCCCACGGTCGCGCCGGTGGCGATCGTCTCGCCGCCGTGCACGGCGTAGAGGCGGCCGCCCTTCTCCACCGCCAGCAGGAAGAACGGCCCGGCGCTGGAGCCGTCCCGGAACGTCTGCTTCAGGCTGATCCGGCTGCCGCCCATGCTGGTGATCTTGAAGGAGCCCTCGAACTGGTGGGTGCCGCCGGAGTAGGTGGTGTAGCGGCGTTCCGCGCGCTGGTCACCGCTGCCGGTCGAGCAGGTGAGCTTGAAGGTCAGCCCGGAGATGTCGCCGCATCCCCGCTCCTGCTCCGAGAAGCTCGGCGAATCGGCGATCCATGGACCCGTCCCGACCTGGGCGTCCGCCGCCGGGGTGAACACCGCGAGCCCGGTCACGACCGCCGCGAGCACACCCGCACCGTGAAGTCTGCGCACCGTCAACCTCCTGTGTCACTCGAGGCGGCGGTCACCGGCAACAGGTTCAGACCTTTGGTCGGCGTGGACACGACTGTACGAGCCCGGACCACGGCGGGCAAGACCCCACTCTTCCGCGCCGGGACGTGTCGGAAGTTTTCGGCCGGGGCGGTGTCGAATCCGGCTTCCCCCGTTCGACAGACTTGCAGAAGCCCGACCGACCACCGAGGAGCACCACCATGCGCACCCTGATCTCCAGCTCGTTCGTTTCGCTCGACGGCGTCGTCGAGGCCCCCGGCGGCGAGCCGGGCTACCGCAACTCGGGCTGGACGTTCAAGGACATCGAGTTCGACCCGGCCGCCTACGCGATCAAGGGCAGCGAGCAGGAGGAAGCCACGGCGCTGCTGCTGGGCCGGGTCAGCTACGAGGCGTTCGCGCCGGTCTGGCCGGGCATGACCGAAGAGTTCGCCGGGTACAACGCGATGCCGAAGTACGTCGTGTCGGCCACGCTCGCCGAGGCGGACCTGGTGGACAACTGGGGCGAGACGACGATCCTGCGTTCGCTGGACGAGGTCGCGGCCCTGAAGGAGGCCGAGGGCGGCCCGATCATCGTCGCCGGCAGCGCCACCCTCAACCGCGCCCTGGCCGACGCGGGCCTGATCGACCGCTACCACCTGCTGGTCTTCCCCGTCCTGCTCGGCGCGGGCAAGCGCCTGTTCAGCGAGACCGACAAGGACAAGCAGAACCTGAAGCTCGTCGCGAGCGAGGCCTACGGCAACGGCGTCCAGAAGCTGGTCTACGACGTCACGCACTGACGGGCCGCCGGGGGTCCGGCCGGTTTTCGCGGTGTTCGGATAGAACACCTGTTCGAACATCGTGTACGGTCGGACCCATGACGACCCCGGCCCTGCAGGCATCGCTGTTCGGCGAATCCGGCCCCGTCACGCTGCACGACCTCGCGCCCCGCCGCACCGAACTGGGCGCCGGCGCGTGGGTCGACGTGCAGCCGGGCTGGCTCGCCGGCGCCGACGAGGTGTTCGCCGACCTCGTCACCGGCGTCCCGTGGCAGGCGGAGCGGCGCCGGATGTACGACCGCTTCGTCGACGTCCCGCGGCTGCTGTGCTTCTACCGCGAAGCGGCGCCGCTCCCCCACCCCGTGCTGGCGCGGGCCCGCACCGCGCTGAGCGAGCACTACGCCGGCGAACTCGGCGAGCCGTTCCGCACCGCGGGCCTGTGCTACTACCGCGACGGCCGCGACAGCGTCGCGTGGCACGGCGACACGATCGGCCGCGGCAGCACCGAGGACACGATGGTCGCGATCCTCTCGGTCGGCGCGGCACGCCAGCTGGCCCTGCGCCCCCGCGGCGGCGGCGAGTCCCACCGCTACGCACTCGGCCACGGCGACCTGATCGTGATGGGCGGCTCGTGCCAGCGCACGTGGGAACACGCCGTGCCGAAGACGAACCGGGCGGCCGGGCCGCGGATCAGCATCCAGTTCCGGCCGCGCGGAGTGCGGTGAAAATCCACAAAGGATGGACGCCGCTCCTCCGGACGATGGCGGGGTGTGCACGCTCGCGCAACCCCCGCTGTTCACCCGGCTGCGGCCGGCCCGCCGGGTCCTGATCGCCGGCGCGGGCGGCGGGTTCGACGTCTACGCCGGCCTCCCGCTCGCCTTCGCCCTGCGCGCCCAGGGCAAGGAGGTCCACTTCGCCAACCTGGCGTTCAGCGACCTGAACCGGCCGGAACTGGACGACTGGGTCGCGCCGGACGTCGCGCGGGTGCGGCCCGCCAGCGCGGGCGACGACGGCTACTTCCCCGAACGCACCCTCGCCCGGTGGCGCGCACGTGCTGGAGAACCTCGCCGCCCTCGACCGGGAGGGCGGGTACCTGGGTGCGCCGTCGATCCCGTCGGCGTCCCCGGAAGCGGCGGCCTACCTGGACGCCGTCGCGGACGCGAACCGGGCGACCCCGGACCGGCCGAGCATCGTCCAAGGGCAGATCGCCGCCGCGCTGCGGGGCGAGTTCGGGAACGTCCACGGGACGACCCGCACCGCGGGCAGCGAGCTGTTCGTGAACCCGTTGATGGGGGTCTACTTCGCCGCGGACCTGGCGACTCTCGCCGCCGGGGTCGGCTACCTCGGCGAGCGCCGGCCGCGGCGGGCCATCCCGCACTGAAAGCCGGTCAGTCCACCAGGACCGGCAGCTCGTCCAGACCGTACACAATGGACACCTGACGGAAGGACAGGTCCTCCTCCGGCACCGCCAGCCGCAGGTTCGGGAAGCGGCGGATCAGCGCCGGGTAGGCCGTGCGCAGCTCCATCCGGGCCAGCTCCGCGCCGATGCAGCGGTGGATGCCGTAGCTGAACGCCAGGTGCGATGTCGGATCGCGGGTCGCGTCGAACGTTTCCATGTCCGCGCCCAGCTTGGGGTCGCGGTCCGCCGTGGACAGGGACACCAGCACGATGTCGCCCTCGGCGATGTGGACGCCGGCGATCTCCATGTCCTCCTTGGCGAACCGGGGGAACGCCATCTGCACCACCGTCAGGTAGCGCAGCAGCTCCTCGACGAACCGGTGCACGGACTCGTCGTCGCCGCGGACGGCTTCCCGCGCCTTGTCGTCGCGCAGCAGCACCAGCGCGCCGAGCGCCAGCATGCTCGCCGTGGTCTCCAGGCCGCCGGTGAGCACACCGTCGGCCAGGCCGGCCAGCTCGCGGTCGTCGATCTCGTCGCCGTGTTCCTTGATCAGCATGCCGAGCAGGCCGTCGCCCGGCTGTTCGCGCTGCTTCTTGACGATGTCGAGCAGGTACGTCAGCGACTCCGACATCGCGCCGAGCGAGGCACCCGCGCCGCCGAAGAGGTCGAAGCGGGCGGTGCTCAGCCGCTGGAAGTCCTCGCGGTCCTCATAGGACACCCCGAGCAGTTCGCAGATGGTCAGCGACGGGATCGGCAGCGCGAACGCCTGCCACAGGTCGACCGGGCCGTCGGTGGCGGCCATCGCGTCGAGCTGCCCGGCGACGATCTCGTCGATCCTCGGCGCCAGCCTGTTCAGCCGGCGCATGGTGAACTCCGGCGTCAGCAGCTTCCGCAGCCTGGTGTGCACCGGCGGGTCCGCGAAGCCGAGCCCGCCCGGATTCTGGTCGGCGGTCACGCCCGCGTTGCCGACGAGGTTGCCGAAGTCGCTGGAAAAGCCGGTCGCCTTGCCGAGCACGGCCTTCGCCTCGTCGTAGCCGGTGACGAGCCAGGCGTTCATCCCGAACGGCAGGTCGAGCTTGCCGATCGGCGCCTCGCTCCGCTGCGCGGCCATCGCGGGGACCGGGTCGAGGCCGTCGCGCCGCAGCGGCAGCAGGGCCGAGTCGGGCAGGATGGCCGACATCTTTTCGAGGTCGAAGCCCTTTTTCGACTGCCGGGCGAGATACCGTCGGCCGACCCAGCCCAGGACCCGTGAGCGGAGACTCCCCATGCGACCGACAGTACCGTACTAGCCCGATCGGGTGACGGAGAGCGAGACGCGGTTCACGCCGGCTTGCGGGCCAGCAGGTAGGCCTGCGGCGCCTTCTCGTACGGCGGCTGCGGCTCCCGGACCAGCCGCGCTTCCACGACCAGCCCGGCGGCGGCGCACAGCTCGGCGACGAAGTCCGGCGGCAACCGGTAGGCGTTCAGGGAAATGTCGTGGCCGTAGCCGTGGGCGATGTGGCGGCGCTCGTCGCCGACGTGGAACCCGGTCAGCAGCCGTCCGCCCGGCGCCAGCACCCGCGCCAGCTCCGCCACCACGGCCGGCAGTTCCTCCGGCGGGGTGTGGATCAGCGAATACCACGCCACCGCCCCGGCCAGGTCGCCGTCGCCGAGGTCGAGGGCGGCCATCGAGCCGACCTCGAAGCGCAGCCCGGGGTGCGCCCGGCGGGCCGCGTCGACCATGCCGGGCGAGAGGTCCACGCCGAACACGTCCAGCCCGAGCGAGGCCAGGTATCCGGTCAGCCGGCCCGGGCCGCAGCCGAGATCCCCGACGGGCCCGCTGCTCCCGACCAGCTCGGCGAACGTGCCCAGCATCGCCCGGTCCCACGGGCTGGCGTCCAGCAGGTCCCGCAGCTCCTCGGCGTACGAGTCGGCGACGGTGTCGTAGGCGGTCCGGGTCTCGGTCACGAAGGCGGGTTCGGTCACGAGCCGCACCCTATCGGTGCCCGGGCAGCTCCCGGTTCTCGGTGATCAGCCCGTGCTCGCTCGCGACGTAGTGGAAGTACGGCCGCCCGGTGTCGTCGGTTCCGGTGAACAGCGTCTTCGACCGGCCGTCGGCTTCGGTGTTGACGCCGTTCGTGCGGGCCAGCACGCCGGACGAGGCCAGCCACTCGCGCGACGCGCGCACCGGCCGCCAGGTGCGGCCGTCGCCGGTCAGGTCGGCGAGGATCTTCGTCATGTCCACCGAGCCGGAGATGCGCAGGTTCTGGTCGTCGGTGATGTTCGCCGTCGCGTCGGTCGTCAGCGGGTAGGACCAGGTGTGCCGGTCCGCCGACCGCACCCGGCCGTCCACTGTGGACACCGACGTCTGCTGCCCGGCGTCCGCCTGCACGACGTGCTGGGTGAAGCCGCCGCCGGTGACGTCGTCGCTGTTGCGGTAGTCGCGGGTGCGCTCGACCCGCGTGTACACCCGGCCGGCGGAGGTGTCGACGTAGCCCGCCGTGACGTCGTGGCGCTTCGCGGTGACCGCGACGTTCACGCCGCCGGAGATGTCCTTGACCGTCTCCTGCCGGGCCGGCGCGGCCGCGACGTCGTGCTGCGTGAGGGCGCCGGACGTCCGCGTGGCGTTTTTGTCGGTGTAGAGCAGTAGCGTCGGGACGACGGTGAATTCGCCGCCGATGTCCGGGAACGAGAAGGAGAGGTCGTGGGTGCCGCCGTCGACGAGCCGGCCCGCGAACGGCGTGACGTCGTAGGTCTCGGCGTGCAGGCTGAAGGTGTCGATCGCGACGACCGGCCGCCACAGCTGCGGCACGATCCCGCCGGAGTAGATGTGCGGGAAGGTGAACGCGCTGCCCGCGGCCACGCCGTCGATCGCGAAGTTCGCCTCGCGGTAGGGCCCCTTCCCGCAGAGGCCGGCCGCCGGGTACTTCGCGGCCACGGCGTCGGGGACGTCGTCGAACCACTGTTCGTCGCAGGCGTGCCCTTCGAGCGTGACCTCGAGGTAGGCGCGGGTGATGTTGCGCGGCAGGCCCTGCGCGCTGAAGTGCACGGTGGGCGCGGCGGGCGTCGCGTCGGCGTGCCCGAACCCGGCGACGTGGTCGGGCGTCGCGGGCGCGGGGTGCTTCCGGTCCGCCTGGTAGTAGGTGAGCGTCACGGTCTGCGCGTAGACGCCGGTGTAGACCGGTGAGTTGTAGTTTTCGATGCCGCCGTGGAAGGGCTGCGGGGTGCGCAGCAGCGCGGAGTACGGCGTCAGGTCCTTGTCGAAGTGGTAGGTGATCGCGCGGCGGCCCTCGCCGCTGGGCTCCTCGGTGGTCCCCCACCAGACCTCGGTGCCGCCGATCTTCAGGTCGCCGATCCGGTCGTACTGCCGCCCGCTCACGGTGACGGTCTGGTCCATGACGACCTTCGCCCACGGCCCGGGACAAGCCTTCGGCGGCGCGAGAGTGCCTTCGTAGAACTGCGGGCTGCCGTCGGCGGCGTTCGAGCGGAAGCCGTCGGCGAGCGTGACGCTGCAGTGCGGCGAGTCCGGCCGCGTGACACCCGGCGCGGCGGTGACCGGGTTGTCGGTATCGCCTTCCACGATCGGCGCAGCCGAGGCGACCGCCCCGGTGAACACCCACGCCAGCACCAGCGACAGGACGATCGTGAAGATCCGCACCCGGACTCCTCCCAGTGGGGGCATACCCGCCCGGAAGCCTAGCGGCGCGATCATCCGACCAACGTCGGTAATCGTCGTCTGAAACGTTTCAGATCGTGCTAGGCTCACCTCTTCTCAGCGAGGGGGTCCGGTGGTCGGCATCAAGGACGTCGCGAAGCGGGCGGGCGTCTCCATCGGCACGGTGTCCAATGTGGTCAACCGGCCGCACGTCGTCGCGGCCGCGACGCGCAACCGCGTGCTTTCGGTGATCGAAGAGCTCGGGTACGTCCGGGACGAGTCCGCCCGGCAGCTGCGGGCCGGGCGCAGCCGCGTCATGGGACTGCTCGTACTCGATCTCGGAAACCCCTTCTTCGTCGACGTCGCCCGCGGTGCCGAGCAGGCCGCGCACGCCGAAGGCCTCAACATCATCACCTGCAACAGCGGCCAGCGGTCCGAGCTGGAAGCGTCGTACCTGGCGATGTTCGCCGAGCAGCGGGTCCGCGGGGTGCTGCTGAGCCCCGTTGCCACGTCCGGCGAAGCCCTGCGGACCTTCCGGCGCACCGGCACGCCGTACGTCTTCGTCGACCGCAAGGCCCCGGCCTCGGAGGCGAGCTCGGTGTCGGTCGACGACGTCGCCGGCGGGGCGCTCGGCGGACGGCACCTGCTGGAGACCGGCCACCGGCGGATCGCGTTCGTCAACGGCCCCGCCATCCTCACCCAGTGCCGCGACCGCGAGCAGGGCCTCCGCACCGCGCTGACCGGCTCCGGCGCGGAACTGACGGTGCTGGAGGCGATCGGCCTCGACGTCACCTCCGGCCGCGACGCCGGCGCTCGTCTGCTCGGCGCGAGCCCCCGGCCGACGGCGGTGTTCTGCGCGAACGACCTCCTCGCCCTGGGCGTGCTGCAGGCGATGGTCGGCGCGGGCGTCCGCGTCCCGGAGGAGATGGCGATCGTGGGCTACGACGACATCGAGTTCGCCGGCGCGGCGGCGGTCCCGCTGACGTCGGTCCGCCAGCCGGCCCGCCGCCTCGGCCGCACCGCCGCGGAACTGCTGCTGGCCGAGACGTCCGAGCCGAAGCCGGACCGGCAGGCCGTGGTGTTCACCCCGGAGCTGGTCGTCCGCGAATCGACCCGGGTGCGCCGCTGAGCCCGCGGCTCAGGCCGTGGTGAACAACCGGAAGTTGAGCACGATGTACCCGGTGTGGTCGCTGGAGATCTTCACGTCGTTGCAGCCGACCCAGCCGACCTTGCCCCCGGAGGTCCGCATGCAGAACTCTCTTCCCGCGGACAACACGGCCGGCCCGCCCGGCGCGGGCTTGTCGTTGGCCACCGCTTTGGGACACGCGACCGCCGCGGTGTTCTCGCCGCCGTTGTAGTAGTACATCGCCGACCGGCCGACCAGCAGCCCCGAGTCGGCGAAGGAGAGGTCGATGTCCCCGTTCGGGCCGTTGGTCACGACGGGGCGCGGATCGGCCGCGTCGATGTCGACGCCGGTACCGGAGTCGAGCCGCACCTGGGACGACACGTCGCTCGCCTGCGCCGCGCCGGTCGGCGCGGGCGCGGTCCCGGGTTTCGTGGCCGTGACGGTCACCGTCCGGGGCGGGGCGCCGGCCGCCCCCTGGTCGTTGCCGACCTTGTAGGCCGCGAACAGGCCGCCGATCAACGCGGCGATGACCGTGGCCATGGCGGTGATCAGCGTGCCGCGGCGGTTGATGCGCGCCGCCTGGACCGCCGGGTCGACCTGCTCGCGTTCGCTTCGCCTGCGCACCTGGTTCCTTTCGGCCGGGCCGCCCTCCGGCGCGCCACGGGGGATGAATCTCGGATTCGCGCCACGCCGTTACGTTGGCGCGATCCGGGAGACCCCGCCTTCGCCTGGCGCCAAATCGTTTGGAATTCACGGGACGGTTCGGCAAGCTCGGCTCATGGCGTCGAGGTGGGTGCGGCTGCAGGCCGTCGCGGTGTCCGGTTCGTCCGCCGAAGGCCTGCTGCTGGCCGCGATCCCCCTGCTGGCCGTGTCCGTCACCACCGATCCGCGCGAAGTCTCGCTGATCAACGTCGTCGGGGAAGCTCCCTGGCTGCTGCTCTCCCTGTTCGCCGGGGTGCTCATCGACCGGGTGCGCCGGACCACGGTCCTGGCCTGGGCCTACGCCGTGCTGGCCGGGGCCGCCGTCGTGCTCGCCGCCGTCGCCTCCGCCAAGGTGCTCAGCCTCCCTGTGCTGCTGGTGGTCGCCTTCGTCATCACCTCGGCGCGGGTGCTCGGCGACGGCGCCAGCGGCGCGCTCGTCCCGGAACTGGTCGGGCCCGGGCAGCTCGCCCACGCCAACGCCCGGCTCACCGTGATCGACCAGGGCGTGGTGCGGTTCGTCGTGCCGCCGCTGACCGGGTTCCTGATCGCCGTCGGCGGCGGAGCGCCCGCCTGGCTGGCCGCGGGCTGCGCGCTCCTCGCGCTGGTGCTGGCCCGCCGGATCCCGTCCCAGTCCGTGGTGGCCGCGACGACACACCCGCTGCGGGACCTCTCGGGCGGCCTGCGGCACCTGGTGCGGACGCCGCTGCTGCGGTCGATCACGATCAACGTCGCCCTCGGCTCGTTCGCCGCGAGCGCCGGCAACTCGATGTTCGTGCTCTACGCGACGCAGGTCCTGCACGTCGGCCCGGTCGGCTACGGCCTGCTGCTCGCCTGCCTCGCCGTCGGCTGGGTCGCGTCGTCGTTCTTCGTGCAGAAAGTGGTGGACCGGCTCGGCTACTCGTGGTCGATGCGGCTCTCGCAGAGCTTCGGCGTCGTGGTGACGCTGCTGCTCGCCGTCGTCCCGCCGTGGCCGCCGCTGGTGGGTGTCGTGCTGGTGTCCCTGACGGCGACCGTGCTGATCTGGAACGTCTGCTCGCAGTCCAGCCGCCAGCGCTTCACGCCGGCGCCGCTGCTGGGCCGGGTGCTCACCAGCCACCGGGCGCTCGCCTGGGGCCTGACGCCGCTGGGTGCGCTGGCCGGCGGCCTGGTCGCGGCGCACTGGGGCCTGCGTGCCGTCTGGGTGATGGCCGCGGGCATCCAGGCCGTCAGCGCGGTCCTCGTGTGGTTCCAGCTCTCCCCTTCGGCGTTCCGGCGGACCGAAGAGCTGGCGGCTGCCCAAGCCTGAACCCCGCTGAAGCCGGGTGGTGTGCCGGGTCGGGGCACCGGCACACCACCCGGACGGCTATCCGCCCAGGGCCAGCGCCACCGCGCCCAGCAGCGCCGCGTCCTGGTCGAAGCGGGCGGCCACCAGCTGCGGCGGGAACGGCACCGCGTGCGCGAGCCGGTCCGCCAGCGCCGGCAGCAGCACGTCCGCCGACCGCACGAGCCCGCCGCCGACCGCGATGCGCTCCGGGTCGAGGGCGATCGCCAGGTTGGCCACGTGCATCGACAGCTCGTCGAGCGCGGCCGTCACCAGCTCCTTGGCCTCGACGTTCTCCTTGGCCAGCGCGAACAACTCCCCGGCGGTGACCGGGCGGCCGAGCAGTTCGCTCGCCCGGCCGCCCAGCCCACGCCCACCGACGGCTTCCTCGAGCGGCGCCGCTCCGCTCGCGAAACCCTCGGTGTCCTGCGGCGAGAGCAGGTTGTACCCGATCTCGCCGGCAGCTCCGTTGGCGCCGGTCAGCAACCGGCCGCCGACCAGCACCGCGGCCGCGATGCCGGTGCCCAGGGAGAGGAACACCGCCGGGTCGGCCCCGGCCAGCGCGCCCCAGCGCCATTCCGCCAGCGCGGCCGCCTTCGCGTCCGTGCCCACCGCGATCGACACGCCGGGGAACTCGGCGGCCACCAGCTCGGCCAGGCGCAGCTGTTCCCACCCCGGCACGTTCGGCGCGAGCAGGATGCGGTCCGGCAGCACGATCCCCGGGCTGACGACGCCGATGCAGGCGGGCACCGCACCCTCGTCGGCCAGGAGGGCCCTGGCCGCGGCGAGCGCGCGCACCACCACCTGCTCGGCCCCCGCCTGCGCGTCGGTGTCCAGCCGGCGGGTCGCCAGCAGGGTGCCGTCGCGATCGGCGAGCCCCAGCGCCACCTTCGTGCCGCCGAAGTCGATCCCGAGAATCCGTTCCTCCGTCACGTGTGGGTCCCTCCCGTCCCCCGCACCACGATCCGGCCGGTGTTGAGCCCGTCGACGCTGATCACCGGCACCGTGCCGCGCAGGTCGGCCGCCTTGTACGTGACGGTCAGCGTCTGCGACTGGCCCGGCCACAGCGTGATGTCGTTGTCGTCCCAGGTCGCGTTCGCGAGCTGGTTGTCCCCCGGCGCTTCACGCCCGTCCGGCGTGCCGCGGCGGACGTCGGCCCGCAGGAAGAACGCTGCGCCCGGCGTCTTCGAGGTGTTGGTGACCGTCACCGTGGTGACGAGGTCACCGCCGCTCGCGCAGGTCGACGCCACCGCGCCGACCTGCGACCGCGGCAGGTTCTGCAGGGCCTGCAGGTTGCCGTACTGCGACAGGGTCGCCTGCGGGTTGCCGAGCGTCTTGGCCCAGTCGACGACGTCCTTCTGCGTCGAGAGCCAGTAGACGTTCCGGTCGACGACCTTCCCGCCGTGGGAGACCTGCAGCTCCACGAAGTAGACCCGCGCGGGGGCCGGCGCCTTCGTCTCGGCGGGCACCTTCGGCTTCAGGACGCCGGTCTTGACGCCCTGACTGCCGAGGCTCAGGCCGGTCACGGTCTGGTCGTCGAGCACCTTGCCGGCGGTGTCGAGCACCCGCGCCTGCACCGAAAGCCCGGACTGCGTGGCCGCGCCGAGGTTGTCGAGGGTGACGGACCCGTTGTCGTAGCCGTAGATCGCGTGCAGCGGCTTGTTCGCCTTCTGGGCGCCGAAGAACGCGCCCGCCTGGTCGCCGTCGTCGTTGTAGAGCGACCACAGCAGCGTCGGCCAGCCCTTGTTCAGCTGCCAGTAGACGACGCCGGTCGCCGGGTTGGCCTGGTCCGTCGAGTGGTGCAGGAACGCCTCGAACTGCGAACGGGTGTTCTCGTAGTTCGCGATGTTCGCCAGGTCCACATAGGACTTCAGCGAGTTCCACTTCCCGTACCGCTGCGCGATCGACTGGTCGAGGGTGTACAGCGTGCCGAAGGCGTAACCGCCGTGGTCCGGCTCGAAGTTGGCGTGGTACTGGTTGTACGCCGGGTCCTGCCACAGCTTGGCCTGCTCGGCCGGCGAGAGGAAGCGCTTGATCGAGTCGAGCGTCGGCACCGTGTGCCCGGCGCTCTGCTCGCTCGCGAAGCCCCAGGCGCCGCCCGCGTTGGTGCGGCTGGAGTCTTCGGGGTCGAAGTGCGAGCTGTCGTACCAGTACGTCGGCGGGACCCAGTCGTACGGACCCTCCTTCTCCCCGGACTGGCCGAGGGTCGGCGTGCTCTTGTACTCCGCCGAAGCGATCACCGGAACCTGGAAGTCCTCCTGCTCGAACGCGGTGAGGACGGCGTGCTCCTGGTTCGGGAACGGCTCGTTGTCGCTCCAGCCGTAGTTGAAGACGCTGGGGTGGTTGCGCTCGCGCTGCGCGATGCTCACCGACGAGTCGTGGATGATCCGCAGGTCCCGTTCGCCCAGCTGCTCGGCGGTGTCCGGCTGCCAGGCGTCACAGCACAGGAACCCGCCGATCACCAGCAGGCCCGCGCGGTCGGCTTGGTCGTAGAAGTCCTGCGGCATGTCGTGGCCCTCGAGCCGGACGCCGGACAGGCCCAGGTTCTTGATCAGCGCGATCTGGTGCGCGGTGTCGGCCTTGTCGTAGCGCAGGAACAGATCCGGGGCGAAGCCGCCGCCGCGGAACACGAAGTCCTTGCCGTTGACGGTGAACTGCCGCGCGCCCTCCGGCAGCGGCGCGGACTTCCCGACCAGGCGCGAGGTCACCGTGCGGATGCCGAAGGTGCTCTTCGACGACGTCGACAGCACGCCGTTCTGGGAGACGGCGGTGGTCAGCGTGTACAGCGGCTGGCCGCCCATCGAGTACGGGTACCAGACCTGCGGCTTCTCGATCTTCACCGGCGCGAACGCGACTGTCCGCTTGGTGTTCGCCGGGATGGTGACGCGCTGCTTGACGACGATCGGCGCACCGGAGGGCGCGGTGATCGTCGCGGCGACGTCCCCGCTCTGCGCCGTGGCCGCGTCGTTGGTGACGTCCACCTTGACCGTCAGCTTCGAGCTCGACAGGTCGGCCGCGTTGTCCTGCACGACGTGCGCGTTGTCGCCGGTGAGCGCGTCCCCCACCTGCAGGGTGGGCGGGAACTGGATGCCGGTGTCGTTGTCCGGCGGGATCTGGCCCCAGTCGACCTGGTCGAGGGTGTACATCTTCAGCGGGTCGTTCGGGTAGACCTTGATCGCCAGGGTGTTGCGGCCCGGCTTGACCAGCTTCGAGACGTCGAAGGTGTGCCCGGCGAACGCGCCGCTCACGATGTCCTTGGTGGCGACGAGCGTGCCGTTCACCCAGACGTCGCCCTCGCCGACGATGCCGGGGATGGTCAGCTTCGCGTGCTGGCCGGTTTTGAAGTCCGGGGCGAAGTCGGTGCGGTACCACCACGGGTCGGAGAACGGCTTCGTGACGACCGGGCCGAGCTTGTCGACGTACCCGAAGCACTTCCGCATGTTGTCCGAGTAGAAGGCGTCCGGGCACCGGCCGTTCTGGACCAGGGCGGTGATCTCGGTGCCGGGCGCGCCGGCGTCGTCCGGCTTCACCGGCAGCCAGCCGCGGGTGGCGTACCCGGGCGTGGAGACCTGGTCGCCGCCGTCCTTGACCTGCGCCGTGGTGAGGACCTGCCAGCCCTGCAGGCCGATCGTGGTGAGCCCGTGCGGTTTCGCGACGGCCTGGGTGTCCTGCGCGGCGGCGGGTCCCGCCACGCTCAGCACGCCGGGCACGAGGAGCAGCGCGGCGAGCACCGCGAGCTTCTTCGTCATGCCTGAACCCCTTCCGGTTCGGTGGCGAAGGCTTCCTTGATGTCCTTGGGCCCGAACGGCCAGGTGCGCTCGGCCTTGGCGTAGACGAGGTAGGCGATCGCGCCGATGGCGATCCAGCCGAGCGAAAGCCAGATGGACAGCCATTCGGCCGACTTGTAGATGTAGACCCAGCCGACGAGCGCGATGATCGTCGGCACCGGGTAGAGCCACTGCCGGTACGGCCGCCGCAGGTCCGGCTGCCGGCGGCGGAGCACGACGATCGCGGCGACCTGGGCCAGCGACTGGATGATGACCAGGGTCGCGACCGCCGCGTTGATCACCTCGGTCAGGGTGAACAGCGAGCCGACGATCGTGATGGCGCCCATGGTGAGCACGCCCGCGGTGGGCAGGTGCAGCTTCGGGTGCAGCTTGCCGAACACCGGCAGGAACACCTTGTCGCGCGCGGCTTCGAACGGCACGCGCGAGCCGCCGAGCAGCCCGGCGAACACGGACGCGATCGCCGCGATCACGATCAGCACGGTGATCGACTTGGCGACGCCGGTGCCCCACACCTGTTCCAGCACCGACGACGCGACCGACTTGGCCGTCTTCAGCTGCTCCAGCGGGATCGAGCCGAGCACCCCGACCTGCAGCAGGAAGTACAGGCCCATGATGCCGAGGATCGAGAAGATGATCGAGCGGGGCAGCGTGCGGCCCGGCTCCCGCACTTCGCCGCCGAGGTAGGCGGAGGTGTTGTAGCCGAGGTAGTCGTAGATCGCGATGATCAGGCCGGCGCCGAGACCGGTCCAGAACGCGCCTTGGCCGCCGAAGCTGAACGCGCCCGGGGTGAAGGCGAACGCCTGCGCCGCGCTGAAGTGCGAGAACGCCGCGACGACCGTGGTCAGCACGGCGACGAGCATGACCACGAACAGCACCGTCGTGAGCTTGGAGATCTGGCCGATCTTCCGGAACAGCGCCAGGATGATCAAGAGCGTGATGCCGACGCCGATGATCTTGCCCAGCGGGGTCGTGCCCGCGTCGTCGGTGACACCGGGGATCAGGTAGCCGAGGTACTGGACGAGCCCGATGATGCCGGTCGACATGATCAGCGGGATGAACAGCACCGCGCTCCACACGAACAGGAACGGCATCAGCCGTCCGGTGCGGTACTGGAACGCTTCGCGCAGGTAGAGGTACGTACCGCCGGCGCCCGGCATCGCGGCCCCGAGTTCGGCCCAGATCAGCCCGTCGGCCAGCGCGACGATCGCCCCGATGATCCAGCCGAACATCGCCTGCGGGCCACCCATGGTGGCGACCATGGTGGGGATCGTGACGAACGGGCCGATGCCGCACATCTGGGTCATGTTGATCGCGGTGGCCTGCAGCGGGCCGATCCGGCGTTCAAGGGCGGGCGGTTCCCCGGAACGAGTGGGTGAACTCACGACATGCCTCCGACTAGTAGTTAGTAAAGTTTCTTAACATAGAACGTCCCGGGCCGGAAGGGTTCGCGGATAAACTTGCGGCAACTCAGGAGGACGCGTGGGACGAAACGGGCCGCAGGTGGGGACTCCGGCACACATGCGGGCGCTGAACCAGCGCCTGGTGCTGGACCGGCTGCGCGCGCACGGGGAGGCGACGCGGCCCCGGATCGCCGCCGACACCGGGCTGTCGAAACCCACGGTGGGCCAGGCCCTGCTCGATCTCGAGCAGCACGGACTGGTCCGGACCACGGGGCGCAGCCTGGCCGGCCCGGGGCGCGCGGCGGTCGTCTACCAGGCCGCGCCGGACGCGGGGCACGTCGTCGGCGTCGACATCGGGCGGCGGGTGCTGCGGATCGCCGTCGCGGACCTGGAAGGCAGCATCGTCGCGCGGCTCGACGAGCCCAACCGGTGCCGGTCGGCGAGTGCGCTGGTGCGCACGGTCAGCGAATCCGTCGAACGCGCGGTCGCCTCGGCCGGGCTGAACCCGCACGAAGTCGTGTCGACGGTGGTCGGCACCCCCGGCGTCCCCGACCCGGCGACGGGCACGGTGCACCGCGCGCCCAACCTGCCGGGCTGGGAACGCCGCGGGTTGCTGCACGAGCTCGTCTCGGCGCTGGCCGCCCGAGGCTCGGACGTGGTGGTGGAGAACGACGCGAACCTGTGCGCGGTCGGCGAGCACGCCCTCGGCGCGGCGCTGGGCGTCGACGTGCTGGTGTGCCTGACCGTCGGCACCGGCATCGGGATGGGCCTGCTGGTCGACGGCAAGCTGTTCCGCGGCGCCCACGGCGCGGCGGGCGAGATCGCGGACCTGCCGCTCGGCGTGACGCCGTCGGGTGCGGGCGCCGGGACGCGCCGCCCCGGCCCGGTGGAGACGGCGGCGGCGGGCCAGGCGGTGCTGGCCGCGGCGCGGTCGCGGGGCCTGACGAAGGCGCGTTCGGCGAAGGACGTGTTCCGGCTGGCCCGGGCGGGCGATCCGCGGGCTCTCGCCGTGGTCGAGGAGGAGGCGGAGAAGCTGGCGTACGTGGTCGCGGCGGTGGCGGCGGTCCTGGACCCGCGCTTGATCGTGCTGGGCGGCGGCATCGGCGGCAACACGGACCTGCTGGCCGGACCGATGCGCCGAGCCCTCACCGCGACGACGCCGGTGGTGCCGGACATCGTGGCGGGCCAGCTGGGCGAGGACGCGGTCCTGGCGGGAGCGATCGCGACGGCCCTGGGCACGGCGCGCGAGCTGGTGTTCGACCGCCGCGGCCTGCGCCGCGCCGCCGGGGACGCCTGAGCGATCCGGACACCGGAAAGCGGGGCTCCTCCGCAAAGTCCGCTCGGCCACCTGCCTCTGTCCGCAGTGGACCAGGGCGGCCGTCCGCGCGGTGTGCACACCCCCTGCGTGCGCAGTCGGCTAGTCGGACGGTCCGCGCAGGGTGAGCACCACCCGCAGCACGTATTCCACCGCCGTCGGGAAGGCGGCGCCGCGCAGTTCGCCGCGGTCGGCGAGGTTGCGGGCGGCGAACTCCAGCTCCCGCTCCGGGCCGCCCCGGCGGACGACCAGCGCGGCGATCTCCTCGAAGTCGAGTTCGGGGTGATCCAGGCGCGTCAGGGCGAACTCGATCATCAGGTCCTCGGCTGTCACGTCCACCTCCTTCGCTGTCTCCAGCCTACGCGTGAGCGGCCTCACCAGGCTTACTGTACCGTCCAGACGGTATAGTAACGGCCATGACCACCACCTTGCCGACCTCCGCCCGGCCGTTGAGCCCCCGGCGCCGCTGGGCCGCGCTGGGTGTGCTCGCCGGCGCCGTGCTCCTGCTGGCGGTCGACGGCACCGTGCTGTACCTGGCCGTGCCGTCGCTCACCCGTGAACTCGCGCCGACCGCCACCGAAATCCTCTGGATCGGCGACGTCTACTCCCTCGCCCTGGCCGGGCTGCTGGTCACGGCCGGGAACCTCGCCGACCGGTTCGGGCGCAAGAAGGTGCTGCTGATCGGGACCGCGGCGTTCGGGCTCGCCTCCGCGCTGGCCGCCTTCTCCCCCACCGCGAGCGTCCTCATCGTCGCGCGGCTGCTGCTCGGCGTCGCCGGCGCGACGATCATGCCCTCGACGCTGTCGCTCATCCGGACGCTGTTCGCCGACCCGCGCGAGCGCACCCGCGCCATCGCCATCTGGTCGGCCGGGTCGGGTGGCGGCATCGCGCTGGGCCCGCTGGTCGGCGGGATGCTGCTCGAGCACTACTGGTGGGGCTCGGTGTTCCTGATCAACGTGCCGATCGTCGTCGCCTTCCTGATCGCGGGTGCGTGGCTGCTGCCCGAATCCCGGGATCCGGCGCCGGGCCGGTTCGACCTGCTCTCGGCCGGGCTGTCGCTGGCCGCGATCGTGCTGCTGGTCTACGCGGTCAAGCACGCCGTCAGCACGGGTTTCGACGCACCGATGGGCGTTGCCGCCGGGCTCGGGCTGGTGTCCGGTGTCCTCTTCGTCCGCCGCCAGCGGCGGGCCGCGGCGCCCTTGATCGACGTCACGCTGTTCCGCAATGGCGCCTTCAGCGGCGCGGTCCTGGCGAACTTCATCGCGGTCTTCGCGCTGATGGGCCTGCTGTTCTTCTTCTCGCAGTACCTGCAGCTCGTCCGCGGCTTCTCGCCGCTGCAGGCGGGGTTCGCGGAGATGCCCGCGACACTCGCGTCGATCGCCGTCGTGGCCGCCGTCGGCGTGGTCGCCGGGCGGCTCGGGCGGGGCCGGGCCATCGCGGCGGGCCTGGCGGTCGCCGCGCTGGGCCTCGCGCTGGTCGCGGTCGCCGAACGGGCGCCGCAGTACTGGTGGCTGGGCTTGACGCTGGTGCCGGTCGGGCTCGGCGTCGGGCTGGCGCTGACGCTGACCGTCGACTCGGTGCTCTCCGCGGTCCCGCGGGACAAGGCTGGCTCGGCGTCGGCGATCTCCGAGACGGCCTACGAACTCGGGGCGGCGCTGGGCATCGCGATCCTCGGCTCGGTGGTGAACCTGGTCTACCGCGCGTTCCTGCCCGCCGGCCCGGTGCCCGGCGAGGTCCGCGACTCGCTCGCCGGAGCCGCGAGCGTCCTGGACCCGGGTTCCGAACTGGCCCGGGCCGCCCGCGAAGCCTTCACCGGCGCCATGCAGGTGACGTCCCTCGCGGCGGCCGCCGTCACCGCCGCCGCCGCGCTGATCGCCTGGCGTACCATTCCGTCCATTCCGTCCGGAAAGGACTGAGCATGCCTCGCAAAGCCGGGCGCGGCCCGGAGGAAACGCGCCGGGCCCTGCTCGACGCCGCCGCGCAGGTCATCCGCACCCGCGGTGTCTCGGCCTCCCTCGACGACATCGCCCGGGCGGCCGGCGTGTCGAAAGGCGGGCTGCTGTACCACTTCCCGGCCAAGGACGCGCTGGTGCGCACGCTCGCCCAGGACCTGCTGGAGGCGTTCCGCACCGAGGTGCGGGCCGCGCTCGACCCGGCCGACACCGCCCCGGGCCGGCTGACGCGCGCATACGTCCGCGCGTCGCTGGACACCTCCTACGACGAGGTCGCGGTCCGCGAGACCATCGCCCTGATCGCCCAGCTGATCTCCATCCCCGAGATCGCCGAGCTCGCCCGCGCGGACGCGGAGCGGTGGGAGCGCGAACTCCGCGAAGACGGCCTCCCGGCCGACGTCGTCACCCTGGTGGTCGCGGCGGCCGACGGCGCGAGCACGGCGCCGTTGTGGGGCGCGGGCATCGACGTGGCCGCCGCGCGGAAGCTGGAGCAGCAGCTCCTCGCCCTGACCCGGAGCGCCTGACCGGCCGCTGTCAACAGACTTTGGTGTTGGGAAATCACCACTTTCCGCGCCCTACGTTAGTCGGCTCCGGTGAAGGTGTCTTCCGGGTAAATTCTCGACAGCGCGCGCAATTCCGGCAAATCCCCGTCCCCCCACGAGGAGTCTTCCGATGTCGAGGAAGTTCGCCCTGGCCGGCGCTGTCGCGCTCGCCTTGACCGTGACCCCGCTCGCCGCGGGTACCGCGTCGGCCGCCACCGAGCAGCAGGCCGCCGTCACCACGGTCTACTACAGCACCGCCAGCGCACCGACGTTCCGTTCGGTGATCAACGCCGGTGCCGCCAACTGGAACCGCAGCGTCACCAACGTCCGGCTCGTCGAGCGCAACTCCGGCGCCAGCCTGCGCTACACCGAGGGCAACGACCCCCGCGGCTCCTACGCCTCGACCAACGGGCACGGCAGCGGCACCATCTTCATCGACTACACCCAGGCCCGCCAGTACAACCCCACCCGGATCGCGGCGCACGAGACCGGGCACGCCCTCGGGCTGCCCGACCACTACTCGGGCCCGTGCTCCGAGCTGATGTCGGGTGGCGGCCCCGGCCCGTCCTGCACGAACGCGGTGCCCAACAGCGCCGAGCGCAGCCGGGTCAACTCGCTGTGGGCCAACGGCCTCGTCGCGGCCAACGCCGAGCGGGTCTACGAAACCGTCTACGGCTTCTGAGCAGGTGAGTTGTGGCCCGGGCCGGGTGCCCGGGCCACAGCCCTGTCCGGGTCGATCTCGGTGATCATCCCGATGTGGCGCACCCGGGCCGTGAATACGGTCAACGGATGCGAAAACCCCCACTTGTCGCCGGCCTCGCCGGCGTACTGCTCCTGACCGCGCTCCCCGCCTCCGCGGCCGCGGCCACCCCGCTCGCGTTGCCCGCCCCCACCGGGGCGTACACCGTCGGCAGCGTCGATCTGCACCTCGTCGACCACGCGCGACCCGATCCTCGGGTCGCCGGGACGACCCGCGAACTCATGGTGACCGTCCGGTACCCCGCGCGATCCGGCGGCGGCCCGAAAACGCCCTACCTGGCACCGGAAGCCGCCAAGCTGATCGCCGAGGACGACGCACGGACGCTCGGGATCGCCGCCGACCGGCTCGATTACACCTTCGCCACGCACGCCCGCACCGGCGTTCCCGCGGCCGGTGGGCGGCGGCCGGTCGTGCTCTATTCACCCAGCGCCAAGTACCCGCGCTCGGTCGGCACGGCGCAGCTGGAGCAGCTCGCGAGCGAGGGCTACGTGACGGTGGCGATCGACCATACGCACGAGCCCGCGGCGGTGGAGTTCCCCGGCGGCCGCGTCGAACGGCGGGTGCTGCCCTCCGGCCCCGACACCGGCCGGCAGCTGATCGCCACCCGCGTGGCGGACACCCGGTTCGTCCTCGACGCTCTGGAAATCCTGGCCCACGGCGGAAATCCGGACGCCGAGCACCGCCCGCTCCCGGCCGGGCTGACGCCGGACGTCTCCCGCATCGGCATGTTCGGCCACTCCGCGGGCGGGTTCACCACCGGCGAGACGATGGTGTCGGACGCCCGCCTCGACGCCGGGGCCGACCTCGACGGCAGCATGGCGTACTCCCAGTCGGCCCGCGAGTACGGCCGCGCCGCCGACGAAGGCCTCGACCAGCCATTCCTGCTGCTGAGCGCGGGCAACCACAGCGCGGCCTCCGACCCGTCGTGGCAGGCGTTCCTCGCCCACCAGCGCGGCCCCGTCCGGACCCGGCACCTGCCGGACGGCGAACACTTCAGCTACACCGACTACCAGACGCTCCTCCCCCGCCTCGGCCTCGACCCGGCGTCGCTCGCGCCGTTCATCGGAACCGTCGACCCGGACCGGAGCACCGCCGGCCAGCGGGCGGCCCTCGGCGCATTCTTCGACCGGTATCTCAAACGCAGGTAATCCATTCACCGCAGCACCGGATAGCCGATTCCCCGAAACCGGGAATCGGCTGTTCTTTCTGTTCATCCGGCCATTTCCGGCGTACCGTCGCAGGCTCCGGGTTTCTCTCCTTCTGGTCGATGTGAGGGCACAATGCGGCGATCACCCTGGCTGGCAGCGGCAATTCTGCTGACCGGTCTCTTCGTGGCGGCACCCGCGCGGGCGGCGACCACGTTCAGCAGCACGATGGTGAACCAGGGCAGCGGGAACTGCGCCGAGGTGCCCGACGGTTCGAGTGCGGTGCAGCTCGTCCAGCGCGGTTGTTCGGCCGCGGCGAATCAGAGTTTCACCTTCACCCCTTACCAGAACAGCGCCGACGTCTACACCATCGCGACGATGACCGCGGGCAGCTGCGTCGACATTTTCGGCGCGTCCACCGCCGACAACGCGACCGTCATCCAATACGCCTGTCATTCCGGCACGAACCAGCAATTCCGGCTGCAGCCCCAGGGCACGAGCACGTTCACCGTCGTTTCGGTCGGCTCCGGGAAGTGCCTTTCCCCGGCGGCGAGCGGAGCCGGGCTCGTGCAGCTGCCGTGCACGACGGCGGCGAGCGGCGTCTGGCGGATCGCCGCCGGAACGAGCGCGGCCACCTTCACCAACCCGCTGAGCCAGCACGGCCCCGACCCGTGGCTGCAGTACTACAACGGCTACTACTACCTGGCCACGACGACGTGGAACTCGACCATCACCATGCGCAAGTCCCGCACGCTGGGCGGCCTGGCTTCCGCGCCGGACACGGTCGTCTTCACCCTGACCCGGCCGAACGGCGCCGGGACGATGTGGGCGCCCGAATTCCACCTGCTCACCGGGCCGAACGGGCCGCACTGGTACCTGTACTACGTCGCCGGCCGGGAACCCTACGACCTCGGGACCCAGCGCATCCACGTGCTCGAAAGCGCCGGCACCGACCCGATGGGGCCCTACAGCTTCAAGGCCGACCTGCTCGACCCCACCCAGGACAACACCTGGGAGCTGGACCCGAGCATCCTGCAGCTCGACGGGAAGCTGTACCTGCTGGGCACGTTCTACAACGGCTCCCAGCCGAACTTCATCCGGCCGCTGTCGAACCCGTGGACGGCGAGCGGGACGCGGCACACCCTGTCGTCGCCGGCGTACGGCTGGGAGACCGTGGGCGGCGCGGTCAACGAAGGCGCCGAAGTCCTGCAGCGCAACGGCAAGACGTTCATCGTGTTCTCCGCCAGTCACTGCTCCACTCCCGACTACAAGCTCGGCATCCTGACCTACAACGGCGGCGACCCGCTGCAGCAGTCGTCGTGGGTCAAGTCCGCGCAGCCGGTCTTCCAGCGCAGCGACCGGAATTCGGTGTTCGGGCCCGGCCACAACGGGTTCTTCAAGTCCCCGGACGGCACCGAGGACTGGATCGTCTACCACGCCAACGACTCCGTGAACGGCGGCTGCGACCTGAACCGCACCACCCGCGCCCAGAAGTTCACCTGGAACGCCGACGGCACGCCGAACTTCGGCACCCCGGCCGCCCTGGGCACCCGGCTCCCGGTCCCTTCCGGCGAACCCGCGCAGTGAGGCGGTGAAGGCCACCTCCGGGGGCACCCCGAGGTGGCCTTCACGGCTCCTCAGCCGACGGCGATCCGGTCGATGTCCGGCGCCCAGCCCGACGGATTGCCGAGCCGGATCGTGTTCGCGCCCGCGGCCAGCGTCAGCGTCACCTGCACCGACCCGACGGTGTCCCAGCCACCCGTGCCGGGCGTGGCGACCGGAACCGCAGCGCCACCGTTGACACTCACCGTCAACGACCGGGCCTCACCCGAAGCGTAGAAGATCGTCACCGGATGCGCGCCCGCCGTAGCGGTCACCTCGGTGAACTGCAGGTAGTTCGCGGAACCACCGCCGACATAGCCGACCAGTGCGCCGCCGGAAGCACCGGAGGAGCTCCGCACCGCCGCCTGCCCGGCCAGCGTCCCCGCCTCGGCCTCGTACGAAGACCCCGGCGAAGTCCCGCCGTCCTGGGCGCGCCACGCGTCGTTGGCGTGCAGGACCGAGAACGTCATCGACGGGCAGTCGAACCGGCTCCCGGCCGGCGGGGCGGCGAGCGAGGAGTTCGCCGGGCTCGCCGGCACCCACGCGCCACCCTGCTGGACCTTGATGTCGGTCGCCTCGATCGTCTTGCCCGCCAGGTCCCGGCAGTAGTACCCGGCGCCCGTCGACGGGTTCACCGTCGTGTAGATCTCGAAGAAGTCCCAGCTGGAGCCGGGGATGTCCTTCGCCCCGGTGCTGGTGTAGAAGACGTCCCACGCGCCGGTGACGTAGTTGCGCAGGTACACGGTCCACGTGTTCGCCGTGGCCGACGTCCGGTGTTCGTCCATCGTGTAGACGCGGCGGCCGTTCACCACGGTGGTGTAGGTGGCCCGGAACGCCGCGTCCATGTCGACGATTTTGCCGATGGTGTCGCGCCCGCCGCACCAGTCCCACGCCCACAGCTTGGGCCCGCTCGGCGTGTACGCCGTGGTCAGCTCGAGGCACGCGTTGCCGGGCGGCAGCGCGGTCGGCGCGTAGACGTAGTCGCCGCCGGTCGTGGTGACGTCCAGCACCGTGTGGGTCGCCTGCAGGCCGGTGCTCGCGGTGTCGTCGAAGAAGGTGCCCCACGCGTCGTGCAGGTCGGCCGCCCGCGCGGTCCGGGCCTCGGTCAGCGCCCGGAAGTGGACGGCGGCCTCACCCGCCGCCCGCTCGGCCGCGGGACCGGTGAGGCCCGGCACCACTCCCCCGGCGGCCGAGGCACCGTCCACGAACGACAACAGGAGTACGGGGATGAGCAGGAGTGTCCGCATCGCTCTCACCCCACGACGATCCGGTCGAGGTCCGGAGCCCAGCCCGACGGATTGCCGAGCCGGATCGTGTTCGCGCCCGCGGCGAACGTCAGCGTCACCTGCACCGAACCCACCGTGTCCCAGCCACCCGTGCCGGGTGTGGCGACCGAGACCGCCGCACCGCCGTTGACGCTCACCGTCAGCGACCGCGCCTCCCCCGAGGCGTAGAAGATCGTCACCGGATGCGCGCCCGCCGTGGCGGTCACCCCGGAGAACTGCAGGTAGTTCGCCGCACCACCCCCGACGTAACCCACCAGAGCACCGCCCGACGCACCGGAGGAACTCCGCACCGCGGCCTGCCCGGCCAGGGTGCCCGCCTCGGCCTCGTACGACGTCCCGGTGGGCAGCGACCCGGTCAGCCGCCAGTACACCGTGTACCGCTGGTGGTGGGTGGCGTAGAACGGCAGCAGGGTGACCGCGCCCGTGCTCGCCGTCCCGGTGAAGCGCAGCGGGTTCGCGGGATCCTGTTTCACCGTCGCCGTCTGCAACGTCGGCAGCGCGCCGAGGTCCGTCGAGCCGTACTGGCCCGCGAGGACGATCGGGCCGTACTTCACCGCGCCGACGCCCGAGTCGTCGTTGGTTCGCGGGAACGTCAGCGACGCCGGGACCGACACGTCGACCACGTCCCCGGCCGCCCACGTCCGGTCGATCGTGAAGTACGACCCCGGTGCCGGGCTGCCCTGGGCGACGCCGTTGACCTTCACCACCGCCCCCGCCGTCCAGCGAGGAATCCGGAGTTTCAGCGCGATGTGCCCGGACCCGCCGATCGTCAGCTTCGTCCCGGACGACGCCGGGAAGGTCGTGTCCTGCCGGACGGTGAGCCCGCGGCCCGGCCAGGTCAGCACGGACGCGATGAACAGGTTGACGTACAGCGTTTCGCCGCTGAAGAAGTAGATGCTGTCGGCGAACTTGGTCTGCGACTCCATGCCGGTGCCGTGGTCGCAGGTGAAGTCGTCGTAGTCGTTGGCGTAGGTCTTGATCCCGCCGGCGCGCAACGGCGTGTAATACGTGACGAACCCGTGGCTGGAGCTCGGGTCCTGCTCGCCGAGGATCTGGTTGAACAGCGCCAGCTCGTAGTAGTCCATGTACTCGGGCACCGGATTGGTGAAGAACAGCTGCCGGGTCAGCTTGAGCATGTTGTAGGTGTTGCAGACTTCGCACGTGGTGTCCGACAGCCGGCTCGCGATCGCGTCGGGCGTCTGGAAGTACTCGCCGTCGGAGTTGCCGCCGATCACGTACGAGTGGTGGTCGAGCACGATCCGCCAGAAGTTCACCGCGATGTCGCGGTACCGGGTCGTGCCGGTGGCGTGGTACTCGCGGATCGCGCCGATGATCTTGGGGATCTGGGTGTTGGCGTGGAACCCCGGCAGCCGGTCCTGGTTCGCCGCCAGGGGGTCGAGGATCTGGGCGTGGTCGAACCGCTGGGCCGTGGCGAGATGACCAGGATCACCGGTCACCTGGTACAGATTGGTCAGGACCTCGGGCATCCCGCCGAATTCCGTGCGCAGTGCGGCCTGCATCTGCGTGACCGACAGCGGATCGGTGCGGGTCTTCGTCCAGGCCGCCTTGCGCAGCAGGACGTCGAGGGCCTGCTGGTTGCCGGCCAGGAGGTACTGGTCGAGCAGCCCAGCCATGATCTTGTGCAGCGTGTAGTAGGGCGCCCAGACCGACTGGCCGCTCTCCAGCCGGTCGAAGAAGTTCTCCGGGAACGCCGAGAGGTAGCCGGCGTGGAAGCCGCGTCCCGGCGCCGCCGCCTGGCACGCGGCCAGGGCGTTGACGAGGTAGTCGCCCTTGGTCTTGTACGCGGTGTCGCCGGTGTTGGCGTACGCCTGGGCCAGCCCGGACAGCAGGTGGCCGGTCGAATGGCCGCGCAGTTCCGTGCTGGGGCTTTCCCAGCCGCCGCAGGGCTGGGCCGAGCTGGCCAGGCCGGCGTTCGTCCGGAACGTGTGCAGCAGGCGGTCGGCGTCGACGAACCGGAAGTACGCCAGCTGCCGGTTCATGTTGTCGAGGAACGGCCCGGCCTGCAGTCGCACCGCGCCCAGCGGGAACGGGAACACCGAGACACCGATGTCGGGACGGGCCGCGGCCGCGGCGGTGCCGGCGAAGGCCGGGGCGAGTGCGGCACTCGCGGAGAGGGCGCCCACGGCTTTGAGCAGCAGGCGGCGGTCGAAGGTGGGTTCGCGCATCATCGTGCCTTTCCGAGTGCGCGGCCGGTCGTGAGTGGTATAGCGGGTTCTAACCCGCCATACCACTCACGACAGCCGCGGCAGGCTCAGCTCGCGAGGGTGATGGTCACCGTGGTCGCGCTCGCGGTGACCGTGTGCGTGGCGGCGTCGTAGCTCCCGCCGCTGACCGAGTTCACGCCGGTGGAGAGGAACACCGGCAGCTGGATGGCGACCGCGCCGCCCGGCAGGGTGCCCGACAGCGTCACCGTGACGACGCGGGCGCCGCTCGAGCCGCTCACCACGAGGGAAACCCCGTAGGTGGACCGGCTGCCCGAAGCCACGTCGTAGGTGTTGGTCAGGTTGCCGACCGAGATCGTCTGGCCGGGGGTGAGCCAGGCGTTCGGCACCCCGCGGCCGATGTAGAGCGGCCGGGTGAACGTGTACGGCCCGGAGCCGCTCGCCGCCAGGCCCTCCGCCACCAGCGACTCCAGCAGGCCCTGCTGCTGCCCGGCGATCGGCCAGGCGTACGGGCACGCGCCGAACTGCGGGCCGGCGTGGCTGCCGATCCACGGGTTGGCCGTGCTCGGCCCGCTGCCGTTGGCCTCCCACCAGGCGTTCGGGCCGCCGGTGGTGGTCTTGAGCTGCCAGGCGTAGCTGGTGATCGGCAGGTCGCGGTAGTTGTTGGAGAACAGCCCGTCGGAGGAGTACGACGTGTTGTACGCCGTCGAGTACCCGGTGAACGCCCCGAAGGTCGGGAACGGGTAGCCGTTCGCCGACAGCCGGTTGAAGCCCCACTGGTACATCCGGTCGATCTGGCCGGGGTCGCCCATGATGCCGGTCAGTGCGCCGCCGGAGAGCATCGTCGACCACTGGTTCTGCCCGACCCACCCGGGCGAGGCCCAGTTGGCGTCGTTGAAGGTGTTGCAGCGGTTGGCGCTGTTGGGCTTGTCGACCTCACAGGGCAGGTAGTTGAAGCCGTTCGCGGACTGGTTGCGGCCCACGACGGTGTTCAACGCGTTCAGCAGCGAGGTGTAGGCGGTGTTCGCCCACGTCGCTTCGGCGGTTTGGCCGATCTTGGTCGCGATGTACTTGTAGGACGCCAGCATCTGCAACGCCGAGAAGTTGCTGAACAGCCAGCGCCCGGTGGAGTCGTTGTCGAAGTTGGTCTGCAGCGTCCCGTCCGACGCGAGCTGGGCGGGGTACTTCACCCGGGCGATGGTGCGGAGGCTGGGCCCCCACGAGCCGGTGTCGTTGAAGTACTGGCTGACGAACGCGGTGTCGTTCGTCTTCGCCAGGTACGTCGCCCAGGAGCCCATCGTCTTCCAGACGCCGTCCCAGTACCAGTTGGCGCCGACCTCGTCCCAGTTGTCCTGCTGGGAGATCCGGGCGGTGAGCAGCAGGTTACGCGCGTCCCGGAAGTCGCCGGTCTGGAACTTCGCGGTCAGCTCGCCGGGGACGTCGTGGTTGAGGATCCAGTTGTAGTTGTTGGCGCCGGAGAACTGCGCCTTGCCCACCTGCATGATCAGGTTGTAGACGGTGCCCGCCTTGTAGGCGTTCGTCATCGCGGTACCCGGGTTCGCCAGGCCACCGGTGTTGGGCAGGGTCGTGTTCGGCAGGCTGAAAGTGTTCGTCTCGGCCAGCCGGGAGTTCCAGTACGACGTCATCTGGCCGTAGGCCGTGTCGAAGTTCGGTGCGTTCGAGGACAGCGTGGTGCCGGTCGGCAGCGCGACCCCGCTGCCGAAGTTGTCCACGGCCACCACGAAGTCGTGGTTGCTGGTCTGCCCGGCCGCGACGGTGTCCAGTGTGGACGGAGTCAGCCGGACGAGACCCGGGCCGGAACCACCCGGCGGGACGGTCACCGAGCCGGAGCCGTTGTTCTTGATGGACACCCGCGTGTAGACGAGCATGACCGCGGAGCCGTTGATGGTCACCTTGTCGGCGAAATTCTTGATGGTGATCCCGACGTTCCCGGAGGTGCGGGACGTCGTCATCGCCGGCAGGTAGCCGTTGTCCTCGGTCCACTGCACCGACTGCGCACCCGGGTTGCCGCCGTAGGTGTAGGCGCTGAACGAGTACATCCCGCCGCACAGGCCGTTGTACGTCGTGTTCACGCCGCGGGCGAAGAACGAGCCGGACAGGTAGCTGAAGACCGGCCAGTAGTTGCCGTCCCAGCCGATCGCCGTCGTGTTCTGGAAGCCCTGGCCGTAGGGGTCGTTCGGCGTCTGGAAGTTCGTGCCGTACGACCGCGGCAGCCCGGAGTTCTTGCACGCGTTCGGCGCGAGGTTCGGGATGCCCTGGTAGGCGTCGGACGTGCCGGGGGTGTAGCCCGGCACGCGCCAGGCGCTCGCGCTCGAACACGGCAGCTGGACGAGCGCGTTGTTCGCCGGGGTGACGCACTTGCCCGAGCTGACGGCCACGACGTTGACCGTGTTCGTGCCGACGGACTGCAGGCGGAACTGCTGGTTGGTCTCCCCGTGGCAGGCGTACTGGATCACCGCGGCGTTGTCCGAAGTGGACGCACCGTAGATGTCGACGCAGCTGCCGACGGTGAACGTGCCGATGGTGTAGGCGTCGCCGGACACCGGGGTGAACGTGTACGACTGCCCGGCCCCGGAGGTGCAGGCCGTCTGGGTCAGCTGGACGGCGCTGTCGCCGTTGGGCACGGTGGCGCACTGACCGCTCGAGGAGTTGACCATCGTGCTGGTGAACGTGGCCGCGGCGTGCGCCGGGACCACCACTGCGAAGCCGGCCGCCAAGAGGGCAGCGGCGAGCAAAGCCGGACGTCTCATCGGGTTCTCCGATTTCGGAAGGTGCAGCGGGTTCGGAAGGTTCAGGAGAGGAACGAGCCGTACGGGCCGGTGAGGATCCCGTTCTTCTGGCTCTGGCTGAAGTGGGTGTTCGGGTAGTCGTAGAACGACGCCGACATCGGCGTCCCGTCGGTCGAGGTGGAGTCCGGCAGGCCGAAGGCGTGGCCGAGTTCGTGCACCATGCCGCCGTACCAGCGGTTCATCGGGCCGTTGATCCCGGCCGCGCCGTCGGCGTCGTGCTGGCAGAGGATCACCCAGCCGTTGCCGCCACCGCCGCCCGCGCCCTGGCCCTCGGCGATGACCTCGCCGACGTTGATCCACCGGCTGTCGCCGTCCCGGACGCCGAAGCGGCGCACCAGCTCCTGCTGCATGTTGAACACGGCCCACCAGTAGCGCTCGCCGCCGTTGGGCGTGTTCTCGTACCAGCTCTTCACGTGCTCGCCGGTGACGACCTGGACGACGGGCTCGGTGAGCCGGAACGTCTTGCCCAGCTCCTGCCGGTAGTACCGCTGCGCTTCCCGCATCACGTTCGCGATGCCGTCCGGGTAGCGCTGGTCGAAGGGCACGTCGGACGGCCGCAGCAGCCACACCCGCACGGTCTTCTCCGGCGGGTTCTGCGGATCTCCGCCGCCGGACTGGTAACCGGGCAGCCGCCACGCGGCGGCCGTGCCGCAGGCCAGCTGGACGAGCAGCGCGTTCACCGCCGTGACGCACTTGCCCGAGCCGACCGCGACCAGCGTGAAAGCGCTTCCCGTAGCCTGGAGGCGAAACTGCTGGTTCGTCCCGGAGTGGCAGCCGTACTGGATCACCGCGGCATTGTCCGAAGTGGACGCGCCGGAGATGTCCACGCAGCTGCCGGAGGTGAAGGTGCCGATGGTGTAGACGTCACCGGACACCGGGGTGAACGTGTACGACTGGCCGGCGCCGGAAGTGCAACTCGACCGGGTCAGCTGCACCGCGCTGCCGCCGTTGGGCACAGTGGCACACTGACCGCTCGCCGAGTCGACCACCGTGCTGGTGAACGTGGTGGCCGCCAGGGCGCTGCTCGCGGACAGCACCGAGAGCAGGCCGGCCACGAGGCAGAGCACCACGGAGGCAGCCAGCCGCGTCACGCCACGGTTGGGCCGAGATACCACAGGACGCGTCATCGGGTCCTCGCAATCTTCGGTTTTGTGAGCGTTAACATTTGTCGGCTGGGTGCGCTCCCGGGTGCCGATCAGGGGTGGTGGCTATTCGGTGGCGAGCGGGAGCCAGACCCGCATCGGGCCGGGTTCCCGGTTGCCCCACAGGAAATAGGGGACGGCGGTCAGCTCGACCGGCTCGCCGGGCGCGGTGCTCCCGGCGCCGTACAGCTCGCTCGACGCGGGCACCTCGACCCGGCCGCGCGCGGCGAGGGCTACCGGTACGTCGGGCAGCGACGCGTCCGAAAACGGCGCCGCCGGGTCGATCCGCACGTCCTCGAGGGTGACGCCGTCCGGCAGATCGGCCTGCTCCACGCAATAGACGAGCGGCCCGCGCGTAACCGCGACACAGCCGCGCACGGCGTCGATCCGCGGGTGCGGGCGGACGACACGGGCGGGCATCGGCAGGTCGAGGGTCACCGTGGTGCCGCCCGTCCAGTCGCGCCGCACCTCCGCGTAGCCGTCGCGGACCTCGGCGGGGACGCCGTCGATCAGAGCGCCCTCGGCCCAGCCGGGGACGCGCAGGGACAGCATGACCGGCGCCGGAGCCGTCACGGTCAGCTCGACCCGGCCGTCCCACGGGTACCGCGTACGGGTCTCGATCCGGACGTCGTGACCGTCCACAGTGGTCTGGATCGTCCCGGCCGCGTACAGGTGCACCTGCAGGCCACCGGGATCGGTGGTCGCCGCGTAACCGGACAGCGAGGCGACCAGCCGGGCCAGGTTGGGCGGGCAGCACGCGCACGAGTACCACGGCAGGCGCTGCGAGGGCGCGTCTTCGTGCGAGCCGTCGTGGCCGGTCCGCAGGTGCAGCGGGTTGGCGTAGAAGAAGTGCGTGCCGTCGAGCGCGGTCGACCCGGCGATCGCGTTGTACAGCGCGCGTTCCATCTCGTCGGCGTACTTGCCCTCACCGGTGGCCAGCAGCAGCCGCCAGTTCCACTGGAAGCTCGCGATCGCGGCGCAGGTCTCGCCGTAGGCCCGGTCGGGCGGCAGCTCGTACGGGTCGCCGAACGCCTCGTCGCGGTGGCGGGAGCCGTGGGCGCCGGTGAGGTAGGTCTTGGCGCCGAACGCGTCCGCCCACAGGCGGCGGGCCGCTTCCAGCAGGGTGTCGTCCCGGGTTTCGACGGCGACGTCCACGACGCCGGCCAGCAGGTAGAGCTGGCGCACGACGTGCCCGGCGACCTCGTCGGCCTCGCGGACCGGGACGTGGTCCTGCAGGTACCGCGAGCCGAACCGCTCGCCGTCGAGCAGGCCGCGTCCTCGCAGGTCGAGGAAGCGCAGCGCCAGGTCGAGGTACGGCCGGTGCCCGGTCACCCGGTACAGCTCCACCAGCGCCGTCTCGATCTCCGGGTGCCCGTCGACGTCGTCGACGCTGCCGAACCGCTCCACGATCAGGTCCGCGAAGCGGCGGGCGACGGTGACGAGCTGGGCCCCGACCCCGGCCCGGGCAGCCGCGACGGCGGCCTGGATCAGGTGGCCCGCGCAGTACAGCTCGTGGCTCCAGTGCAGCTCCCGCCACTTCAGGTCCGGTTTGTCGACGCTGAAGTAGGAGTTCAGGTAGCCGTCGTCCTCCTGGGCCTTGGCCACCAGAGCCGCGGTGGAGTCGAGGAACGCGCGCAGCTCGGCGTCGCCGGGGTCGCGGCCGAGCTGCCAGGCGGCGGCTTCGAGCGTCTTGTAGACGTCGGAGTCGGAGAACCACATGTTGCGGCGGTCGCCGTCGACCTCGCCGGTGACGCGGCGGAGGTTGTCCAGCGCGCCCGCCGTGTCCAGCCGCTCGACGCAGTGCGGCAGGGTCCGGGTCGCGTTGCGGGCCTGCCACTCGCCGAGCAGGCTGTCCGGCGCGAAGGCGGCGGCGCCGAGGAAGAGCGGCCGCAGCGCCGACTTCGCAGTGGCCGTGGGGTGGACGGGCCCGAGGATGCGTTCGGTCATCGAGTGCTCCTTCTCAGCCCTTGAGGGCTCCCGAGGTGAAGCCGCGGACGTAGTAGCGCTGCAGGACGAGGAAGACCGCCACGCACGGCAGGGCGGAGACCACCACTCCCGCTTGCAGGGCCCCGAAGTCGACCGAGCCGAGGCTGCCGGACTGGAGGTTGAACAGCGCGACCGGCAGGGTGAACTTCTCGCCGTCGGTGAGGAAGATCAGCGGGGCGACGAACTCGTTCCAGGCCGCCAGGAACGAGAACAGCGCCACGGTGACCACGCCGGGGAGGACGCCACGCAGCAGCACCCTCCGCAGCGCGCCGCCGATCGAACAGCCGTCGATCAGCGCTGCCTCTTCCAGTTCCACCGGCAGCGCTTCGAAGGAGTTGCGCATCATGAACAGGCCGAACGGCAGCTGCAGCACGGCCATCACCAGACCCAGGCCGAGCAGGGAGTTCTGCAGGCCGAGCCAGCCGAGCAGGATGTAGAGCGGGACCAGGATCGTCGTGTAGGGCACCATCAGGATGGCCAGGGTGACCAGGAACAGCAGCGTGCGCCCGGGGAAGGCGAGCCGGGCCATCGCGTAGCCGCCGAGCGTGGTCGCCAGCACCGTGACGGTCACCGCGACCAGCGCGACCACGGTCGTGTTGACCAGGTAGGTGCCCAGGCCACTGCCGTAGTCCGCGAGCCGCCGGTAGTTGTCGGTCCCGGAGTCCCCGGCTTCCCGCCCGCTGAGCGACGAGTAGAGCGTCCACAGCAGCGGCAGCAGGAACAACACGGCCAGGGCGGCGCTCGTGACGTGCGGACCCGCGGCCCGGAGCCGGTTCACTTCCCCTCCCGGCGGATCAGGCGCAGCTGGGCGACGTTGAGGACGATGAGGACGGCGAGCGTGGCCACCGAAACCGCGGCCGCGCGCCCGAGGTCCTGGGACAGGAACGCCTCGCGGTAGATGTCGATGACGACCGTGGCCGTGTCGTGGCGGCCGCCGGTCAGGATGAAGAACTGGTCGAACGCCAGCAGCGAGCCGGTCAGCGAAAGCACCATCGCCAGCGCCAGGGTCGGCCGCAGCAGCGGCAGCGTGACGCGCCACAGGATCTGCCACCGGTTCGCGCCGTCGATGCGCGCGGCCTCGTACAACGCCGGGTCGATGCCCTGCAGGCCGGTCATCAGGATCAGCATGTAGAACCCGGCGAACCGCCAGGTGATCATCCCGGCCGTCGAGCCGAGCGCGCCGCCGCCGGAGCCGAGCCAGTCCACCCGGCCGAACCCGAGGAAGTCCACGAGGTGGTTCAGCGCCGAGGAGTCGGTGTTGAACAGGCCGTAGAACAGCAGGCTCGTCGACGCCAGGCCGACGGCACTGGGCAGGAAGAAGACCGTGCGGGCGAAGCCGGTGCCACGCCGGTCGTGCTGCACCAGCAGCGCCAGCCCGAACGCGACGAGGCTGAGCACCACGGTCGTGACCAGCGTGTACTTCAGCGTGAACCAGACCGCGCGCAGGAAGAGCGGGTCGCTCAGCGCGTCGTAGTTCTTGACGCCGTTGGGATAGGACGCGCCGACCAGGGGCCAGTGGCTGACCGACATCCACAGCATCAGCCCGAGCGGGATGACGAAGAAGACGGCGACCAGCACGGCCATCGGAGTGGCGTAGGCGATCCCCAGCCGGCGGCGGCCCCGGGCGATCGAGCCGCGGCGGCGGGGTGCCGGCGCCGGGGTCTCCGGCGCCGACACCCGCGGGGGAAGCAGCGACACCATGATCAGCTGCCGCCGGAGAGGGACTCGGTGACGGCCGTGTTGTGCTGCTTGAGGATCGCTCCGGCGTCACCGCTGCCGAAGACCGCGTCGATCACCGTCGCCGTCCACGGCCCGTTCGTGTCGTTGAACGTCTTGCCGAAGTTGACCGAGATCGGCGTCTGGCCCTGGCTCGCGAGCCGGTTGAACACCCCGAGCCGCGGATCCTGCTTGGCGTGGGTGTTGTCCGCGAGATCGGACCGGACGGTGATGTTCTTGTTCTTCGCGACGACGTCGACCTGCGCCTGGTCCGACAGCGTCCAGGCGATGAAGTCCCACGCGGCCGCGGCGTGCGTGCTGTTGCCGCCGATGCCGAGCACGTCCCCGCCGACGAACGACGAGCTGCCGCCGGTCAGGCCCGGGATCGGGGCCACGCCGACCTGCAGGTCCGGCCCCTCCTTCATGCCCTGCAACGCGGTCGCGCCCATCGGCTGGATGCCGATCTTGCCGTCGAGGAAGGACTGCGTCCAGGTGGGCCCGGACTCGTTCTTCGCCGACGCCGGCACGACGCCGTCGGCGTAGAGCTGCCGCAGCCACGAATAGACCTTCGCCGCCTGGGGGCTGTCGAGCGTGGCGGCGGTGCCCTGGTCGTTGAGCACGGTCCCGCCGGAGGCCCAGATCATCGGCCAGCTGGTGAACAGCTGGCAGCCCGGGCAGGCACCGCCGAAGAAGTAGCCCTTGGTGTCGCCGCCGAGCGCGGCGATCTTGCGCGCGTCGGCCGCCATTTCGTCCAAGGTGGACGGTGGCTTCTCCGGGTCGAGACCGGCCCGGGTGAAGAGGACCTTGTTGTAGAACACCGCGGACAGGTCGATGTCGTGCGGCACGGCGTAGTGCTTGCCGCCGGCGGTGGCCGCCTTCATGTGGGCCGCGGCGAGGCTGCCGCTGAACGGCAGCTGCGTCACGCGGGCGGTGAGGTCGAGGAACAGGCCCTTGGCCGCGTAGTCGGGCGCGTAGACGACGTCGGCCGCGAGGAGGTCCGGCAGCTGCTTCGCGCCCGCGGCCGTGCCGACCTTCTGCTGGTAGGAGTCGGCCGGGAAGACGGTCAGCTTGACCTTGTTCTTGTGGCTCGCGTTGTAGGCGTCGATCAGCGTCTGGCTGAAGGTCGCCGTCGGGGACCGGGTCCACATGGTGATCGTGGTGCCGTCGTCCACGCTCGCGGTGTCCCCCGCGGCCGCCCCGGACGGCCCGCTCTGGCAGGCCGCGAGGACGAGGACGCCGGCGACGGCGACGGCGGCACGCCCCCACCGTGCCTTGGTTCGGTTGTGCGAAGTCATCGACTCTCTCCTATCGGGAGGCCGCCGCCTGCGGTGTCGAAGAAGAACCGGGAAACTTTCAGAAACCGGTTTCCGACTCAAGCTAGGGCCGATCGATCAGCCCGTCAAGGGGCCGTTTGCCGTACAGGGCGGAGGTTGCGTTGGGTCGCTGCCCTCGGCGGAGGTACTGTGCCACCATGCCCCCGCGGAAACTTTCGGAAACTCCCGGCGCCGTTGCGAAGCCGGCCACGATCAGCGAGGTCGCCCTGCTGGCGGGTGTCTCGGTCGGCACCGCGTCGAAGGCCCTCAACGGCCGCGGGTCGCTGCGCGCGGAGACCCGGCAGCGGGTGCTGTCGGCGGCCGAGCAGCTGGGGTTCCAGCCGAACCGCGCCGCCGTGTCCCTCAACTCCGGGCGCACCTACACCGTCGGCATGATCACCACCGACACGATCGGCCGGTTCAGCATCCCGCTGATGATGGGTGCCGAGGACGCCCTCGGCGCCGGGGAGATGTCGGTCTTCCTCTGCGACGCCCGCGACGACCCGATCCGCGAGCAGTACTACCTGCGCACGCTGCTGTCCCGCCGGGTCGACGGCATCATCGTCACCGGCCGCCGGACCCAGGCCCGCCCGCCGATCGGCGCGGACCTGCCGATCCCGGTCGTGTACGCCTTCATCAGCTCGACCGACCCGAACGACTGTTCCGTCGTACCGGACGAAGCCGGCGGGGCGCGCAAGGCCGTCGAGCACCTCCTGGCCACCGGACGGCGCCGGATCGCCCACATCACCGGCCCGGAGCGGCACCACTCGGCGACCGTGCGCGCGGCGGCCGCCGCCGGGCGGCTCGCCGAAGCCGGGCTCGAGCCGGCCGCGGCCCCGATGTTCGGCGAGTGGAGCGAGGCCTGGGGCCGCCAGGCGATCCGGATGCTGCTCGGCGCCGACACCCCGTTCGACGCCGTCTTCTGCGGCAGCGATCAGATCGCCCGCGGTGCCGCGGACGCGCTGCGGGCGGCCGGCCGCCGCGTGCCGGGTGACGTCGCCCTAATCGGCTTCGACAACTGGGACGTCATGGCGCTGGGCTGCCAGCCGCCGCTGACCAGCGTCGACATGGAGCTGGAGGCGCTCGGGCGGACCGCCGCCGACCGCCTGCTGGCGGCGATCAACGGCGAGCCCTCCCCCGGCCGGCACACCCGGCCGTGCCGGCTGGTGATCCGGGAGTCGACCGCCTAGTGTCGCGCGTCCGAAGTTCAGTGACAGCGGCCCGGTCCCCGAGCGCCCCAATGTGGCCTTGGTTGCGTTGAACGCACCCAAGGCGGCCTT
>NZ_JBFAZA010000042.1:59026-88894 GCF_040681595.1 Amycolatopsis sp. NPDC051716 | reverse complement strand
CGCGCCCCCCCCCCCCCGCGCCCCCCGGCGCGCTGGGGTTGTTCGGCGGGCCGACCCACCCCCCCCACCCCCCCCCCCCACGGCGGGGAGGCGGGGGTCAGTGCACGGGGTTCCACCCGTCGCCGCCCGCGAGGTACTTCTGGGCGGTGTAGTTCCCGGCCTGCGCGGCGGGCAGCTGCGGCCGGTCGGTCCCGCTCCCCGCACCCGGGCCGGTGTTGCGGTACTCGGAGAACCGAGCGTCCTTCCACGAGAAGCCCGACATGTCGGTCCACGGCGCCGGCTTGATCGCCGCGGGCAGCGACGTCTCGCGGATCAGGACCTGGGCGATGGCGTCCACGTCCCCGCTCGGGTGCCACGGCCGGCCGAGGTAGAAGCTCGCGTTGGCCGCCGAGCTGACCACCTTGCTGCCGGTGATCAGGAAGCCGTACGGGTTCGACCGCCGGGTGCTGGCCGCGGTCAGGAACCCGTTGTTGCTGCTCGAACCGCGGTCGAGCGCGGTGATCGTCGCCCGGTCGAACACCGCGGTGGCGCGGCCGAACATGAAGTCGACGTCACCGCTGATCGCGCAGGCGCGGTAGTACTGCCGGCCGACCGTGCCGACGGCCGCGGTGTCGGCGTACAGGGTGTCCTGGTGGCCGAGGAAGGTGACGTTGTCGAAGACCATCCGGTCACCGGTGGTCTTGACCGCGACCGCCTGCGTGTCCTTGATCTCCGGGTGGGCGTTGCGGTCGAAGGAGTTGCGGAAGGTCAGCGCGGTCGCGGTGAAGCCGTTCGCGGCGATCGTCGCGGTCGCACTGCCGGAGGTGCCGTACGTCGAGCCGTCGGGTTTCTTCGTCCCGCTGGCGTTGTCGTAGTCGATGACGACGTCGGCGGCCTTCCCGGTGGTCCCGCGCATCGTGATCCCGGTCTTGCCCGAGGACACGGTGATCACTTCGCGGTAGGTCCCGGGTTTGATCGAGATCGTGCCGCCCGCCGAGACCGCGTTGATCCCGGCCTGCACGGTGGTGTAGTTGCCGGATCCGTCCTTGGCCACGACGACGTTCGCCGCCGCGGCCGCTGACGTCGTCACAGTGGCCGCCAGCGACGCCCCGGCGAGCACCGACGCGACGAGCAGGGTCTTGAGCATGACGCCTCCACGGAGTGGAACGCGCCGGGGGTACCGGACGGCGGCCGGCACCCCCGGCGCGAGTCGGTTACTTGTAGGTGATGTTCGCCGCGGTGTAGAGGCAGTTCGTCGAGTCCGGGCCGCTGCCGATCTTCGTCGGCTCGCCGCTGGTCACGCCCTTGTACTTCGTGCAGGGCTCGATCTTGCGGCTGGAGTCGCCGACGATGGTGATCCTCGTCAGCTTCGCGGTGTCACCGTAGTTCGTGTTGATGCCGACCAGCGCCTTGCCGGGCACGGTGGCGGTGACGTTGTCCACGACGACGTTGCGCTTGTACTGCGTCTTGCAGTTGCCGCAGGAGCGGTACAGCTTGCCGAAGTCGTTGACCTGGAAGTTGCGGATGTACATCGTGCCGGGGCCGTTGTGCTGGAACACCTTGTCCGACGCCTTGCGCGCGCCGCCGCCGTCGATGGTCATCGTCTGGGAGGCGGAGGTGCCCTTGAAGGTCGCGGCGTCTTCGCCGACGTCCTCCCACCAGACGTTGAGCAGGGTGCAGGTGCCGAGGCAGTGCACGCCGTCGGCGGCGGGGTTGCCCAGCACGACGTTCTTCAGCGTGGTGCCGTTGGCGAGCTCGAAGATCGGGCCCTGGTCCTCGCTCTGGCCGCCGGTGCCGAGGTCGCCGGTGCCGTAGAACCGCTTGAGGCCGCCGTCGTAGGTGCCGCTGGTGACCTTGATCGTCTTCGGCACCGGCACGCTGGTGCTGGGGTTCGGCCACGAGGCGGCCGACGCGGTGGCGCCGGTGCCGACCGCCGCCGAAACGACGAGCGCGGCGACCGCCGCCACCCGGACGATCCGGGACATTGCTGGGGGAATCATTTCGTCACTCCCTGGTCTTGAGCTTCAATCGGCGCTGATGGAAAACGTCCGACCGGGTTGTGAAAGCGCTTTCTCGCCACCGAGTTTCGGGTTGCGGCCAAGCCGTGTCAATGTCGTTCGCCGCAGCGCCGCGCATGTCGCCCGGATGGTCGCCACCGGCGGCGCGTTTTCAGAAAACACGGACAGAAAACACCGCCTGAAAACGCCGAAACTGTCGAAGGTTTCAGCGCCCGGGACCGGCACCGGCAAGCACCAGCGCCGGGACCGCCCACGCCGGGTCGAGGCGTTGGACGAGGCTCGGCGTCCAGCCGACGTCCGCCCCGAGGTCCGGGTCGTTGGCCGTGTTGTATTCGGCCAGCAGGTCGACCGGCCGTGGCCACTGGTTGCCCTGCGCCACCAGCGTGCCGGTCGCGTGCAGCACGGTGCCCTTCCAGTAGTGCACCAGCTGCCCGAGGGGCAGCCCGGCCGGGATGCGGAAGAAGTTGTTCTCCGCGTAGATCCGGGACTGCACGCCGACGCCGAGGGAATAGGCGTAGGCGGCCGGATCCTGCACCAGGTAGAGGTTGTCGTAGACGTGCACCTGGCCGTACCGCACCCGGGGCGCGCGCTGCCCGATCTCGGAGAACAGGTTGTGGTGCAGGGTGACCCGCAGCTTCCCGACGTCGTAGGTGGGCTTGTCGGTGTTGCCGATCAGCATGGTCTTGTCGTGATCGTGCAGCCGGTTGTAGGACACCGTGACCAGGTCCGAGCCGTTCACGATGTCGAGCAGCCCGTCGTGGACCTCGTACTTGCGCCCGTAGTAGGACGGCTGCTGGTCGTTGCCGCCGTCGCTGAACTCGTTGTGGTCCACCCAGACGTGCGTCGCGCCGACCAGGTCGAGGTTGTCGTACTCGGAGTTCCAGTTCCCGTCGGCGGTGTCGAGGGGATCCCACTGCGGGAAGCAGTCGTGGGCGTCGGCGAAGTTCAGGTTCCGCAGGATCACGTTGTCCCCGGTGACGCGCAGGGTGAGCCCGTGCAGCACGGCGTGCCCGCCGAGCCCGACGATCGTGGTGTTCGGGCCGACGTCGAGCACGACCTGCTTCGCCTGGTTGGCCTGCGACCGCGCGCGGGCTTCCTCCAGCGGCCCCGACGGCGGCACTCTCCCCCAGGTCGCCGGGTCGTACGCCGCCAGGTACGCCGGGAGGCTGTAGGCCGGATCGGCGAAACTTTCACAGCTCGCCGGCCGGTCGGCGGCGTCCACATTGCCCTCGACGGTGCCGCGGACGTAGATGATTTTCGGGGCGCCCGGGTTCGCCGCCAGCGCGGCCGCGAGCTCGGAGCGTTTGCTCACCGTGTGGATGTCACCGGGGGCGGCGGCCGCGCCGCCGGTGGTCCCGGTGGTCGCCGCGGCCCAGCCGTCGTGCGCACCGAGCACGACCCGGCCGGGATCGCGGCCGTGCGCCTGGGCGGGTGCGGCGGTGAGCGTCAAACCGAGCAGGGCGAGGCACCCCGCGAAAGCTTTCCAGCGCATGTCGGCTCCTCTAGTCGGTGTCCTGTCTCGTGAGCACCCGCCTCGCGAGCCGGGCGAGCCCGGCGGCGTCCGGGGTGCCGTCGATGACGACGACGTGGTGGGTCAGGGTCAGTTCCTCGCCCGGTTCGAGCAGCCACGGCCGGTGGTAGGTCGCGGCGAAGCTGACCACGGGGAACGGCTCGGCGCGGACGTACCAGGCCGTCGGGTGGGCCGCGTTGTCCGGGCTGTCGGCGAACAGCAGCGTCGAGGTCCGCAGGCTTTCGTCGTGCTGCCCGGTGAAGGCGAGCCACGGCGCCCGGTGCCCCATCGCCTCGGCCGCGGCCTTCCCGTCCGACGTCCGGACCGTGCCGCCGACGAACGAGCGCGGCCCGCGCCAGAACAGCCCGCCGTAGCCGGCGGTGTCCCGCCCTTCGGTGACCGGGCTCCCCCACCGCAGCTCGTGGCCGCTGGTGTTGCGCAGCCGGCTGGACCAGGTGAGCGTCCAGTGGCCGCCGCGCAGCGAGACGTCGCCGAAGTGCAGCGTCCGGTGTTCGGTGAGCCAGCGCCGGCCGGCCGCGGTGCGCCAGGCCAGCTCGTGCCGCAGTTCGCAGTGCCCGCCGGCGTCGGCGATGCTTTCCCAGCGGACGTGGCCGATGGTGCCGTTGTTGTCGAGCGGGGTGTAGCCGCGGCCGCGCACGTAGGTGCGCCCGCCCCAGAAGTTCTCGCCCGAGAGGTGGGCCATGGTGAACTGCAGGCCGTTGTGCCAGGTGTGGTCGTGCGGCCGGACCGCCGTGACGATCTCCCCCGCGGTGGTGCGCAGCGGGTGCAGGTACGGCTTCGGCGAGTCCCCGGCCGGCGTCGGCGGCTCGACGACGTACTCGGCCAGCACGACGTCACCGAGGCGCACGCGCACCCGGCCGTCGCCCTCCTCGGTCACCGCCGGCGTGCCGTCCCCCACCGCGGCCCGGCTCACGCCGGTTCCCCGATCTCCCCCAGCAGCTCCTCGACGGACACGGACCGGCCGGTTTCCAGGGACCGGTTCGCGGCCAGCCCGGTGAGCAGGGCCTGCAGGCCGGCGTCGTGATCGGCCGCGCAGCCGAGCGCGTCCGGTCCGGCGTCCCCGAGCAGCTCGGCGAGCATCCGTTCGTCCCCGCCGCCGTGCCCGTCGCCCAGCTCCTCGTCGAGCACGACTTCGGGCGGCTCCCAGAGTCGTTGCACGGTCAGCCGGGCCCACCCCCGCTTCGGCACCGGCTCGGCGCCGGACGCGTACTCGTTCTCCCGGACGTCCAGTTCCAGCCGCCCTCCGCTGCCGGAGAACGCGACGCGGTAGCCCTCGCGCGGCGAATACGCGTGCAGGTGGTAGTTCAGCACCGCGCCACCGCGGTGGCGCACGAGTACCGACAGGTCGTCTTCGATGGTGACGCCGGGCGCGAACACGTCCTGGTTCCGGACGTAGCCGTCTTCCCGCGCGGCGTCGCGGTAGAGCGCGCGCAGCTTGGGCGAGGCTTCGAGATCCAGCGCGAACCGGTCACCGGCCGTGCGGTGGCCGGTTTTGTCGCCGTAGAAGAACAGCCGGCCCAGCGCGAACACCGTCTCGGGACCGCTGCCGAGCCACCAGTTGACGAGGTCGAAGTGGTGGCCGGACTTGTGCACGAGCAACCCGCCGGAGTTCGCCTTGTCCCGGTGCCAGCGGCGGAAGTAGTCGGCGCCGTGCGCGGTGTCGAGCAGCCAGCTGAACTCGACCGAGCCGACCGCCCCGATCGCGCCGGCGGCCAGCAGCTCCCGCACCCGGCGGTGCACCGGGTTGTACCGGTAGTTGAAGGCGACCCGCACCGAACGGCCCGTCTCGCGCCGGGCCGCCAGGATCCGCCGCGCACCCTCGACGTCGGTGGTCATCGGCTTCTCCGTGACGACGTCGCAGCCGGCCTCCAGCGCGGCGACGACGTAGTCCGCGTGCGTGTGGTCCGGCGTGCACACCACGACGACGTCGATGCGCTCCTTCGCCAGCATGGCGGTGAAGTCCGCCGGCCGGTAGCCGGGGATTTCCGTGCCCAGCCAGTCGTTGTGGACCCGCATGCGGGTCTCGTTGTGGTCGCAGAAGGCCGCTAGTTCGGCCCGCGGCGACGTGGCCAGGGCCCGGGCGAACAGCTGGGCCCGGGAGCCCAGGCCGACGATCGCGTGGCGTCGCACCGCCATCACCTCTTTCGTTCCGGTGAAGTCACGCCGGTCCAGGGCAGGGCGAGTTCGGAGAAGAGCGCGAGCCGCTCGGCCGCGGTGTCGACGGCCCGGTCGACGCCCGGCACGACGAAGTGCCGTTCGGGGCCGGTGTCCACCGCCCGGACCCATTCGGTGGGCAGCGGCAGCGGTTCGGGCGCGTCGCGGACCGCCTCGACCAGCGCGGTGAACGCGCGGGTGGCGGCCAGCGGGGCCAGCAGCGGCTCGCCGTCGCGCAGGTGCGCGACGAGGTTGGCCAGCAGGTCCCGCGGCGGCCCGATCGGTCTTTTCGCGTCCCCCACGAACACGAGGTCGGTCTTGTAGTGCCAGCGGATCCGGCCTTCGGTGCCGTGGACCAGCACGTACGGGTCGTGGTCGGCCTCGGCGTCGAGCGTGGCCGCGACGACGACGCCCGGCGCACCGGCGAAGCTCAGCCGCGCGCAGGCGGTGTCGTCGGACTCGATGTCCCGGGCCCGGTACAGCTCGACGGCGGTCCGGTCCGGCAGGACCTCGGCGGTGCCGTTGACCAGCAGGGCGGTCGCGACGGCGTGGGCGAACGGGTTGGTCAGCGCCCCGTCCACGACGGGCTGCCCGCCGACCCGGCGGCGGCCGGCCCATTCGGCGCGGGCGAAGTACCGGTCCCGCCGGATCCACGCCCCGGCGGCGGCGACCCCGGTGACCGTGCCGATCTCCCCGGCCTCGATCGCCGCCCGCACGACGGGGACCGCGGCGGAGCCGAAGCTCTGGAACCCGGTCTGGCAGGCGCGGCCGCGAGTTAATTCGGTGAGTTCGCCGAAGGCCGCGAGGTCGAGCACCGGCGGTTTCTCGACGAGCAGGTGGCAGCCGGCGGCGAGCGCGAGTTTCGCCAGGGGCAGGTGGGTGTGCGGCGGGGTGGCCACCACGGCGATGTCCGGGGTGGTGCGGGCGAGCAGTTCGGCCGCGTCCCGGGTGATCACCGCACCTCCGGGCAGCAAGGCGCGGGCGTCTCGGGAAGGTTCGCGGATGTCGCAGGCGCCGGCCAGCACCAGTTCGCCGCGGTCGTGCAAGGCGCGGGCGCGGCGCAGGTGCTGGCCCGCGTAGCCGGCCATGCCGAAGACGACCACCTCCGGCGTCATCGGCGGCCGCCGGTCGCGACCGCGGCCAGGGCGAGCGGCCCGGCCACCACGAGGGCGAGGATCGGCAGCATCCAGACGAGCAGGACGGCGAGACCGGCGGCGACGGCGAGCAGCAGGCCTCTCGCCGGCGAGGCCGCGGTTTCCCGCGCCGCGGTTACCACGGCCCGGAGCCAAGCGCGCCCGCCCGGCAGCGGCGCCCCGGTCTCCCGGCGCCCGGCCGCACCGCCGCCGGTGGCCACCACCTCGCACGTCCGCACGGCGACCACCGCACCTGCCACCGCGAGCAGCCACAACGCCGGCTTCAGCACGCCGGCCCCCGGCATCGAGGCCACGACCTCCAGATCCACCGCGAACACCACGATCGTCGCGAGGCAGCCGAGCCCGAACAGGACGCCACCGCGCGCGGCCTCGCGGAAGTCCGCCCAGAACGTCGTCCACAGTGGACGGCCGATGTCATGGCGGGTCCGGTCGAGCACGCGGCAGCCCGCCACGAACGCCGGGGCCGCGGTCACCACCGGCACCGACGCCAGGGCGACGAGCAGCCCGGCCAGCAGGCAGTCGGAGAAGTCACCGAGTCCGGCACGCCAGTTCGTCCGCACGGTTGCGCTGCGCATCGGTTCACCCCTTCAGGCCGCTGGTGCTGACGCCTTCGACCAGCAGGCGCTGGAAGGCCAGGAAGAACAGCACGATCGGAACGAGCGCGAGCGCCGACATCGCGAACATCGCGCCGAAGTTCGACTCGCTGCTGGTGTCGACGAACAGCCGCAAACCCAGCGGCACGGTGAACTTCTCCGTGTCGTTCAGGTACACCATCTGCGTGAAGAAGTCGTTCCACGTCCAGATGAACGTGAAGATCGACGTCGTGACCAGCGCCGGTTTCGACAGCGGCAGCACGACGTGCCAGAACGTCCGGTAGACCGAACAGCCGTCGATGATGGCCGCTTCGTCGAGCTCGCGCGGGATGCCCCGCATGAACTGCACGATCAGGAACACGAAGAACGCCTCGGTGGCCAGCAGCTTCGGCAGGATCAGCGGGACGAAGGTGTTGACCAGCCCGGCCTGCTGGAAGATCACGTACTGCGGGATCAGCGTGACGTGGTAGGGCAGCATCAGCGTGGTGATCATGAACGCGAACAGCGCGCCCCGGAACCGGAACTTCAGCCGGGCGAAGGCGAACGCGGCCAGCGAGCACGACAGCACGTTCGCCGCCACCGAGAGGCCGGCCACCAGGAACGAGTTGAGGAAGAAGCGGCCGAACCCGACGTCCGCCGCGCCCTCCCAGCCCTTCGTGTAGCCGTCGAAGACGAACCTGCTGGGCAGCAGCGCCAGCCGGGAGAGGATCTCGTCCGGCGGCTTGACCGACGCGAACGCCAGCCACACCAGCGGGTAGAGCACCACGGCGACGATGACCAGGCACAGCACGTGCCAGCCGAACGACCGCGCCGTACGCGGCAGCACGGTCATTTCTTGTCCTCCGCATCGTCGTAGAACACCCAAAGCTTCGCCGTGCGGAACACGATGGCCGTCACGATCGCGATGACCACCAGCAGCACCCACGCCATCGCGGACGCGTAGCCCATCCGGAAGTCCTGGAAGCCGACCTCGAACAGGTAGAGCGTGTAGAACAGGTCCGCGTCGGCCGGCCCGCCTCGGCCGCCGCCGATGACGAACGCCGGGGTGAACGCCTGGAAGGCGTGGATCGCCTCCATCACCAGGTTGAAGAAGATCACCGGCGAAAGCATCGGCAGCGTGATGTGGCGGAAGCGGCGGAACGCGCCCGCGCCGTCGATCGCGGCGGCCTCGTGCAGCTCCGCCGGGATCTGCTTGAGCCCGGCCAGGAAGATCACCATCGGCGCGCCGAACTGCCAGACGCCCAGCAGCACGATCGAGGCGAGGCTGAACTGCGGGTCGTCGACCCAGCTCGGGGTGTGCCAGCCGAAGGACGCCAGCACCTCGTTCACCGGGCCGCCGCCCATGAACAGCGCCCGCCACACCAGCGCTGCCGCGACACTCGCGCCGAGGAGCGAAGGCGCGTAGAACGCCGCCCGGTAGAAGCCGTTGGCGCCGCGGCGGGTGTTCAGCAGCATCGCCACCAGCAGCGACACCGTCAGCTTCAACGGCACCGAGACCAGCACGTAGATCAGCGTGACCTTCACCGACTGCAGGTAGCGGTCGTCGCCGGTGAACATGTGCGCGAAGTTGCCAAAGCCGACCCACTTCGGCGCGGTGAACATGTCGTAGTCGGTGAACGACAGGTACAGCGAGACCACCATCGGGCCGACGGTCAGCGCCACCGCGCCGAGCAGCCACGGCGTCAGGAAGGCGAACGCCTCCGGCTGGCTCTTGCGGCGGCGCCCGGCCGGCCGGCCCCGGCGGCCGCGCGCGGCGGGCGCCGGGGGCGCGACCGGGGGGTCCGGCGTGCGCAGGGTCGTCATCGGCTAGGACAGTCCCTTCTGGGCTTCGGTCATGAACCGGTTGACCGCGTCGTCGATGCTCATCCGGCCGAACGCGACCTCTTCGTACGTGCGCTGCAGCAGCTTCTGGATCGCGCCGGCACCCTTCGGCGGCACCGGCGGCGCGGCCCCGAGCTTCGGTTCGAGCGCGGCTTCGTAGTCGTAGAGGGTCTTGTCGCTGCCCTTCGCGCCGGCCGCCAGCTGCGCGCGGACCTTGAGGTTCGGCGCGAGGCCGCGGTCGGTGCCGACGATCTTGCCGACCTCGGGGTCGTTGACGAGGAAGTCGACGAGCTTCGCCGCCGCCGCCTGCTGCTGGCTGCGCGCGGACACGGACAGGAACATCGACGGCCGCCGGTACTGGCCGGTGTCGCCGTTCGCGCCGGTCGGGTACGGCGCCACGTTCAGCGGCTTGCCGTTCGCCTTCTGGTACGCCGGAAGCAGGTTGTCGTAGGCGAACTCCGAGCTGGTCAGTTTCTTGCCCAGCGGGGCCTGTTCGGGCGAGGTGTTGTAGGACGCCGTGACGTCGGCGGGCGAAGCGGCCTTCGTGTCGCGGAACTTGTTCGCCAGCTGCCAGTAGCCGCGCAGGTCGTCGGCGGTGAAGCCGAGCTTGCCCTCGGGGGTGTAGAACTGCTTGCCCTGCTGGCGCAGCCAGATCTCCAGCGTCGTGTCGAGGATGCCGAAGTCGGTGACCCCGCGCGCCGAGCCCGCCGTGCCGACCTTCTGGGCCACCTCGGCGAACCGGTCCCAGGTCATCCCCTTCGCCGGGTCGCCGCCGGCCGCCGTGAACGCCGCCGGGTCGTAGATCATCGCCGGCGTGTTCTGCGCCCACGGCACGGCGTAGCGCTTGCCCTGGTAGACGCCGGTGGCCGCCAGTTCCGGGTTGACGTCGGCGAGCGAGATCGCCTTGCCGGCGCCGGAGTTCAGGTCGGCCAGCACGTTGCGGCCGCCGTATTCGGCCAGGTAGCGGCTGTCGACGTTCAGCACGTCCGGCGGCTTGCCCCCGGCCGTCTGCGTCGCCAGCTTCTCCCAGTAGGCCGCGTACGCCGAGAACGACGTCTGCACCTTGATGTTCGGGTTCTTCTGCTGGAAGAGCTCGACGGCCTTCTTCGTCAGGTTCGCCCGCCCGTCGCTGCCCCACCAGACGAAATTGATGGTCACGTCGCCGCCGCCACCGGAGTCCGAGCCGCAGGCGGCCACCCCGGTCAGCAGCAGCGGGACCACCACGGCCAGCGCGGCGACACCTCGCCCCTGGGTCCTACGCTCAGTTGTCCGCCCCATCGAACTCTCCGTCCTCAGCCGGTCAGCACTTTTCTGAAAACGCTGTCAGCGCGCTCACGGTAGGCAGTGCGCCACACCGGTGTCAACGGGCAAACGGCGGCAATACCCCTTGCGTACCAACGTCTTCACTGTTCAGAGGACATGCCGAGAAAGCGCTTACAGCAACGGCGGCGATGACCGGGCTGCCAGCGCTGGTGCGCACCGGCCGCGTTATCCGGTGCGTTCGGCGGCCGCGCCGCCCGACGGTCGTCGCGCGGCACTCGCCCACGGGACGCCGATCTCGGAGAACAGCGCCAGCCGGTCCGCGGCGACGGCGACCTCTTCGCCGATCCCCCGCACGACCGGGTGCCGGCTCGCCCCTTCGCCCACGGTGCGGATCCAGCCCGCCGGGATCCGCGACGGCGACGGCGCGTCCCGCACCGCTTCGACCACCGAGGCGAACGCCCGGGTGCCGGCCAGCGGCGCGAGCAACGGCACGCCGTCCGGGTCGAGGCGGTGGGCGATCAGGTTGCGCAGCAGGTCCGCCGGTTCGCCGAGGTGGAACCGCTCGTCGTCGATTTCGAGGCGGTGGCTCTTGTACCAGAACTTCGCGCGGCCGCGCTCGCCGTGCACCACGACGTAGGGCTCGTGGTCCTGCTCGGCGCACAGCGAAGCGGCGACGACGATCTCGGGTCCGTCGCCGAACCGGATCCGCAGGCACGCGGTGTCGTCGGCCTCGATGTCGCGGGTGCCGTAGAGCTCGAGCGCGATCTCCGCCGGGTCGCGCCCGGCGACCCCGCCGACCAGCAGCGCGGTGGCCACGGCGTGGGAGAATGGGTTGGTCAGGGCGCCGTCGACGACGGCCTCGCCGTCGAGCCAGCGGCGCCCGGCCCACGGGTTGCGGCGGTAGTAGGCGTCGGTGCGGATCCACGCCCCGGCCGCGCCGACCCCGGTGACTTCGCCGAGCCGGCCGGCCGCGATCGCCGCCCGGAGGACGGGCAGCACCGGGGAGCCGAAGCTCTGGAACCCGGTCTGGCAGGCGGCGCCGGTCTCCGCGGCCAGCCGCGACAGCGTGGTGAAGCCGTCGAGGTCGAGCACCGGCGGGGTCTCCAGCAGCAGGTCGCTGCCCGCCCGCAGCACCGCGGCGCCGGTCTGGACGTGCGCGTGCGGCGGCGTCGCGACCACGGTGATGTCGGGGCGGCAGCGGCGGAGCAGGTCGTCGACGCTCGCGTGCGCGGTGCCGCCCGGAGGCAGCAGCGTGATGGCGGCGGCCGACGGGGGCCGGATGTCGGCCATGCCGGCGAACCGGACCAGTCCTTCGTCGTGCAGGATCCGCGTCCGGTGCAGGTAGCTGAAGGCGTAGCCGGACGTGCCGACGACCGCCACCCTCGGCGGGTCCGCCACGGTGCGGCTCCGGCTCCCCGACATGGATCTCCGATCGGCGGGCCCGGTGGGGCGCCCGCGCGGAACTGACGAATGGGTCAGGCTTTGGGAGAAACTTCCGGTCGTCACCGTAGGGCGTGCGTGACAAACGTGTCAATCATCAGGACGGTTGCGTCGAAATAGTCGAATCGCCGATGCTCCGAACGGCTGCCCGCGTTTTGAGATAGCGCTTACTGGAATAGACCACTTCCGCCTGCAAGTCCTGAAGACCGTTTGCAGGATTTGTTGACAATGCACTCGGGGAGTTTCCATGATGTTGCGGGAGCCTGCCGAGGAGTAGCCGTGACCGTGACGATTCACGACGTCGCCCGCCGGGCCAACGTGTCGATCTCGACCGTCTCGCGGGCGTTCACGTCCCCCGACCTGGTCCGGCAGCAGACCCGCACCCGGGTTCTGGCCGCGGCGCACGAGCTGGGCTACCACGCGGCCGGCACGCCGCAGCCGGGGCCCGCGGTCCGCACCGGGCACATCGGGATCGTGGTCTCCGACCTGGGCAACCCGTTCTTCACCGGGGTGCTGAACGGCGTGCAGGCCCGTGCGCGCCAGGACGACATCGCGGTGCTGTTCGCCAACAGCGACGAGGACCCGGCGATGGAGCAGAACCTCGTCCGCCGGATGGCCAAGCAGGTCGACGGCGTCGTGCTGTGCAGCCCGAGCATGACCGACGACCAGCTGCGCGCGCTCGCCGGGCAGACCACCCTGGTGCTGCTCAACCGGGAGGTCCCCGGTATCCCGTCGATCGTGATGGACGCCGCGGACGGGATGCGCCAGGCGATCGAGCACCTGGCCGCGCTGGGCCACCGCCGCTGCGCCTACCTGGGTGGGCCGCGGGCGTCCTGGGCGAACCAGACCCGCAGGCTGGGCTTGGCGGAGACCGCGCGGAAGCACGGCACCGAAGTGGTCGAGTTCGGCCCGTTCCCGCCGGTGTTCGAGGGCGGCCTGCAAGGCGCGGACCTGGCGCTGGCGGCGGACGTGACGGCGATCGTCGCCTACAACGACCTCGTCGCCTTCGGCGCGCTGGCGCGGCTGAACGCCCGCGGGGTGCCGGTGCCGGACGAGGTCAGCCTGGTGGGCTTCGACGACCTGGTCTTCGCGGCGATCTCGGCACCCCCGCTGACGACGATCGCGATGCCCACGGAGGCGGCGGGCCGTGCGGCGGTGACGATCATGCTGGGCCTGCTCGACGGCGAGGCCGACGAGCACACGACCCAGGTGCTGGACACCCACCTCATCGTCCGCGCCACCACGGCTCCGCCGTCGGCCTGACCGGCGGGGCCGACCAGCTCACTCCGGCGGGCCAGGGCCTGTCCTCAAAGCTGGTGCGGGTGATCCGCTTTGATCTTCGGTCGTGGTGCGGAAGCATGAGCTGACCGACGAGCAGTGGCAGGTCATTCAGCCGCTGCTTCCGGTGTCGAGCGTCAAGGGGCGTCCTGCGGCGGGCAGAGTGCGAGTCAGGTGATCATCCCATCGGCCGCTCCCCCGGTGGGTTCACCACCAAGACCCACCGGGCTTGTGACGGCCACGGGCGGCCGCTGTTGATGTTGCTGACCGGCGGCAACGTCAACGACTGCACCCAGTTCCCTGCGGTCATGGCCGGGATCGAGTTCCGTCACCCTTGCCCGGGCCGACCGGCGGGCCGACCGAGCCGGGTCCTGACGGACAAGGGCTACTCCAGCCGCCATCCGCACCTACCTGCGCCGGAGTCACACATCCCGGGACCAACGAGCCAACCGGCTGCGCCGCGGCCGGGCCGGTGGTCGCCCATCGACCTGGCCACCCTGCTCCCCTGCCTTGTGAAAAAGCCCTAGCCGCCGAAGACGTTGCGGCTCAGGAAGGGGTTGCGGAACTTGCCCCGCGGGTCCAGCCTCTCCGCCAGCGCCCGGAACTCGGCCAGCCGCGGGTATTCAGCCGGGATGCCGTGGAACAGCTTGCCCCAGTGCGGACGCGCACCGAACGGGGCCAGGCGCTCCTCGATGACCGGCAGCACCGCCTCCACCTCGGGCTGCCGCGGCTGCCAGGTGAAGTGCAGGGCGACCCGGTCGCCGCCGTGGCAGGGGCTCAGCCAGCGGTCGTCGCCCGCGATCGCGCGGATTTCCGAGACCAGCAGCAGCGGCGCGACGAGGTCGCCGATCTCGCGGACCGCCCGGATCGCGGCGGTCGCCGCGCTGTAGGGCACGAAGTACTCCGACTGCAGCTCGTCCCCGACGCTCGGGGTGAACGCCAGCGCGAAGTGCGGCAGCCGCTCGTGCCACGGGCCCGGCACCCCTTGCTGGGGCGTGCAGTTGCCCGCCGGGATGCCGGCGGCGTGCGCCGGGTGGCGCGGCCCGTCGGCGGGCACCGCGCCGAACAGGCCGGCGCGTTCGGTGAAATCGCCGGCGCGGCTCTTGATCCACACCTGGTCGATCGCGTCGTTCGCCCAGTTCGTGAACATGCTGACGCTGTAGCCGGCGTCTTCGATTTCGTCGAAGTGCTCGTACGCGGCTTCCCACGGCAGATCGTCGAAGACGTCTTGGCGGACGTCGAACGCCGGCACCACGTCGAGGGTCAGCCGGGTGACGACGCCGAACGCGCCGAGCCCGACGACCAGCCCGGGGAACTCGGCGTCTTCTCGGGTGAAGCTCCGCAGCTCACCGTCGGCGGTGACCAGCTCGAGGCCGGAGACGGCCGCGGCGAGACCCGGCTGCCGCCGCCCGGAGCCGTGGGTGCCGGTCGCGACGCTGCCCGCCACCGTGATGTGCGGCAGCGACGCCAGGTTCGACAGCGCGAACCCCGCGTCGTGCAGCTGCTGCGCGAAGTCGCCGTAGCGGGCCGACCCGCCGACCGTCACCGTGCCGTCGCCGAGCTCGACTCCGGCGTCGAGGGCGCTCAGGTCCAGCAGGAGCCCGCCCGGGGAGTCGGCGATGTCGTTGAAGCAGTGCCGGCTCCCGAGGGCTTTGACGTGCGTCGCGGCCGCGACGGCGGCCCGCACCTCGTCGACCGTCCGCGGGGTCGTCACCGCGTCCGCGCCGTACGTGAGGTTCCCGGCCCAGTTCGACTCGCCCACCCGCATGTGTCCTTCCGCGTGCCCGACCTTCGTCTCGAACCCTACGCGGCCGCCGCGTGCCAGAAGTCCCGCATCCAGCGCGCCAGGGTTCGGTGACGGCGATGTCCACCGCGCCGCCCATCCCCCACCCCTGGCCTTCGAGGAAGAGCGTGCCGATCTCGCGGTGCGCCGCGGTGGTGTGGTCGGTGGTCATCAGCCGGACGGCCTCGGGGGTGAGCACGCCGGCGCCACCGCCCAGCAGCATGCGGCCGAACGCGACCCAGTCGCCCGCCGTCCCGGCGAGGCCGCCGTTGCCGAGCGGCAGCGCCGGCATCGTGCGCCACTGGCCGTCCGGCGGATCGGCGAGCACCAGCCCGCCGGCGGTCTTCTTGCAGAAGGCGGTGGACCGGCCGGGCGCGGCCACGAAGCCGGTGTCGGTCATGCCCAGCGGGGCGAAGATCCGTTCGGCGAGGAACTCGGGGAAGGACTGGCCGGACGCGCGGGCGACGAGCAGGCCCTGGATCGTGGAGCAGGTGTCGTACAGCCAGGCTTCCCCGGGCTGGTAGGCGAGGGGCACCCGGGCGAGCCGCGCGAGCCAGACGTCGGACTCGGGGAAGCTCTGCACCTCCCGGCCGTCGCCTTGCACGGGGAGCAGCGCCCGCACGGCCGGGAGGGTGAAGTCCGACGGGAAGCCCCAGCCGGCCTGGCCGGTGAGGACGTCGAACACCGTGATCGGCCGCTTCGCCGGGACGACGTCGTCGAGCGGGCCCGGCGGCGTCCGCACGACCTTCGGCTCGGCCAGCTCGGGCAGCCAGCGGCCGATCGGGTCGTCGAGGGCGAGCCGGCCGTCGTCCACCAGCACCAGCACCGCGGCCGCGGTGATCGGCTTGGTGATGGACGCGAACCGGAACAGCGTGTCTTCGGCCATCGGGCGGCTGCCCTCGACGTCGACCGAGCCGGCGGTCACGACCTCCCGCCGGCCGCCCCGGTCCACGATCGCCACCGCACCGGGCAGCGTCCCGTCCTCGACGTAGCGGTGCAGGGTCTCGCGCAGGTTCATGATCCTCCCCGGGCGGTCCGGCCGACGATACTTCAGCGGGCCGGGATGATCGCCTGGTGCGGGCCGCCGAGGCCGTGCGGGCTGAGCAGCCGGCCCATCCGCTTCGGCATCCGCAGCGTGATCGCGCGGTCGAGAACCCGCGCACCGGGGGCGGCTTCCGCCAGCCGCGTCTCGTAGGCCGAGCAGTCGGCCGGTACCCGCAGCCACGCCGACACGACGAGGTTGCCCTCCCCGACCACCGCCGCGGCGAGCCGGGTCTCCGGCAGCTGCGCGATCGCCGCCCCGGCGCGGTCGAGCTCCGTCGCGCGGGTGTCGAGGCGGTAGCCCGCGATCACCGGCCAGCCGGCCGGGACGTGCGCGAGGTCGCACCGGAAGTCGAGTTCGTGGTTGCGCAGCATCCGCGCCAGCGTGCGCCGCACCGCCGACTCGCTCATCCCGCAGTCACGGGCCAGCACCGCGTAGCTGCGCCGCCCGTCCTCGCCCAGCGACTCGACCAGCGCGCGCAGGCCCCGGTCGTTCCACTGCTGCGGCACGACCAGCCGGGCCTGCACCGCGGTGTCGTCCAGCACTGCCCGTTGTTCGGGGGCGAGCGCGTCCACCAGCCAGCCGCTGCCCTCCCGGTAGACGCGGGTCGCGACGGCCAAGCGGACCTCCCGCACCCCGGGCAGGGCGCCGATGCGGCCGGTGACCAGCGCGTCCAGCGCGTCGAGGTCGCGGGCGGACAGGCCGAGGAACAGTGAGAACCGGCTCGTCGTGCGCTCGACGCTGAACACCGACGGCCAGCCGCACAGCTCGCGGGTCAGTCCGCTCAGCGCGTCCGGCCGGCAGGCGAGGTCGACGTAGCCGACCGTGGTCGTCGGCGGGGTGCAGTAGGCGGTGAGCCAGGCCAGCCCGGCGGCCTGCAGCCGCTCCCAGCGGCGGGCCGCCGTGGTCGCGTCGGTGCCCACGGCGGCGGCGATGCGCGTCCACGGCGCCCGCGGGTCGCGCTGGAGCGCTTCCACCAGCGCGAGGTCCGACGCGCTCAACCCCGGGCGCGCCGTTTCCGGCGGCGCACCGGGCGAAACGGGCATGGCGCATTGTGACCTGGTCATGATCGGCTGCCAAGGGGCACGCCGGACGCGCCGGCGTGCCCCTCGCCGTCCTACCGGCGCCGCAGCCGCGGCACCACGGCCGCGCCCGCCATCAGCACGAGGACACCGCCGAGCGCGATCGGCAGTGCCGGCCCGTCACCGGGGTCCGCCGCGGGCACCGCGCGTTCGCGGCCGCCGTAACCACCGCCCGCGCCTTCGCGGTCGTAGGCCGAGCCCGGCAGCTTGTCCGCGTACCGCCCGTGCAGCGCCGTGCGGTAGTCCCGGAGCGACACCTTCGTGCCCGCGGCCAGGCCGGTGACCGAGCCGTCCAGGACCGTCACGACGTCGCCGTGCACCGCGTACCACGCGTTGACCTGGGGCTCGTGCAGGAGGTAGCCGCCGGCGGCGGCCTGGGCGTACTGCCGCTCGTAGTCGCCGGACGCGACGTTGACGACGGTCCACGCCGCGCCCTGGCGCTCCGCCCAGACGGTGGCGGCGGTGCCGTCGCCGGTCCGCGCCGGGACCGCGACGTAGGCGAGGGCGGCGGGGACGTCCGACTTCCCGGCGACGAACGCCGCCGTCGGCTCGTAGACCGGCACCTGCGTCCCCGGGTCGGCGGCCTGCTGCGCCGCCGCGGCCGCCGCGCGGCTGCCCGGGAACTTCGTCGTCGCGAGCCGGCCGAGGGTGGCCGCGCCGCCCGTGACCTGGCCGATGGCGGCGGTGTCGGCGGCGGTCGGCGCGCCGGTGGGCCCGTCCGCCGCGCTCGCGGCACCGTCCGTGGTGAGCATCACGGCGCCGGCCAGCACGGCCACGCCCAGCACTTTCCGCAGCATGCTCATCCCTCGATCCCGTACAGCGTGTGGGTCCACTGGAACTGGCTGTTCGAGCGGTAGGTGTCGTAGTTCATCGAGTTGTAGCGGCTGTTGTTCGGCCACGGGTCGCCGTATTCGACGCGGGTGGTGCCGCTCGAATTGTCGTATCCGTAGAGCACGTGCATGTGGCCGCCTCCGGAGCGCCAGCCGATGCGGGTGCCGACCGGCTTCCCGGCGTCGATCTGGGTTTTGACGCCGGTGAAGGAAAGCGTCTGGCCGCCCGAGTTGTACGTGCCGACGTTCGTGAAGCCGAGGTAGCGGAAGACTCGCTGCTGGTCGGACAGGTAGCCCTGGTTGTTGGCGCAGTCGCTACCGGATTCGTTGTGCGCGATCTGGCAGAACCGGGTCTGGGTTAGGGAGTATCCCCAATAGCCGGCGATCGTGTTGCCGCTGGCGTCCCAGCACCACTGGTCCTTCTGCTGCGCCTGCATGGTGATTCCGAGATCGGTCCGCGCCGCGGCCGCGGTGGCCGGGGCTTGCAGCCCGACGACCGCGACCGAGAGCGTGGCGAGTCCACACAGGACTCTTGAAATGGTTTTCACGAAGTACTCCTCCAGCCGGTGATGATTCGACGTGGTGGCTGGGAATACTCCGCTCCCGGCACCGTGATCCGGTACCTACCAAGGGAGGATTGCGTTGGCGGGAAACGATTCCGGCGGATCCCGGCAGTTCCGGGCCGCCGGATTCCGGCATCGCCCCGGGGCCGCCGGACGGATTCCGGCGGCCCCGCGGCGACCGGGTCAGGAAACGGTCGTCGTGCCGAGGACGGCGTCCTGGTCCGGCGGGTCGAGCGTCAGCTTGACGTCGAACTCGCCGAGGCTGCTGTCGGTGACGACGTGCGTGCTCGCGGCCGGGTCGACGCTGCTGACCGCCTCGCCGGCCGGGGTGCCGGCCGGCACGGTGAAGTCGACCTGGCCGCGCGCGGTGAACTTCAGGCTGCCTTCGGCGGGCACCGGCGTCGCGGGGATCGGCAGCGCGACCGGGATGGCCACGGACTGCCCGCCGACGGCCACGTTCACCCGGGACTTGATCGAGCCGGACAGCTGGGTGGCGCCGACCAGGCGCAGGCCGTCACCGGCGGCTTGGCCGGCGTCGACGTCGAGGCTGAAGGGCACCGAAACCGTGCTGCCCGCGGCGGCGGTGGCGGGGATGTCGGCCCCGACCACGACGGTGACCGCCTGGTCGCCGATGAGCGGGAACCCGCCCCGGTAGGTGAGCGTCTTTTCGGCGGCCGCGGCGGGTCCCGCGGAAACAATGGCGAGCGCGCCGGCCAGCAGCGCGGCAAGGCCGATTCCGCGGCGTCGGGTATTCCTCATGTCCGGTCCTTTCCTCGTCGAACGGCGGTTCGGATACTAGGTGGAAAACTTCCCAACCGGCTATTTGCTTTTCTCGTTTCCCGGGAATTTGTCATGCGCGTCCGGCCGTACGGTTCCGGTTTTTGTCATCGACCCGCGAGGGCGGCGGCGTGGTTGCCACACGGTGCGAGTGAGTGTACAGTCACTCACATGACCAAACGTGGTGCCACGCTCTCCACCTCCGACGCCCGGCGGGACGCCGTCATCGAGGCGGCCATCGCCGAGTTCGCCGGCGGCGGCTACCACGGCACGCCGATCAGCGCGGTGGCCGCCCGGGCCGACATCTCCCCCGCGTACGTCTTCAAGTTGTTCCCCGGCAAGGTTTCCCTGTTCGTCGCCGCGCTGGACCGGTGCTACGAACTCGTCGTCCACGCGCTCTCGAACGGCGCCGCCCGCGTCGAGGATGCCGACCCGGGGAAGATCCTGTACGAGATGGGCGACGCCTACGCGGAGCTGATCGCCGACCGGAACCTGCTGATGCTGCAGGTGCACGCCCAGTCGGCCGCCGACACGCCCGAGATCGCCGACGCCGTCCGCCGCGGGCTGGCCAAGGTGACCGAATTCGCCCGCTCACGCTCCGGGGCGGCCGACGACGAGGTGCAGCGATTCATCGCCTACGGGCAGCTCTGCCACCTGATCGTCACCCTCGACCTGGACGAGCGCGCCGGCGAATGGGCCGCCGTGCTGGCCGCCGGCATCCGCCACCCCGGCAAGAACTGAAAACCCCGGCCCGATCCCGGGCCGGTTTTCTCGCCCGTCGAGTGATTGACCAGTCACTCACACCCTGGAAGGAACCACCGTGAACGTCACCGAGATCGTCCTCCCCGGCCTCGTCGCGCCGGCCGGCCTGCGCGTCGAACACCGCGAGCTGCCGCCCCTGGGCGCCGGCGAAGCCCTGATCCGCGTCGAGGCCACCGGAATCTCGTTCGCCGAGCAGCAGATGCGGCGCGGCAAGTACTACGACCAGCCGCCGTTCCCGTTCGTCCCCGGCTACGACGTCGTCGGCACGGTGCTCGAAGCCGCGGACCCCGCCCTGATCGGCCGTCGCGTGGCCGCCATGACCAAGATCGGCGGGTGGCGCAGCCACCTCGCCCTCCCCGCCGCCGACCTGGTGCCGGTGCCCGACGGCCTGGACGCCGCCGAAGCGGAAACCTTCGTCGTCAACGGCATCACGGCGTACCAGATGCTGCACCGGTGGGCGAAGGTGCGCCCCGGCGGCACGATCCTGGTCCACGGCGCGAGCGGCGGCGTCGGCACCACCCTCGTGCAGCTCGCCCGCGCGGCCGGGATCAAGGTGATCGGCACGGCGTCGGCCCGCAACCTGGACGTCGTGACCGCGCTCGGCGCCACCGCGGTGGACTACCGCGGCGACGTCCCGGCCCGGGTGCGCGCGCTGGCGCCCGGCGGGGTCGACGCCGTCTTCGACCACGTCGGCGGGCCCGGCATCGTCGATTCGTTCCGCCTGCTCGCCCCGGGCGGTGCCCTGCTCGCCTACGGCAGCGCGTCGACCGTGAACGCCGGGGGCAACCCGAAGCCCGCCGTGTTCAAACTCGTCGCGCGGCTGCTGTGGTGGAACGCGCTGCCGAACCGCCGCCGGGCGCACTTCTACAACGTCTGGGGCGGCAAGCGGAACCTCGCGCGGTTCCGCGCCCGCCTGGCCGAAGACCTGACCGCGGTCTTCGAGCTGGCCGTGCAGGGACAGCTCAAGGCGCAGGTGGCCGCGCGGATGCCGCTGACCGAAGCCGCGAAAGCCCTGGCGCTGGCCGAGTCCGGCACGGTGACCGGCAAGGTCGTGCTCGTCCCCTGAAACGCACCGAAGGCCACCACGGCGAGCGTGGTGGCCTTCGGGTCGTGAGCGATCAGTCCGTGCCGAACTCCATCGCGGCGTTGTCGAGCAGCTCGACGTCGTCGGTCTTGCCGCGCGAGGCGATCACCTCGGCGCCGCCCTCGGGCATCGCGCCGATCAGGCCGGTCGACGCGGCCTGGGCGGCGCCGATCAGCTTCGGGTTCGAGCCGCCGACCATGCCGAGGCTCGCGTACTGCTCCAGCTTCGCCCGCGAGTCGGCGATGTCCAGGTTGCGCATGGTCAGCTGGCCGATCCGGTCGACCGGGCCGAACGCCGAGTCCTCGGTCCGCTCCATCGACAGCTTGTCCGGGTGGTAGCTGAACGCCGGGCCGGTCGTGTCGATGATCGAGTAGTCCTCGCCGCGGCGCAGCCGCAGGGTGACCTCGCCGGTGATCGCGGTGCCGACCCAGCGCTGCAGCGACTCGCGCAGCATCATCGCCTGCGGGTCCAGCCAGCGGCCCTCGTACATCAGCCGGCCGAGCTGCCGCCCGTGGTTGTGGTAGCTGGCGAGGGTGTCCTCGTTGTGGATGGCGTTGACGAGCCGCTCGTAGGCCGCGTGCAGCAGCGCCATGCCCGGAGCCTCGTAGATGCCGCGGCTCTTGGCCTCGATGATCCGGTTCTCGATCTGGTCGGACATCCCGAGCCCGTGCCGGCCGCCGATGGCGTTGGCCTCGAGGACGAGGTCGACGGCGGTGGCGAACTCCTTGCCGTTGATCGTCACCGGCCGGCCCTGCTCGAAGCCGACCGTGACATCCTCGGCCGAAATCTCGACCTCGGGGTCCCAGAACGCCACGCCCATGATCGGCTTGACGATCTCGATACCGGTGTCCAGGTGCTCCAGCGACTTGGCCTCGTGCGTGGCGCCCCAGATGTTGGCGTCGGTCGAGTAGGCCTTTTCGGTGCTGTCGCGGTAGGGCAGGTCGTGCGCGAGCAGCCACTCGGACATCTCCTTGCGGCCGCCGAGCTCGGTCACGAAGTCCGCGTCGAGCCACGGCTTGTAGATGCGCAGGGAGGGGTTGGCCAGCAGGCCGTAGCGGTAGAACCGCTCGATGTCGTTGCCCTTGTAGGTGGAGCCGTCGCCCCAGATCTGGACGTCGTCTTCGAGCATCGCGCGCACCAGCAGCGTGCCGGTGACCGCACGGCCGAGCGGGGTGGTGTTGAAGTAGCTGCGGCCGCCGGTGCGGATGTGGAACGCGCCGCACGTCAGCGCCGCGAGCCCCTCTTCGACCAGTGCTTCCCGGCAGTCGACCAGCCGGGCGATCTCGGCGCCGTACTGGCCGGCGCGCCCCGGCACCGAATCGATGTCGGGCTCGTCGTACTGGCCGATGTCGGCGGTGTAGGTGCAGGGGACCGCGCCCTTGTCGCGCATCCACGCGACCGCTACGGAAGTGTCGAGGCCGCCGGAGAAAGCGATACCGACACGCTCGCCGACGGGCAGGGAAGTGAGCACCTTGGACATGCGAATGATTATGCACGGCGATGCATCGTCGTGCAATCCGGGGTGCGCCGAGTCACGAAAACCCCGTTGACGTGCGTGGTTCGGTGCTCACATGGGCCGCATGCACGCCGACGAGCACACCATCGACACCGCGCTGGTCCGGCGGCTGGTGCGCGGGCAGTTCCCGCGGTGGGCGGACCTGCCGGTCACTCCCCTGGCCTCCGGGGGCACGGTCAACGCGGTGTACCGCCTCGGTGACGGCCTGACGGTCCGGCTTCCCCTGACCGCGGGCGGCGCCGGTGACATCGCGAAGGAAGCGCGGGTCCTCCCCGCGCTCGGCGGACTGCCGGTGGCGGTCCCGGCCGTCGTCGCGGTCGGCGAACCCGCCGAGGGGTACCCGTGGCCGTGGGCGGTGCACGGCTGGCTGGACGGCTCACCGGCGCTCGAAGGCCGGGACGCACCGGCGCACGACCTGGCGGAGTTCGTGCGTGCGCTGCGGGCGCACCCGGCGGACGGTCCCCCGGCCTTCCGCGGGCAGCCGCTGTCCACGGTGGACACGGCCACGCGCCGCGCGATCGAGGAGCTGCGCCGCATCGACGAGCCCTTCGACGCAGAGGCGGCCCTCGCCGTCTGGGCCGAGGCGCTGGAAGCTCCACAGTGGACAGGCGCGCCGTGCTGGGTGCACGCGGACCTGATGCCGAGCAACCTCCTGCTGCGCGACGGCCGCCTCAGCGGCGTCCTCGACTGGGCGACCGCGGGCCTCGGCGACCCGGCGATCGACCTGATCCCGGCGTGGAACCTGCTGACCGCGGAGACCAGACCCACCTTTCGCGACGCCGTCGGCGGTGACGACGCGACCTGGGCCCGCGGCCGGGGCCGGGCGCTGTCGATGGCGGTGATCCAGCTGCCGTACTACCGGAACACGAACCCGGTCATCTCGGCCAACGCCCGGTACGTGCTCACCGAGCTGGGCGTGCTCACCAGCTGCCGACGACCGGCAGGTCCCACCGCAGGGCGTGCAGGTTCCGGGTCAAGACCGTGCAGGCGCCCGTGACCGCGCCGCGGTCGTTGATGTCCTCGGCGCGGCACCAGGCGTACTCCGTCAGTGGCCGCAGCTCGGTGAGCCTGTCGCCGGGCCCCCAGACCAAGTCCCTGCCGCCGATTTCCACGAGCGCGCTGCCCGTGTTGTTCGCGGCGCCGAGCCGGTTCCATTCGCCGTCCGGATTCGGGTGCACGGTCAGCTGCCCGGCCGGGTCCCAGCGGGCCAGGTTCCTGGGGCTGCCGTCCCCCGCCTCCACGGTGCCGTAGATCGTCCCGTCCTCGCCGATCTCCTCCGCGGTGCTGAACTTCCAGGTGGTGTCGAGCACGGTGAGGTGGCCCGCCGCATCCCACCTCGCGGCGTGGGAGCCGCTCGAGCCGACGACGGTGCCCGCGTTGTCGAGGTCGGCGGGCGTGCCGCCGCCTTCCAACGGCACGAGGTTGCCCGCCGGGTCCCAGTACTTCGACTCCCCCTGGTACGCACTGAGGACCGCGCCCGCGTCGTTGATCGCGAAGCCGCGGCCCTGGCCGAGGGCCGTGACCGTGCCCCGGGCCGTGTCCCACTCCACCGCCGTGTCCGGAGCCGAAGTGCCGTAGGAATACCCGACGGCGATGCCGTGGGCGTTGATCGCGGCCACCGTGGAGGACGGGTAGCCCGGCACCGGCGGCAGGTCCACCGGCACCCCGGACGCGCCCCAGAGCGTCGCCCGCCGGCCGGACCCATCGGCTATCACCGAGTTGCCGATCGCCACCCCGTCCTCGGTGATCGCGACGGGGTCGACCGTGTCGTAGCCCGGCTGCGGCGGCAGCTCGGTGATCCGGCCTGCCGCGTCCCACCGGGCCCCGCGCGGGTTGTTCGCCTTGTCGAACGCCGTCCCGAACACCATTCCGGAGTTCGACACCCGATCTCCGTAGCTGGTCAGTCCCCCGGGCAGCGTGCCCAGGTCGACCGGGGCGACCGGTTCGTCCGCACCGGCCGGGACCGCGGTGAGCACCAGCGCCACCGCCGCCGCCGCGAGAACACCTCTGAACATCCCTGTTCCTCCCCTTCAGGTCGGTTCCGGGGTGTCCACGCGCGACGGCGGTGACCGGTTTAGCTCGGCAGCAGCGCCGGGGCCGCGAGGCGGGTGGCGTTCGCCGCCGCGTCGTCCGGGGCTTCCTGGGCCGACCGCTCCGCCTCCACCCGGGCCAGGTAGTTGGCCACCTCGCGGTCGGTCCGGTGCGCGTCCCAGCCCAGCAGCGGGGCGATCAGCCCGGCCACGACGGGCGCCGCCGCGACACCGCGGTCGCGCTCCTCGATCGAGATGCGCGTCCGCCGCGTGAGCACGTCCTCCAGGTGCAACGCGCCCTCGTGGGAGACCGCGTAGACGGCCTCCACGCGGAGGTACTCCGACGTTTCCGTGATCGGCTCCCCGAGCGAAGGCTCCTTCTCGATCAGCTCCAGGAGGTTCCAGATCCGCGTGCCGTACCGCTGCAGCAGGTGCTCGACGCGGGTCAGCGGCAGTCCCGCCTTCGCGGCCACGCCGAACCGGTCCGCCCACAGCTCGTGGTAGCCCTCGGCACCGGCGATCGGGAGCCGGTCGGTCCACGACGGCGGGGCCGGGCGGCCCAGCTCCTCGACCGCGACGTCGACCGCATCCGCGGCCATCACCCGGTACGTCGTGTACTTGCCGCCGGCCACGATGACCAGGCCCGGCACCGGGTGCGCCACCGCGTGCTCCCGCGACAGCTTCGTCGTCGCGGCCGCCTTCGCCGCCAGCAGTGGGCGGAGCCCGGCGTAGACGCCCTCGATGTCGTCGTGCGTCACGGGGGTGCGCAGGACGGCGTTGAGGTGTCCGAGCACGTAGTCGACGTCCGCGCGGCTCGCCGCCGGGTGCTCGCGGTCGAGGTCCCACTCGGTGTCGGTGGTGCCGACGATCCAGTGCCGTCCCCACGGGATGACGAACAGCACGCTCTTCTCGGTGCGCAGGATCAGCCCGGTGTCCAGGTCGATCTTTTCGCGCGGCACCACGAGGTGGATGCCCTTCGACGCGCGGACGGTGAACGGCGCGGGGATCCCGGCCGCCTCCGCCATGTCGTCGCTCCACACGCCCGTCGCGGCGACCACGGTGCGAGCACGGATCTCGAACTCGATCCCGCTCTCGCGGTCCACGACCTTCGCCCCGACGACTCGCTCGCCGTCGCGAAGCAGCGAAGTGACGCGAGCCCGCGTGAGCACCGAAGCGCCCTGCTCGGCGGCCGTCCGCGCGATCGTCATCGTGTGGCGGGCGTCGTCGACCTGGGCGTCGTAGTACTGGATCGCCCCGATCAGCGCGTCGTCCGCGAGCGCCGGGGCCACCTTGAAGGCGCCCCGCTTGGACAGGTGCCGGTGCCGCGGCAGCGCGCGGGCGCCGCCGAGGGTGTCGTACAGCGTGACGCCGGCGCCGATGTAGCCGCGCTCCCACACCCGGTGCTGCAGCGGGACCAGGAACTTGACCGGCCGCACCAGGTGCGGGGCCAGCGTCTGCAGCAGCAGGCCGCGTTCCTTGAGGGCTTCGCGCACCAGCTTGAAGTCCAGCTGCTCCAGGTAGCGCAGGCCGCCGTGGATGAGCTTGGACGACCGGCTGGACGTGCCGGCGGCGAAGTCGCGGGCCTCGACCAGCGCGGTCGACAGCCCCCGGGACGCGGCGTCGAGCGCGACGCCGGCCCCGGTCACTCCCCCGCCGACGACGAGCACGTCGACCTCTTCGTTCACCAGTTTCCGCAACGTTTCCGCGCGGTACTGCGGGGAAAGCGGGGTCACGGTGTTCCTCCTCGTGGTCACTGCACGTCGACCCAGTCGAGCGTGCGGCCGACGGCCTTCTGCCAGCCCGCGTAGCCTTCGGCGCGCTGCTCGTCGGTCCACGTCGGCGTCCAGCGCTTGTCTTCGTTCCAGTTCTGTTCGAGCTCGTCGGTCGACTTCCAGAAGCCGACCGCCAGCCCGGCCGCGTAGGCGGCGCCGAGCGCGGTGGTCTCGGCGACGACCGGCTTCGACACCGGCACGCCGAGGATGTCCGCCTGCAGCTGCATGCACAGCTCGTTGGCGGTGACGCCGCCGTCCACCCGCAGCACGTCCAGCGTGACGCCGGAGTCGTTCTGCATGGCCTCGACGACGTCGCGGGTCTGGTAGCAGATCGCTTCCAGGGTGGCCCGCGCGATGTGGGCGTTCGTCGTGGCGCGGGTGAGGCCGACGATCGCGCCGCGGGCGTCGGAGCGCCAGTAGGGGGCGAACAGGCCGGAGAACGCCGGGACGAAGTAGACGCCGCCGTTGTCCTCGACCTGGCGGGCCAGGCTCTCGCTCTGGGCCGCGCCGCTGATGATCCCGAGCTGGTCGCGCAGCCACTGCACCGCGGACCCCGTGACGGCGATCGAGCCTTCCAGCGCGTAGACGGGCTTCTCGTCGCCGAACTGGTAGCACAGCGTCGTCAGCAGGCCGTGCTGGGAGCGGACCAGCTCCTGGCCGGTGTTGAGCAGCAGGAAGTTGCCGGTGCCGTAGGTGTTCTTGGCCTCGCCCGGCCGGAAGCACACCTGGCCGACGGTGGCGGCTTGCTGGTCGCCGAGGACGCCGGTGATGGCGACCTCGCCGCCGAGCGGACCGTCCGCGCGGGTGGTGCCGAAGCCCGGGTTCGACGAGGGCCGGATCGCCGGGAGCATCTGCCGCGGGACGTTGAAGAACGACAGCAGTTCGTCGTCCCAGTCGAGGGTCTCGAGGTCCATCAGCATGGTGCGGGAGGCGTTGGTCGGGTCGGTGACGTGCACGCCGCCGTCCGGGCCGCCGGTGAGGTTCCAGATCAGCCACGAGTCGGTGGTGCCGAAGAGGGCGTCACCCTTCTCGGCGTCCTCGCGCACGCCTTCGACGTTCTCGAGGATCCACTGCAGCTTGCCGCCGGAAAAGTAGGTGGCGGGCGGCAGGCCGGCCTTCCGGCGGATGATGTCGCCCTTGCCCTCGCGCTCGAGCGCGGAGGCGATCCGGTCGGTGCGGGTGTCCTGCCAGACGATGGCGTTGTGGTACGGGCGGCCGGTGCGGCGGTTCCACACGACGGTGGTCTCGCGCTGGTTGGTGATGCCGAGCGCGGCCAGGTCGCCCACACTCAGGTTCGCCTTGTTCAGCGCGGTCGCGATGACCGAGCGGGTGCGTTCCCAGATCTCGGTGGCGTCGTGCTCGACCCAGCCCGGCCGGGGCAGGATCTGCTCGTGCTCGAGCTGGTGGCGGGCGATCTCGTTGCCGCCGTGGTCGAAGATCATGAAGCGGGTGCTGGTGGTGCCCTGGTCTACGGCGCCGACGAAGTCCGGCATGGTCGTGCTCCTACTCAGTTGGCGGGCTCGAAGTCCTTGGCGGGCATGGCGTCCAGCGGGTCCCCGGCGGGCAGGTGCCGCTCGATCAGGTACTTGTAGATCGCGCCGCCGATGACCGCGCCGACGATCGGCGCCACGATCGGGATCCACCAGTAGGGGAAGCCGTATTGGTCGGTGAACGCCGTGTCGTAGCCGGTCAGCCAGGAGGCCAGGCGGGGGCCGAAGTCGCGGGCGGGGTTGATCGCGTACCCGGCGTTCGTGCCCCAGGCCATGCCGATGGCGACGACGAGGAAGCCGACGACGACCGGGGCCAGGTTCGCGCCCGGCGAGGTGTTGCGGAGGTCGGTGATGGCGAAGATCACCAGGACGAGGATCGCGGTGCCGATGATCTGGTCGCGGAAGGCACCCCAGTCACCCACCGGAAGCGTGCCGTTACCCGGAAGGGTGGAGAACACGCCCTGGGTCTTGATCGTCAGGCCCGGGTCCTTGGCGTTGAGAACCTCGGTGTAGTTCCACCGCACCAGCATCGCGGCCAGGAACGCGCCGGCCGTCTGGGCCAGGGCGTAGGGAGCGACCTTGCGCCACTCGAAGCCCTTGAACACCGCCAAGGCGATGGTCACGGCCGGGTTCAGGTGCGCGCCGCTGATCCGCGAAGCGACGTAAACACCCAGCGTCACGCCGAGGCCCCAGGCCCAGGCGATGCTGTCGTGGTCCCCGATGCCCGCGGCGACGACCTGCGCCACCACGCCACACCCGAACAGGATGAGGATCATCGTTCCCACGAACTCGGCGGCCATCTCGCCACCGAGTCCGCGGGCCTTGAGGCTTCGCACCATTGCTTTCCTCCACAAAGGACCTTGTCCCCCTACTGGTGGAGTGAAGTTAAGTTCGCATTTCAGGCCGGTCAACGGACGGCGGTCGGCATTGTCGAACGGCCGGAGTGGATGTTCGACATTGTCGAATCAGGGCCGGTCGGGTTAGGGTGCGCCGTGCCCGGTCCGATCCAGTCCATCGAGCGCGCCGCCGCGATCCTGCGGTTGCTGGCGCGCGGCTCGGGGCGTCTGGGCGTCGGCGAGATCGCCGACGCGCTCGAACTGGCGAAGGGCACCGCGCACGGGATCCTGCGCACGTTGCAGGGCGTCGGGTTCGTCGAGCAGGACCGCGACACGGGCAAGTACCAGCTGGGCGCCGCGCTGCTGCACCTGGGCACGAGCTACCTCGACGTCAACGAGCTGCGCTCCCGGGCGATCAACTGGGCCGACGCCCTGGCCGCGCGCAGCGGCGAGGCGGTCCGGATCGGCGCGCCGCTGGAGGGCCGGGTGCTGGTCGTGCACCACGTGTTCCGGCCGGACGACAGCCTGCAGACCCTCGACGTCGGCACGCTGCTGCCGCTGCACGCGACCGCGCTGGGCAAGGTCCTGCTGGCCTACGACACGACGCTCGTGGCATCGTTGCGCACCGGCGAACCGGAGGCCTACACCCGCCGGACCCTGGTCACCCAGACCGCGATCAAGCGCGCGTGCGCCAAGGTCCGCGAGGCGGGCTGGGCTGCGGAGAACGGCGAGATGATCTCGGGCGAGGCCGGCATCGCGGCCCCGATCCGCGGCCACGGCGGCATCGTGGTCGGCGCGCTCGGGGTGTCCGGCGCGGTGGAGCGGATCTGCGAGCCGGACGGCAGCCCCAGCGCCCGGCTGCTGGGCCACGTCCGCGACGCGGCGCGGGCGGTTTCGCGGGACCTGGGAGCGTCCCGATGGTGAAGGAGTCGGCCATCCCCACGCAACGCCGGACGTCGCGAATGACTCATTCGGGACCTCGGAGGTCCCGAAGGTGTTATTAACGGGCCCCCGCGGGGGGGGGCAGGGGGGGGGGGACGGGGGCGAGGGGGCGCGGGGGTGGAGCCTCC
>NZ_JBFAZA010000042.1:0-59017 GCF_040681595.1 Amycolatopsis sp. NPDC051716 | reverse complement strand
TGACTCATTCGGGACCTCGGAGGTCCCGAATGAGTCATTCGCGGCACCCGGGGACGGGCAGAAGGGCGGTGAGCACGTGGTCCAGCGGTACGTGATGTCCATCGACCAGGGCACCACCTCCACCCGGTGCATCCTGTTCGACGCCCGCGGCCGGCTCGTCTCGGTCGTCCAGCGCGAACACCAGCAGCACTTCCCCCGGCCCGGCTGGGTCGAGCACGACGCGACCGAGATCTGGCGGAACCTCTCGCGGATCGTCCCGCAGGCGCTCGCGGACGCCGGGGCGACCGCCGGGCAGGTCGTCGGGCTCGGGATCGCCAACCAGCGCGAAACCACCGTCCTGTGGGACCGGCGCACCGGCAACCCCGTCGGGCGGGCGATCGTCTGGCAGGACACCCGCACCGACGCCATGCTCGAACAGCTCGCCCGCGAACCCGGCGCCGAGCGTGTGCGGCAGCTGTGCGGCCTGCCCCTGGCCACGTACTTCTCCGCGCCGCGCATCCGCTGGCTGCTCGAACGCACCCCCGGGCTGCGCGAGCGCGCCGAACGCGGGGACGTCCTCTTCGGCACCATCGAGAGCTGGCTGATCTGGAACCTCACCGGCGGCGCCGAGGGCGGCGTGCACGTCACCGACGTCACCAACGCCTCGCGCACCATGCTGATGAACCTGCGCACGCTCAACTGGGACGACGAGCTCCTCGAGTTCTTCGACGTCCCGCGCGCGATGCTGCCGGAGATCCGGTCCTCGACCGAGGTCTACGGCACCACTTCGCGGGTCGTCCCCGGCATCCGGATCGCCGCGGCGCTCGGCGACCAGCAGGCGGCGCTGTTCGGCCAGACCTGCTTCGCGCCCGGCGAAGCCAAGTGCACCTACGGCACCGGCAGCTTCCTGCTGCTCAACACCGGCCCGACGCCGGTGCTGTCGACCCACGGCATGCTCACCACCGTCGGGTTCAAGATCGGCGACGAGCCCGCGGTGTACGCCCTCGAAGGCTCGATCGCCGTCACCGGGTCGCTGGTGCAGTGGTTCCGGGACGGCCTGGAGCTGATCGGCAGCGCGCCCGAGATCGAGACGCTCGCCAGGACGGTCGAGGACAACGGCGGCTGCTACATCGTGCCCGCGTTCTCCGGCCTGTTCGCGCCGCACTGGCACAGCGAGGCGCGCGGGGTGATCGCCGGGCTGACGTCGTACATCACGAAGGGCCACCTGGCGCGGGCGGTGCTGGAGGCGACCGGCTGGCAGACCCGCGAGGTCGTCGACGCGATGAACGCCGACTCCGGGCTCGCGCTTTCGACGTTGAAGGTCGACGGCGGGATGACCGCGGACAACCTGCTGATGCAGTGCATCGCCGACGTCCTCGACGTGCCGGTGGTGCGTCCGATGGTGGCGGAGACGGTCTCGCTCGGCGCGGCTTACGCGGCGGGGCTGTCCGTCGGGTACTGGCCGGATCTCGAAGGCTTGCGGCGCAACTGGCACCGGGCCGGCCAGTGGCTGCCGGCGATGGACCCGGCCCGCCGCGACTCCGAGTACGCGCACTGGCGCCAGGCGGTGGAGCTGACGTTCGGCTGGATGCGCCCGGCCCCGGCCGCGGCGGCGCCCGGTTCGGACCTGGTCGAGGTGCTGCTGGCCGACCACCGCCGGTTCGAGCAGCTGCTGCGCGACCTGCGCAACTCCGAAGCCGACCGGCCCGCGCTGGTGGCGGAGCTGGCGGCGTTGCTGGTCGCCCACACCACGGCGACCGAGCGGATCGTCCGCCCGGCCGCGCCGGGCGAACCGTTCGCCGACGACCTGCTGGCCGTCCTCGAGGGCGACGACTTCGAGAAGGCGTTGCTGCGCCTGGAGAACGCCGTGGACGCGCACGTCCGCGGCGAGGAACGCGGGCTGCTGAACGAACTGCGCCGGAGTATGTCCACTTCGGACCGGACGGGGCTGGGCCGGGCGTTCGTCGCCGAACGCCGCCGCCAGCTCGACCTGGACTGCGGTGCGGCGGAACACATCCGCGGCCTGGGCGCCCGGCTGAAGCTCTGACACTGCCATCCGGGTGAAGCCGGGCCCGAACCCTCCTCCGGCACGGGCGCCCGGGAGAAGACTGCGGGCACCGATTCGCCACTGGAGGGAGCACTCGTGTCCGCAGCCGCCGACCAGGCCTTGCTGTCCCTGTCCACCCCGGCCGGGCTCGCCGATCCGTACCCGGTCTACGCGCGGCTCCGGGCGGAGGCACCGGTCTTCCGCAGCGAAGTCTTCGACGGCTGGGTGCTCAGCCGGTTCGCGGACTGCCAGCAGGTGCTCGCCGACGGCGAGAACTTCCGGGTCCTCGACGCCCAGTGGCGCGACCGGCACCGGCCGGGCTGGCGCGACAATCCCGCGATGACGTTGCTGGCCGCGCTCCTGCCGTGGAAGAACCCGCCGGAGCACACGCGCGAGCGCCGCCTGCTCGTCCGCGACTTCACCGTCCGGCGCGTCCAGGAACTTGAGCCCGCCGTCCGCCGGGCCACCGACCGGGTGCTGGACGGCTTCGCCGACGCCACGGCGGACGGGGCCGCGGCGGAGTTCGTCGGCACGGTCCTCTACCCGCTCGGGATGGCCGTGATCGGTGACCTGGTCGGCGTGCCCGAAGCCGACCACGATCGGCTTCGCCGCCTCACCGACCTGATCGGCCGGCAGGTCAACCCCGCGATGCCGGCCGAGCTCCGCGCCGAGGTCGACGCCGCCGCCGTCGAATTCCGGGCTTACTTCACGGAGCTGATCGCGCTGCGGCGGAAGGAACCGCGTGCCGACCTGACGTCCGCGCTGCTGGCCCGGCCCACCGCCGAGGCGGAGCTGATGTCGGAGGAGGAGGTGCTCAACTCCCTCCTCGTGTTGTTCGGCGGCGGCTACGAGACCACCGCCGGCGCGCTGGGCAACGGCATCCACGCACTGCTGACCCACCCGGAGCAGTTCGCCCTGCTCGCCGGCGATCCCGGGCTGGCGGCCGGCGCGGCCGAGGAGGTGCTGCGGTGGGACGGCGCCGCCCAGATGAGCCAGCGCGCGGCCGCCCGCCCGGCGGTGCTCGACGGCCGCGAGATCCCGGCGGGGGACATGGTCGTGCTCCTCGCCGGCGCGGCGAACCGGGACCCCGCGCGCTTCGCGGACCCGGACCGCTTCGACATCACCCGCGACGGCGGCCGCGGCCTGTTCTTCGGGCACGGCCTGCACCTGTGCCTCGGCGCGGCCTTGGCGCGCCTCGAGATGACCGTGCTGCTCGAACAGCTGGGAAAGCGGTTTCCGGCGCTGCGGATCGAAGGCGAGGTGCGGCGCCGTCCCAACCCGGCACTCCGCGGGATGGCCGCCCTGCCGCTGACCCGGTGAGCACTGCCCTGTCATGCGCTACGGACGGACGTAAGGCCGGGTCATGACCTCCATGTTGTGGCCGTCCGGGTCGTCGAAGTAGGCGCCGCGCCCACCGAACAGATCGTTCACCCGGCCGGGTTCGGTGTGGCGAGGGTCCGCGTAGTAGGTGACCCCGACCGCCGCCAGACGGACGATCACGGCGTCGAACCGCTCGTCGGGCACGAGGAAGGCGTAGTGCTGCGCCTGGATCGGCTCGTCCCTCTTCTCGTAGTAGTCGAGCGTCACGCCGTTGCCGAGGTCGACCGGCAGGAACGGCCCGAACGGCGCGCCGACTTCCAGGCCCAGGATCGCGGCGATGAATTCGGCGGACAGGGAACGGTCGCTCGCGTAGACAGCCGTGTGGTTCAGCTGGACGCCGGCAGGGGGGTATGGCTGGTGGTAGGACATCAGGGGGTGTCTCCGGTCTTGGGATCCGTGTGAAAGACGCCGTACGCGGGCGCCGGGAGCTGAAGACGCGGAGAAGACGGCGGGCCTCTGGCCCGCCTCGGGCTCACGCCGAGGCCGGGAAACCCACTCGTGCATGGCTCGAGGCCGACCCGGCAGTCACGCGACCGACCTTAGTGATCACCGCGGGCGAGGGCAACATCGTTTCCCCGGCCGCAGATCGAACCGCTGTCCCTGGTGAGCACGCGCGCTAAACGCCCTTGAGGCAGCGGCTGCTCTCCCGCACCACCAGCTCGGCCTCGACCGTTCCCCACGCCGGCACCGCCACGCCGTCGATGCGCGCCGCCAGGGTGGCCAGCGTGTGGCGGCCCGCCGCCAGGTAATCCTGGCGGACCGTCGTCAACGGCGGGGCGAAGTACGCCGCCTCGGGGACGTCGTCGAAGCCGACCACGTGGGCGTCGCGCGGGACTCGCATACCCGCCTGCGCGAACGCCGCCACCAGCCCCAGTGCCATGTGGTCGTTCGCCGAAAACACCGCGCCCACCCCGGATTCGACCGCCAGGGACTGGCCGGCGCGGAAACCCGAACGGGCGGACCAGTCGCCGCGGACCACCGGCGGGACCTCCGCTCCGTGGCGTTCGAGGGTCTCGCGCCAGCCGCGTTCGCGGGCGCGGGCCACCGGTCCTTCCTCCGGGCCGCCGAGGTGCCAGACCGTCGGGTGGCCGAGTTGCAGGAGGTGCTCGGTGGCCTGGCGCGCCCCCGCGTACTGGTCGGTGGACGCCGCGGGCACCAGCGGGATGCCGGCGACCGGAGCCAGCTCGGCGAGGAGGTGCCCGTCGAGCACCACGATCCCGGCCACCCCCTGCAGCTGCAGGCCGGCCACCGCGGCCAGCACCGCCGCGCCGCTGTTGACCGAGACGCTGAAGACGCTCAGCACGTAGCCCTGCTCGCGGGCGGCCGCGCGCAGGCCGTGCAACACCGGGCCCGACGCCGACGCCCCGGTCGCGATCACCCCGAGCGTGCCCCGCCGCTGGAGAGCCCGCGCGCGGAGCGGGCCGTCGGGACCTGCGTCGTCCACGGGCATGCGTAGATGTTAGCGATCACACCGACAGACGTGAACTTCGTTCACCTTCCATAAATAACGAAACGGTAACGGCGGAATCGCCGCTTGAACCGGCCCCGTTCCGCGGCCGTTCCCCCCAATGCCGGAACCAGTGACACCGGGCGGGTCCCCCGATACCCGCGACCCGGTGCCACTCCCCGGGTTCCGCGCGTCTCCAGCCCGGACACGCAGGCTCTCTTCAGCGTGCCCGGAAAAACCGAACGAGGTGAACATGGCCCGGAATACTTCCCGCACCCCCGCCACGGGCAGACATCGCATCACCCGCCGCACGAAGATCGCGACCGGTGGCCTGGCGCTCGCGCTGGCCGTCGGCGGCATCGTCGTCGCGACCACCGCCGGCCGCACCGGCGAGGCCAGCGCCGACGAGGCCGACCCGTCGTTCTTCCTCGACATCGCGAAGGTCCCATCGGGGGTCAACGTGAACAAGGCGCTGCAGCAGAAGGGCGCCCGCGGCACGTTCACCGTGGACTGCGGCCGCAACGAGAACCAGCACTTCAACCCCGACAACTTCATCGCCCAGCCCGGCATCAAAAACGGTGCCCAGCACCTGCACGACTACGTCGGCAACCTCTCCACCAACGCCGACTCGAACAACAAGAGCCTGGTGAAGGCGGGCACCACCTGCAAGAACGGTGACAAGTCGGCCTACTTCTGGCCCGTCGTCCGCATCGACACCGGCGACGCCGAGAAGAACCCGCCCGCCACGCAGCCCGACCGGGCAGGCAGCGCCAAGGACAAGGCGAGCACCCAGGTCGACTGCCCCGACGTCGCGAGCAAGCTGCCCGACGTCCCGGACCAGGCGATGGACGAGGTCAACCGCAACCTCGACCTGCTCGACACGCAGATCGACGAGGCCAACAAGCGGATCGCGAACGGCGATCTCAAGACCCCGCAGGACATCCAGAACGCCGTGGTCGGGCCGCTCAAGGACAAGCGCGCGGCCACCATCGACCGGATCGCCATCGCGATCGGCCGCCGGGCCGCGAAGCCGACCAACCTCGGCGGGCTCGCGCAGTGCGCGCTCAAGCAGAACGGCAAGGGCGGGATCGACAACGGCGGCCAGAACAGCAACGGCCAGCCCGCGGAACTGCCCGGCGTCAACGACAAGAACGAGGTCGGCGACAACGACGGCGAGATCCAGCGCGTCCAGTCGGCGACGATCACGTTCACCAGCGGCGGCGCGAGCAAGGTCGTCGCGATGCCGCAGTTCCTCCGCATCCTCTACGGCGACGCCAAGCAGAGCACCAACGGCCCGGCCAACGCCCGGCCCAGCTGGACCTGCACCGGCTTCGAGGACCGGCTCACCGACCACTACCCGATCTGCCCGCAGAACAGCAAGGTCGAGCGCATCCACGCCTTCCCGAACTGCTGGGACGGCAAGAACATCGACAGCGCCAACCACCGCACGCACATCGTGTTCGCCGACCAGCAGGGCAAGTGCCCCAAGGGTTTCCAGAACGTGCCGCAGCTGGTGATCAAGCTGGTCTACAACATCCCGCACGACATCCAGGTCAAGGGCCAGTACAAAGTGGACGCGTTCGCGCAGGAGAAGCACAACCCCCGCTCGGACCACGACGACTTCGCCAACGTCATGGGCCAGCGCCTGATGAACCAGGTCGTCAACTGCATCAACACCGGCAAACGCTGTTCGCAGTGACCCGCTGGACGGCTCTTCGGGGAGCATTCCCCGAAGAGCCGTTCACGGCTGCCGGGTCCAGGTCACCGTGTCGGTGTGCGGGTGGCCGTCCTCGAAGGACACCGCCCGGACGACGTTGGGGCCCGGCCGCAGGGTGACGCCGGCCCAGACGGCGATGTGGCCGCTCGGCACCCGGGTGCCGAGCGGGACGCCGTTGACCGACAGGCTCACCGGCGCGGTGCCGGCGTAGACCTTGACGTCGGTGGTGGCGGTCGTCCGGACGGTGTCGCGGGCCGAAGTGATGTGCAAGACGGGCCGGTCCGACCAGTTGGCCTGGTACCAGTAGTAGGCGTCCTTCCGGGTCACCCGGTCGTCGGTGACCAGCCCCTTGTCGTTGATCCCGGGGCGATCACCCTCGTTGCGGCCGTCCGAGGCGAAGTCGAACATCACCCAGACGAAGCTCCCCCACAGGTAGGGCCGGGCCTCGATCGCCCGCCACGACGCCTCGGCCACCTCCGCCTGGTACTCCTCCGGGTGCCAATGCCCGCCGGGGACCGGCGGGACGGGGTGCTGCTCGTGCTGCCGGACGCTCGCACCGGCCCCGTACTCGGAGACCGAGATCCGGCGCGCCGGATCGGCCCGGTGCAGCTCGTCCGCCCACTTCCCCAGGTTGTCCGCGCCCGGCAGGTACCAGCCGTAGTAGCGGTTGTAGCCGGTCAGGTCCGCGTGCCCGGCCAGGGCGTCGGCGTCGGACAGGCAGCAGTGCGCGTAGGTCGTGAGCCGGTCCGGGTCGTCGGCGCGGAAGACGTCCTGGACCGCGGCGAGCACGGCGTTGGCGGCCGGGCTGGAGACGTACTGCTCGTTGCCCAGGCCCCACATCGCCACCGACGGGTGGTTCGCGTTCTGCCGGACCAGCTCGTGCGCCTGGGCCGAAGCGTTCGCCGTGAACGCCGGGGAATCGGTGACGAAGCCGACCAGCGGCACCTCCGTCCACACGACCAGGCCCAGCCGGTCGGCGAGCTCGTACTCGCGGGGCGAGTGCTGGTAGTGGGCCATCCGGAGGGCGTTCGCGCCCAGCTCGGCGATCAGGCGGTAGTCGGCGTCGATGTCGGCGTCCGGCACCGCGGCGCCGCGGTCCGGGCGGCTGGGCAGCTGGGTGTTCACCCCGTGCAGCGGGTACGGGACGCCGTTGAGGAAGAAGCCGCGGTCCGGATCGGCGGCGAAGGTGCGCAGTCCCAGCGGGACGGTCACCGCGTCCCCGCCCGCCTCCGCGGTGACCGAGTACAGGTAGGGGTCCCGCACGCCGTTCCACCGGTGCGGCCGGATGACGCGCAGCGCAGTGGTCACCGGGACCGTCCGGCCGGGCTCCACGGTCACCGCACCCGCCGAGACCGCCACCACGCGGCGCGCGGCGTCCCGGACCAGGGTCCGGACCGGAATCCGCCGGGTCACCGCGGTGTCGTTGCTGACCCGGGTGGTCACCGAGAGGTCGGCCGCCGCCGCGGTGAGCGCTTTCTGCCGCACGGTGACACCCGGCCCGCCGTAGTCGAGCGCGTCGACGTGCACCGGGTCCGTGGTGATCAGCCGGACATCGCGGTAGAGGCCGCCGAACAGGGTGAAGTCGCCGTCGAGCGGGGCCACGTCCGCGGTCTTCCGGTTGTCGACCGCCACCGCCACGGGAACGGTTTGCCCGGGGCGGGCGAGCCCGGTGATGTCGAACCGGAAGCCGGAGTAGCCGCCTTCGTGGCGGCCGGCGCGGCGGCCGCCGACGTAGACGTCGGTGACCAGGTTCGCGCCGTCGAACTGCAGGAACACCCGCCGGTCCCCGGCCGGGACGGCCACCCGGGTCCGGTACCACCCGACGTCGCGGCGGTAGTCGCCGCCGCCGTCGGAGCCGTCGGCCGCGTTCCAGGTGTGGGGCAGGGAAACCGGGGTCCAGGACGAGTCGTCGAAATCGGGAGCCGCGGCGCCCGCGACGTCGCCGAGGTGGAACCGCCAGCCGGTCGCCAGCACGGTCTCGGTGCGGGCGCGCCCGGGTGCCGCCACCGCGGCCGGAACGCAGAAGCCGCACAGCAGCAGGGCGATCAGGGCGAAGACGAGCCGGCGCATGCCCGGGACTGTCACAGCCCGCCCGGCCGCGGGTCAATGCGGTTCGAGGACTTCGAAAACGCCTTCCGACGAAGGTATTCACCCACACGAAGAGGGGGCCTCCCCCGCACCCGGGAAAGGCCCCCTCGAACGACACCGGCTCAGGAAGCCGCGCGCCGCTTCGTCCAGATGTCGTAGGCCACCGCGGCCAGCAGCACGACACCCTTGACCAGCATCACCCGCTCGCTCGGGGCGCCGATCAGGGACATGCCGTTGTTGATCACCGCCATGATCAGGCCACCGGTGATCGCGCCGACCACCTTGCCGACGCCGCCCTGGACGGCCGCGCCGCCGATGAACGCCGCCGCGATCGCGTCGAGCTCGAAGTTGACGCCCGCCGTCGGGCCCGCCTGGTTGAGCCGGCCGGCGAAGATGATGCCGGCCAGCGCGGCCAGCACGCCCATGTTGACGAAGATCCAGAAGGTCACCTGCTTGACCTTGACGCCCGAGAGCGTCGCGGCCTGCAGGTTGCCGCCCACGGCGTAGATGTGCCGGCCGAACACCGACTTCCCGGCCACCAGCGAGTAGCCGAGCACCAGCACCGCCAGCAGGATGAGCACCCACGGCAGGTTCTTGAACCGCGCCAGCTGCACGACCAGCGCGAGCACCAGCACCGCGATCCCGGCGATCTTGAGCACGAATACCGGGAACGGGTCGACGTCCTGGCCGTAGCCCATCCGCCCGGCCCGCTTCCGCCACTGCGTGAACACGATCCCGGCCACCGCGGCGACGCCGGCGAGCACCGACACCAGGTCGGCGCCGCCGAGCGGGCCGAGGCCGATGTTGCCCAGGTAGCCGGAGGTGAAGCCGTTCGACAGCGTGCGGATCGCGTCCGGGAACGGGCCGATGCCCTGGTTGCCCAGCACCGTCAGGGTCAGCGCCCGGAACGCCAGCATGCCGGCGAGCGTCACGATGAACGCCGGGATGCCGAAGTAGGCGACCCAGTAGCCCTGCCACGCGCCGATCGCCGCGCCGACGACGAGGGTGATCAGCACGGCCAGGAACCACGGCACGTGCGAGTTCACCATCAGCACCGCCGACACCGCGCCGGTCATCGCGACGACCGATCCGGCGGACAGGTCGATGTGCCCGGAGATGATCACCAGGATCATCCCGATCGCGAGGATCAGCACGTAGCTGTTCTGCACGATGATGTTGGAGATGTTCTGCGGCTCCAGCAGCGCGCCACCGGTGAGCACCTCGAACAGCACCACGATCAGCGCGAACGCGACGTAGATGCCGCTCTGGCGCGGGTTGATCGAGATCCTCCGCTTGGAGCGCTCAACCGGGGGCACGGCGGGCCGCGCTTCGGTCGTGGTCATTCCCGTTCCTTAGTCATGTACTGCATCAGCAGTTCCTGAGTGGCTTCTTCGCGCCTGGCCTCGCCGGTGATCCGGCCCGCCGACAGCGCGTAGATCCGGTCGCAGAGCCCGAGCAGCTCCGGCAGCTCGGAAGAGATGACCAGGACGGCCTTCCCCTGGGCGGCCAGCTCGTTGATGATCGTGTAGATCTCGAACTTCGCGCCCACGTCGATGCCGCGGGTCGGCTCGTCCAGGATCAGCACGTCCGGATCGGTGAAGATCCACTTCGCCAGCACGACCTTCTGCTGGTTGCCGCCGGAGAGCTTCCCGGTCACGCTCTGCACGCTCGGTGCCTTGATCCGCAGGTCACGGCGGTATCGGTTGGCGGTGTCGTGCTCGGCGTGCTCGTTGACCCAGCCGCGCTTGGCCAGCTTGCCCAGCCCGGCCGCGGACACGTTGCGCTGGATGTCCTCGATCAGGTTGAGCCCGTAGCGCTTCCGGTCCTCGGTGGCGTAGGCGATGCCGTGCCGGACGGCCTCCTGCACCGACCGGACCTCGATCTCCTGGCCGTGCTTGAGGATCCGGCCGGAGATGTCCTTGCCCCAGGACCGGCCGAACACGCTCATCGCGAGTTCGGTCCGGCCCGCGCCCATCAGCCCGGCGAGGCCGACGATCTCCCCGCGCCGCAGCGAAAGCGACGCGTGGTCGACGACGACCCGCCCGGCCTGGGTGGGGCTGTGCACGGTCCAGTCCTCGATCCGCAGCACCTCTTCGCCGATCTCCGGCTCCCGTGGCGGGAACCGGTGCTCGAGGTCACGGCCGACCATCCCGGTGATGATGCGCTCTTCCGTCAGCCCCGCCGCGTCGAGCGTTTCGATCGTCTTGCCGTCACGCAGGATCGTGACGGTGTCGGCGATCGCCGTCACCTCGCCGAGCTTGTGCGAGATGATCACGCACGTGACGCCCTCGTCCCGCAGCCCGCGCAGCAGCTCGAGCAGGTGGGCCGAGTCGTCGTCGTTGAGCGCCGCGGTGGGCTCGTCGAGGATCAGCAGCTTGACCTCTTTGGACAGTGCCTTGGCGATCTCGACGAGCTGCTGCTTGCCGACACCGAGTTCCTGCACCGCCCGCGTGGCGTTTTCGGCGAGGCCGACGCGCTTGAGCAGCGCGCCGGCCTCGTGGTTGGTGCGGTTCCAGTCGATCCAGCCCCGCTTCTGCTGTTCGTTGCCGAGGAAGATGTTCTCCGCGATCGACAACTGGCCGCACAGCGCGAGTTCCTGGTGGATGATCACGATCCCGCGCCGTTCGCTGTCGCGCACCGACCCGAACTCGCACCGCTGCCCGTCGAAGGTGATCTCGCCGTCGTACGTCCCGTGGGGGTAGACGCCCGAGAGCACCTTCATCAGGGTGGACTTCCCGGCGCCGTTCTCCCCGCAGATCGCGTGGATTTCCCCGCGGCGCACGGAAAGAGTGACGTCCGACAGCGCCTTGACCCCGGGGAAGGTCTTGGTGATCCCGCGCATGCCGAGCAGTTCGGTCATTTCAGCTGACCTGCCGTGTAGTAGCCCGACTCGACGAGTTCCTTCTCGTAGTTGGCCTTGTCCACGGTGACCGGCTGCAGCAGGTAGGACGGGACGACCTTCTTGCCGTTGTCGTAGTCCTTGGTGTTGTTGACCTCGGGCTTGCCGCCCTTGAGCACCGCGTCGGCCATCTTGACGGTGGTGTCGGCGAGCTTGCGGGTGTCCTTGAAGATCGTCGAGTACTGCTCACCGGCGATGATGGACTTGACCGAGGCGACCTCGGCGTCCTGCCCGGTCACGATCGGGTAGGCCTGGCCGCCGGTGCCGTAGCCGTTGCTCTTCAGCGCCGACAGGATGCCGATCGACAGGCCGTCGTACGGCGAGAGCACGCCCTGGACCTTCGCGCCACCGGTGTAGGTCTTGGTGAGCAGGTCTTCCATGCGCCGCTGCGCGGTGGCCGGGTCCCAGCGCAGGATGGCCGCGCGGGCGAAGTCGGTCTGGCCGCTCTTGACGACCAGCTTGCCGCTGTCCATCAGGGGCTTGAGGACGGACATCGCGCCGTTGAAGAAGAAGGTCGCGTTGTTGTCGTCCGGGGAACCGGCGAACAGCTCGATGTTGAACGGACCGGCGCCGTCACCCAGGCCCTTGACCAGCGAGTTCGCCTGCTCGACGCCGACCTTGAAGTTGTCGAAGGTGGCGTAGTAGTCGACGTTCGGTGAATTGCGGATCAGCCGGTCGTAGGCGATGACCGGGATCTTCTTGTCGGCCGCTTCCTGCAGCTGGGTGGTGATGGCGGTGCCGTCGATCGAGGCGATGACCAGGAGCTTGGCGCCCTTGGTGATCTGGTTCTCGATCTGGTTCACCTGGGTGGGGATGTCGTTCTCGGCGTACTGCAGGTCGACCTTGTAGCCGAGCTTCTCCAGCGCCGACTTGATGTTGTCGCCGTCGTGGATCCAGCGCTCCGACGACTTCGTCGGCATGGTGACGCCGACCAGGCTGCCCTCGGCGCTGGCGCCGGGCGCGGCCGTCTGGTCCGCGGTCTTCTGGCTCGAGCCGCACGCCGACAGCGTGAGCGTGAGCCCCGCGACAGCGATCGCCGCGATTCCTCTGGTGAACTTCATCGTTCTTTCTTCCTTTCTCAGAAGCTTGTGCCTCAGAAACCCTGGGCGAGCCGGTGGTAGGCCTGGTTCCACCGGATGCGGTCGGCGAAGTCGTGCGGGGTCGTGTCCTTGTCGATGACCAGGAGCTCGACGCCGAGCAGGTTCGCGAAGTCGCGCAGGGTCTCGGTGCCCACGGCCTGGGTGAGCACGGTGTGGTGCGGGCCGCCCGCGGTGATCCACGACTCCGCGGACGTCGCCAGCGACGGCGCCGGCTCCCAGACCGCCCGGGCGACCGGCAGGTTGGGCAGCGGCTCGTCCGGCGCGACGACGTCGATCTCGTTGGCCACCAGCCGGAACCGGTCGCCGAGGTCGACCAGGCCGAGGACGACACCGGGGCCGGGTGCGGCGTCGAACACGAGCCGGACCGGGTCCTCGCGGCCGCCGATGCCCAGCGCGTGGATCTCGCAGGACGGCTTGGCGGCGGCGATGGTCGGGCAGACCTCCAGCATGTGGGCGCCGAGGATCTTCGGCTTCCCGGGCCCGAAGTGGTAGGTGTAGTCCTCCATGAACGACGTGCCGAGGGTCTTCCCGACGCCCATCGCCTTGACCGCGGCCAGCAGCGCCGAGGTCTTCCAGTCGCCCTCGCCGCCGAAGCCGTAGCCGTCGGCCATCAGGCGCTGCACCGCGAGGCCGGGCAGCTGCCGCAGGCCGCCGAGGTCCTCGAAGTTCGTGGTGAACGCGCCGAACCCGCCGTCGGTGAGGAACTTGCGCATCCCGGCTTCGATGCGGGCGGCGTACTGCAGCGACTCGTGCCGCGCTCCCCCGGCCGCCAGCTCCGGCACAACGTTGTATTCCTCGGCGTACCGCTGCACCAGTGCGTCCACGGTGCCCTTTTCGGACACCGCGTCCACGAGTTCCACGAGGTCGTTGACGCCGTAGGTGTTGACCGAGACGCCGAACCGCAGTTCGGCCTCGACCTTGTCGCCTTCGGTGACGGCGACGTCGCGCATGTTGTCGCCGAACCGGGCCAGCCGCAGGTTCCGCAGGTGGTCGGCGCCGATCGCGGCCCGCGCCCACGCGTCGATCCGCGCGACGACGGCCGGGTCGGACACGTGCCCGGCCACCGTCTTGCGCGGCACGCCGAGGCGGGTCTGGATGAACCCGAACTCCCGGTCGCCGTGCGCGGCCTGGTTGAGGTTCATGAAGTCCATGTCGATGGTGGACCACGGGAGCGCCTCGTTGAGCTGCGTGTGCAGGTGCAGCAGCGGCTTGCGCAGGGCGTCGAGCCCGGTGATCCACATCTTCGCGGGCGAGAAGGTGTGCATCCACGCGATCACGCCGACGCAGGCGGCGTCGGCGTTGGCCTCCTGCAGCACGCGGCGGATCGAGGAGGCCTCGGTCAGCACCGGCTTGCCGACGATCTCGGCCGGGAGCGAGCCGGAGGAGGCGAGCAGTTGCTGGATGCGCAGCGACTGGCCGGCGACCTGCTCGAGGGTCTCCTCGCCGTAGAGGGCCTGGCTGCCGGTGAGGAACCAGAGCTGGGGTTTCGATGCCGAAGTCATCGTTCTCCTTGGGAAGATCAGTGCTGGCCGTAGACGTTCTGGTACCGGGCGTAGAGCCGGTCGACGTCCTCGGGCGGGAGGGGTTCGGGCGTGCCGAGCTCGAAGGCCTTGTGGACGGTGCGGGCCACCTCTTCGACCAGCACCGCGGCCTTGACCGCGGCGCGGGCGGTGCGGCCGACGGTGAACGGGCCGTGGTTGCGCATCAGCACCGCGCGCGAGCGGCTCGAGCGAAGCGTTTCGACGATGCCGCGGCCGATGGAGTCGTCGCCGATCAGGGCGAACGGCCCGACCGGGATCTCCCCGCCGAACTCGTCGGCGATCATCGTCAGCACGCACGGGATCGGCTCGCCGCGGGCCGCCCACGCCGTGGCGTAGGTCGAGTGGGTGTGCACGACGCCGCCGATCTCCGGCATGTGCCGGTAGACGTACGCGTGCGCGGCGGTGTCCGACGAGGGCGCGAGCTCGCCTTCGACGAGCTCGCCGTGCAGGTCGGTGACGACCATGGTGTCGGCGGACAGGTCGTCGTAGGACACCCCCGACGGCTTGATGACCAGCAGGTCCCGGTCGGGGACGCGCGCCGAGACGTTGCCCGCGGTCCAGACGACCAGCTCGTTGCGGGTCAGCTCGCCGTGCAGCTTCGCGACCGTCTCCCGGAGTTCGGTGACGGTGTCGAGCACTTCACCGGTCAGCGACATCAGGACTGTCCTTTCGCGACGGCCTTCGAAACGGCCCGGCGGCGGGCGGCCAGGCGGTGCATGACATCGTTGCCGCCCCGGCCGAAGTAGTCGTGCAGCTGCGTGTATTCGGCGTACAGCTCGTCGTAGGCGACGACGTGCGCGGGCACCGGCCGGTACACCGCGCGCTCGACCGAGCCCATCGCGGCGGCGGCCTCGCGGATGTCCGCGTGGGCCCCGGCGGCGACGGCCGCGTGGATGGCCGACCCGAGCGCGGGTCCCTGCGCCGAGCCGATGACCGACAGCGGGAGGTTGGTGACGTCGGCGTAGATCTGCATCAGCAGCGCGTTCTTCGTCAGCCCGCCCGCGATGATCAGCTCGGTGACCGGGACGCCGGCGGCGTTGAACGTCTCGATGATCTTCCGGGTGCCGAAGGCGGTGGCCTCCAGCAGGGCGCGGTAGGTGTCCTGGGGACGAGTGGCGAGCGTCTGCCCGACGATGACGCCGGAGAGCTCGTGGTCGACCAGCACCGACCGGTTGCCGCTGTGCCAGTCCAGCGCGATCAGGCCGTGTTCGCCGATCTCCTGCTGGGCGGCGAGGCGGGTGAGGTGCTCGTGCCCTTCGGAGGACGCCGGGACGCCGTGCTCGACGAACCAGCCGAAGATGTCGCCGACGCCGCTCTGGCCGGCCTCGTACCCCCAGAGCCCGGCCACGATGCCGCCTTCGACGACCCCGCACATGCCGGGGACCTCGCGCAGCTCGGCGCCGTTCATCACGTGGCAGGTCGAGGTGCCCATGATCGCCACCATCTGCCCGGGCTCGACGGCCTGGGCGGCGGGCGCGGTGACGTGCGCGTCGACGTTGCCGACGGCGACCGCGATGCCTTCGGGCAGCCCGGTCCAGGCCGCGGCTTCCGCGGTCAGCGATCCGGCGCGGGAGCCCAGCTGGCCCAGCGGGTGCTCCAGCTTGTCGGCCACGAAGGACTCGAAGCCGGGGGCGAGCTCGCGGAGGAAGTCGCGGCTGGGGTACTGGCCGTCCTGCAGGATGCCCTTGTAGCCGGCCGTGCAGGCGTTGCGGACGTAGGTGCCGGCGAGCTGCCAGACGATCCAGTCGGCCGCCTCCACCCAGTGCCGCATCGCGGCGTAGACCTCGGGCGCCTCTTCGAACAGCTCCAGGGCCTTGGCGAACTCCCACTCCGAGGAGATCAGCCCGCCGTAGCGCGGGAGCCACTTCTCGCCGCGGGCGCGGGCCAGGTCGTTGATCCGCACGGCCTGCGGCTGCGCCGAGTGGTGCTTCCAGAGCTTCACGTACGCGTGCGGGTTGCCCTCGAACTCGGGCAGTTCGCACAGCGGCGTCCCGTCCGCGGTCGTCGGCACCATCGTGCACGCGGTGAAGTCGGTGGCGATGCCGACGACGTCGGCCGCGTCGACGCCGGCGTCCCGCAGCGCCGCCGGGACGGCGTTGCGCAGCACCCCGACGTAGTCCGCCGGCACCTGCAGCGCCCATTCCGGCGGCAACTCGCGGCCCGTGGCGGGCAGCGTCTCGTCGAGCACCCCGTGCGGGTACTCGAAGACGCCGGAGCCGAGTTCGGCCCCGTCAGCCACGCGCACGACCACCGCGCGGCCCGACAGCGTGCCGAAGTCGACGCCGACGGTGAGTGGTTCTCCCACGGTGTCTTCCCTCCTGGTTGGTGACCGGGACGCGGCGCGGGCGGCGGTGAACGCGCCGCGTCCCGGGGTCTTAGCGGCCGGTGAGGACCAGCGTCGTCACGGAGTTGGCCGGCAACGTCAGCTTCGACGTCGCGGCCAGGCCGGTGATCTCCCTGGTCTGCGGCACGATGGCGGTCGGCGCGGCGAGGCTGTTGCGCCCCGCCGGATCGCCGGTGAGCGTGGTGAGCGTGCCGGTGCCGTCGACGGCGGTGACGCCGGTGAGCGCCAGCCGTGCGGTCTGCACCTGCGGAGTCGGGTTGACGAGTTTGACCGTGAAGGTCTTCCTTCCGCTCTTCGTGGTCACGTTGACCACCTGCCGCAGGGGGCTGCCCTGGTTGAGGCGGCTGGTGACGATCTGCTTGCCGAGGGTGCTGGAGAACATCTGCTGCACCCAGTACGACGGCGAACCGTAGCTGCTGCCGGCGTCGAGCCCGATCAGGTTGACCGGCCAGTTGGGCTGGTTCTCGTGCACCAGCACCGGCGCGTACATCGAGCCGATGACGACGTCGCTGTTGCGTTCGAGCCCGGTGAGGAACGCGGCCTCGCCGATGGCGGCGGCCAGGGTGCCGGTGGGCCGGCCGTCCTGGGCGCCGTACTCGCCGACGAGGATGTCCGGGCCGCTGCGGTCGGCGGTGTCGTAGCGGGTCGAGTTGTCGGTGAACCACTGCGGCGACTGGTAGTAGTGGTCGTCCGCGGCGTCCGGGCGCACCCCGGTCGACGTGCTCGACGCGGCCCCGCCCTGCAGGCCGCCGGTGGTGGCGATGACGGTCAGCTGCGGGTACTTCGCCTTGATGGCGTTGTTCAGGTCGGTGAAGCGCCAGGCGTAGCTGCCGGAGGTGTCGAACCAGTCCTCGTTGCCGACCTCGACGTAGTGCAGGTCGAACGGCGCCGCGTGCCCGTCGGCGATCCGCTTGGCGCCCCAGGTCGTCGAGCTGTCGCCGATGGCGTACTCGATCTCGTCGAGGGCTTCCTGGACGTACTGCGGGTAGTCGGCCTGGCTGACGTGCTGGCCGTTGAGGGTGTAGCCGGCGAACAGCGCGAGCAGCGGCTGGGCGCCGATGTCCTCGGCGAGCTTGAGGTAGTCGAGGATGCCGAAGCCGTCGGTGGACCAGTAGCCCCACGCGGTGTTCTGGTGGCCGGGCCGCTGCTCGAGCGGGCCGATGGTGTTCTTCCACGCGAACCGGGTGTCGAGCGTGTTGCCCTCGAGGTAGTTGCCGCCGGGGACGCGGAACAGGCCGAGCTTCATCGCCGCGAGCTTCTGCCCGAGGTCGGCGCGGACGCCGTTGGGCCGGTTCTTGAAGGTCGGCGGGAACACCGACACCTGCTGGAACCAGGCGTCCCCGCTCAGCGCCTTCTTGCCCTTGTTGACCAGGGACACGACGATCCGGTTGTCGGTGGACGCGGTGATCGTCGACGGCGTGGTGAAGCTGAAGCTCTGCTGCGCCCAGGCCGGGCCGACCGGCTGGAGGTCCTTGCTCGCCAGCACGGTGCCGTCCGGCTTCTCCAGGCTGACCCGGACGCCGCCGGTCCACGTCCCCTTGGCGAAGAGGCTGCCGGTGTACTTGGTGGACGGCTTCGCGGCGACACCGTAGAAGCCGACGTTCGCGGCGGCCACCCGGCCCGCGGCCGGGACCGCGTCGGCGTGCAGCTTGAGCGAGCGGTCGAGCGCGGTGTTCAGCGGGTTCGCGGTGTCGGCCGAGTAGGCACCGGCCGCGCCCGCCGAGGTGACCAGCGACCAGTACGGCACCGGGGTGTCGCCCGCGCCGCTGCCGGGCTGGTAGCCCTCTTTGAAGGTGCGGTTGCGGACGAGCTCGGCGTAGAGGCCGCCTTCGACGGAGTGGCTGATGTCTTCGAGGATCGAGCCGTAGGTGGTCGGCCGGGTGTTGGCGCGGACGACGTTGGCGTCGACGGCGAGCTGGTTCGCCCCGGCGAGGGTGCCGATCCGGTCCGCGGTGAGCGGGAAGCGGCGCAGCTCGACCTCGTCGACGGCACCGGTGAACCCGGCGCCGACGGTGAACGGCGCCGCCGCGGTGCCCGAAGCCGGGCAGGCGGAGACGTCGAGGGTCGTGCCGGTGGGCGTGCCGCACGTGCTGGTGACCGCGGCCGCGTCGCCGTCGGCGTAGACGGTGAGCCGCTGGGAGGCGCGGTCGAGGACGAGGGCGGCGTGGTGCCAGTTCCCGTCGGCGAGCCCGCCGCCGTTCGTGGTCACCTGGATCGTGCCGACGCGGGCGGTGAGCTTGCCGCCGGTGACGCCGAGCGCGTAACCGTCGCCGTGGTCGGCCAGGGTGCCCGCCGCGGTGGTGCGGAACCACGCGGCCAGCGACAGCGAGCCGGTGCCGGTGTCGAACGCGGGCGAGGTGCCCATGTCCACAGTGGACTTGCCGTCGAGCTGGACGGCCTTGCCGGCCGCTCCGGCGGTCCAGGTGGCGCCCTTCAGCGTGCCGTCGGCGGCGTTCGCCGAGGCGTCGCGGGCGACCGTGCCGGTGCCCTCGTCGAAGTGCCACGAGCCGCTCGCGGCCAGCGCGGCGACGGCGGACGCGGTCAAGGGCGTCGGGTACGCGCGCACGTCGTCGACGCCGCCGGCGAACCAGTCGACCGGGTTCCCGGCCCACTTGCCGCGGCCGATCTCCAGGTGCCCGGCCGCGGTCCACGGCGTCGTGAACGGGACGCTCTGCTGGAGGGTTCCGTTGACGTAGAGGGAAAGCGTGCCGGCCGCCCGGTTGTAGACACCCACGAGGTGCTGCCACTGGCCGGCCTGCGCGGGCAGCGTGGACACCGCCGAGGACGCGGCGGAGTCACCGTCGGCCGCGCGGCGGGCGAAGGCGAACCGGCCGTCCGCGGCGCGCTGGAGGTAGAAGCCGCTGATCGTCGAGCCGTCGACGCTCACGGCGGTCCGGAAGCCGGCGGCCGCGGTGGGCTTGACCCACGCCGACACCGAGAAGCTCTGCGCGGTGTCCACGACCGGAGCCGGGACGTCGACCGCGGCGTCGGTGCCGTTCAGCGCGACGCCGTGCGGACCGACGACGCTGTCGCCCCAGGCCGCGCCGCCGGTGAGGGTGGCGGTGCGCGCGTCGAGGGAGTCGTCCGCCGTGGTCGTGCCGGTGCCCTCGTCGAGGCCCCAGTGCCCGGCGATGGCCAGGCGCGCCGCGGCGGCCGCGGTCAGGGCGCCCGAGTAGGCGCGGACGTCGTCGATCGTGCCGTCGACGAAGTCCACCGGGTTGCCGCCGTACTTGCCGCGGCCGATCACCAGGTGCCCGGTGCCCGCCCACGCGGTGGGCGCGGCGACGGTGGCCTGCCGGGTGCCGTCGACGTAGAGCGACAGCGTCGACGCGCTCGCGTCGTACACGCCGGCCAGCTGGTACCACTGGCCCGCGACGGGGTCGAAGTTCGCCGAGGCGACGACGCCGTCGGCCGGGGCGTCCCCGGCCAGGCGCGTGAAGGCGAACCGGCGGGAGTCGTCGCGGAACTGCAGGAAGAAGTTGCTCACCTGGGAGCCGTCGACGCTGACGAACGTCTGGAAGCCGGCCGTCTTGTCCAGCTTCACCCAGCTGCTCACGGAGAAGCTCTTGGTCGTGTCGAGCACCGGCGCCCCGGCGTCGGCGAAACCGTTCGCGCCATCGGTCGTCAGGGCGCCGCCGCGGATGCCCGGCCCCCAGCCCGCTCCCCCGGCCAGCGTCGCCGGGTGGCTGCCCGCCGTGTCGGCCGCGGTCGTGCCGCTGCCGTCGTCGAACGCCCAGTGCCCGGCCAGTGCCGGGTCGGCGTCCGCCGAGGCGGCCGGAGCCACCGCCACCGGAACGCCGGCGCACAGCGCCAGGGCGGCGAGCACGGCCATGGGCCGCCGCAGTCTGCGGAGCATTGCTCTCCCTTGAGTGTGAGCGCTCACATGGTCCACCCGGGCGGCGGACCGGGTGTCAGCGGGTCCGTCTGGTGACGAGGCGTTGCAGGACGATGAAGACGAACAGCAGGGCCCCGGTGATGATCGAGGTCCACCAGGAGTTGAGGGTGCCGTCGAAGGTGATCAGGGTCTGGATGATGCCGAGCACCATGATCCCCAGCACCGTCCCGAGCACGTAGCCGGAACCACCGGTGAGGATGGTGCCGCCGATGACGACCGCGGCGATCGCCGTCAGCTCCAGGCCGACGCCGTTGAGCGGGTCGCCCGAGGACTTGTAGAGCACCAGCAGCAGCCCGCCGAGCGCCGAGCAGACCCCGCTGATCGTGTAGACCGCGATCTTGGTGCGGCCGGTCTTGAGCCCCATCAGCATCGCGGACTGGGCGTTGCCCCCGATCGAGTACACCGTGCGCCCGAACCGGGTGAACGCCAGGACGTAGGCCGCGGCGGCGACGACCAGCAGGGAGACCACCACGCTGATCGAGATGTGCAGCTCGCCGCCGAGCGGGATCTGCGTCTGGGCCAGGGTGGCGATCGTCGCGTTGTCGATCGAGTAGGCCTCGGTGGTGATCGTGTAGCAGAGGCCGCGGGCGAAGAACATCCCGATCAGCGTCGCGATGAACGGCTGGATCTCGAAGAAGTGGATCAGCGCGCCCATCCCGGCGCCCAGCACCGCGCCGACGACCAGCACCACGGCGATCGCCGCGTACGCCGGCCAGCCGTGCTTCTGCATCAGGTCGCCGGAGATCACCGTGGACAGCGCGACCACCGACCCGACGGACAGGTCGATGCCGCCGGTGAGGATCACGAACGTCATGCCGACGGCGACCACGAGCAGGAAGGCGTTGTTGATGAACAGGTCGAGGATGACCTGCCCCGAGCCGAACGCCTCGTAGCTCGACGCGCCGAAGATGTACGCACCGATGAGCAGCGCCATCGTCGCGAGGATCGGCAGGTGCCGCTGCTGCGGCCGGTAGCCCTTGACGCGGGCGAGCGTGGTCATGCCGTGACCTCCACCTTCTCGGGAGCGGGCGTGGCGGCCGGCAGGCCCGGCCGGTGCGTCCGGCGGCGCCGGAGCTTCCGGCGGAAGGCCGGCGACTGCAGGAGGCACACCGCCAGCACGACCAGGGCCTTGAACAGCATGATCGCCTCGGGCGGGATGCCGAGGGCGTAGACGGTGGTGGTGAGCGTCTGGATGAGGAGCGCGCCGATCACCGAGCCGCCGAGGGAGAACCGGCCGCCGGTCAGCTGGGTGCCGCCGACCACGACGGCGAGGATCGCGTCGAGTTCGATGAACAGGCCGGCGTGGTTGCCGTCGGCGCTGTGCACGTTCGCGCTGATCATCAGCCCGGCGATGCCCGCGCACAGCGCGCAGAAGACGTAGACGAGCCAGGTCAGCCGCGCCGAGCGGAGCCCGGCCAGCCGGCTGGCTTCGGGGTTGCCGCCGACGGCCTCGACCAGCAGGCCGAGCGCGGACCGGCGGACGAGCACCGACGCGAGCACGAACACCGCCAGCGCGATGAGGATGGCGCCGGGCAGGGTGAACAGGAACCCGCTGCCGATCCACTCGAAGGAGTGGGAGTTGACGGTGATGATCTGGCCGTCGGTGATCAGCTGCGCGATGCCCCGGCCGGCGACCATGAGGATCAGCGTGGCGATGATCGGCTGGATGCCCAGTGCCGCGACGAGCCAGCCGTTCCACACCCCGAGCACCAGGGACAGGCCCAGCGCCAGGCCGAACGCGATCAGCGTGGTGCCGGCGCCGTCGGGGTTGTCGCTGACCCAGAGGCAGGCGAGCGCGCCGCTGATCGCCACGACCGAGCCGACCGACAGGTCGATGCCGCGGGTGGCGATCACCAGCGTCATGCCGATCGCGATGAGGATCAGCGGGGCGCCGTTCTTGAGGATGTCGACGAGGTTCCCGTAGAGGTGCCCGTCGCGCAGCTCGATCTTGAAGAACGACGGGCTCGCGATCAGGTCGCCCACCAGCAGTACCAGCAGGGCCACCACGGGCCAGAACAGCCGGTGTTTCGTCAATCCCTTCAAGGCAGTCACGCCTGCACCCCCTCGGCCATCGTGGCCATGATGTCGTCCGCGGTGAGGCCCTGGTTGTCCCGCTCGGCCACGACCTTGCGGTCCCGCAGCACCACGACCCGGTGGCTGAGCCGCAGGACCTCTTCGAGTTCGGCGGAGATGTACACGACGGCCATCCCGTCGCCCGAGAGCTGGGTGACCAGCCGCTGGATCTCCGTCTTGGCGCCGATGTCGATGCCGCGGGTGGGCTCGTCGAGGATCAGCAGCCGCGGTTCGGTGATGAGCCAGCGGCCCAGCAGCACCTTCTGCTGGTTGCCGCCGGAAAGGTTGCCCACCAGCGCTTCGGGGTTGGCGGGCCGGATGTCGAGCGCCTTGATGTACTTCTCGGCGATTTCGTCCTGGCGGCGGCGCGAAAGCGGCCGCGCCCAGCCGCGGGAGGCCTGGAGCGCGAGGACGATGTTCTCCCGGACGGTGAGCTCTTCGACGAGTCCCTCGGCCTTGCGGTTCTCCGAGAGGAACGCGATCTTGTGGTCGAGCCCGGCCCGCGGGGTGCGCAGCGCGGTCGTGGTGCCGTCGACCTGCACCGAGCCGCTGTCGGCGTGGTCGGCGCCGAAGAGCAGCCGGGCGAGTTCGGTGCGCCCGGAGCCGAGCAGGCCGGCCAGCCCGACGACCTCGCCGGCGTGGATGGCGAGGTCGAAGGGCGCGACCCCGCCCTTGCGGCCGAGGCCTTCGGCGGCCAGCAGCACCGGCGCGCCGGCGACCTCGGCCCGGCTGGGGCCGGAGTCCTCCAGGTCCTCGAGGACCTGGAGTTCCTTGCCGATCATCTTGGTGACCAGCTCGACCGGCGTGATCTCCGCGGTGGGGTACTCGCCGATCAGCTTTCCGTTGCGCAGCACGGTCATCCGGTCGGCGATGGCGAAGACCTGGTCGATGAAGTGGGACACGAACAGGATCGCCATCCCGCTTTCGCGCAGGGACCGGACGACCTTCAGCAGCTGCTCGACCTCGCCGGCGTCCAAACTGGACGTCGGCTCGTCGAGGACGAGCACCCGCGCGTCGACGTCGAGCGCGCGGGCGATCGCCACCAGCTGCTGTACCGCGATGGAACAGGTGGACAGTTCGGCCGAGACGTCCACGTGGACGTCGAGCCGGGCCAGGAGTTCCTCGGCCCGCCGCCGCATCGGGCCCCACTGGATGCGGCCGAAGCGGCGGGGTTCCCGGCCGAGGCAGACGTTCTCCGCCACGGACAGGTTCGGGCAGAGGTTGACTTCCTGGTAGACCGTGCTGATGCCGGCCTGCTGGGCCTCGCCGGGCCCGGTGAAGGCGACTTGGCCGCCGCTGAGTTCGATCGTGCCCGCGTCCACCCCGTACACCCCGGTCAGCACCTTGATGAGGGTGGACTTGCCGGCGCCGTTCTCGCCCATCAGGGCGTGGACTTCGCCGGGGTACATCCGGAAGTCGACCCCGTCGAGGGCGAGGACGCCGGGGAACTCCTTGCGGATACCGCTCATCCGCACCATGGGTTGCGGTTCAGGCATTTGGTGTGCTCCGGGGTGGACGCGGGTCGGGATCAGTACTGGCGCTGCGGCAGCGCGGTCTTGGCCGCCGCCTGGTCGAACTCGGTTTCCTTGGTCTCGATGCGGGCGGGCACCTGCTCGCCGGCGGCGACCTTCTTCACCAGGTCCATCAGCTGCGGGCCGAGCAGCGGGTTGCATTCGACGATGTGGTTGATCTTGCCGTCGGCCAGCGCCTGCATGCCGTCCTTCACGGCGTCCACGGAGACGATCTTGATGTCCTTGCCCGGGACCTTGCCCGCGGCTTCGATGGCCTCGATGGCGCCGAGGGCCATGTCGTCGTTGTGGGCGTAGAGGACGTCGATCTTGGGCTGGGACTTCAGGAAGGCCTCCATGACCTCCTTGCCCTTGGCGCGGGTGAACTCACCGGTCTGCGAGGCGACGATCTTGTACTTCGGGTCCGCCGCGATGACGTCCCCGAAGCCCTTCTTGCGGTCGTTCGCCGGCGCGGAGCCGGTGGTGCCCTGCAGCTCGACGATGTTCACGTCACCGGTGGCGCTGCCGTACTCCTTGGTCAGCCACTCCCCCGCCTTCTTGCCCTCGGCGACGAAGTCGGAGCCGAGGAAGGTCTTGTAGAGGGACTTGTCCGGCGAGTCGATCGCCCGGTCGGTGAGGATGACCGGGATGTTGGCCGTCTTGGCCTCCTTGAGGACGGTGTCCCAGCCGGACTCGACGACCGGCGAGAAGGCGATGACCTTGACCTTCTGCTGGATGTACGAGCGGATCGCGGAGATCTGGTTCTCCTGCTTCTGCTGCGCGTCGGAGAACTTGAGTTCGATCCCGGCGGTCTTCGCCGATTCCTGGATCGACTTCGTGTTCGCCGTCCGCCAGCCGCTCTCGGCGCCCACCTGGGCGAACCCGAGCGTGGTCGCCCCGCCCGAGCTGCCGGACGAACCGCCACTCCCGCAGGCGGTGAGCAGCACGAGTCCGGCCGCCGCGGCCGCCGCGGCGGCCCATCGCTTATTCAGCACGTTCACTCCTCGATCGACGATGATCAGTGGGAAAACCTTTGTGGGGACTATTCGGGGGTGAAACCTGGTGTTGCGTGTTAGCGCTAACAATCCCTCGGGAACCACCGGTCCCCGCCGGCCGCCGCGCTAGCGCGGTCCGGTGCTCTCGCGCACGATCAACTCGGGGACGACCAGGGCGCGCGCGTGCCGGTCGCCTCCGTCCATCCGCCCGGCCAGCAGGCCGAACGTACGCCGTCCGACTTCGATGAAGTCCTGGCGCACCGTCGTCAGCGGCGGCGTGAAGTACGCCGCCTCGGGGACATCGTCGAAGCCCGCCACGCGCACGTCCCGCGGCACCGAGATGCCCGCTTCGGCGAACGCGCGCAGCAGGCCCAGTGCCATCTGGTCGTTGCCGGCGAAGACGGCGTCCAGATCCTTTTCCTTGGCGAGGGATCTCCCCGCCTCGTAGCCGGACCGCGAGCTCCAGTCGCCGCGGATCACCTGCGGGGCCCCGACTCCGTGGCGTTCCAGGGTTTCCCGCCAGCCGAGCTCGCGGTCGCGGGCCTCCAGCCAGTCCTCCGGCCCGGCGATGTGCCACACCGTGCGGTGGCCCAGCGCCAGGAGGTGTTCGGTGGCGCGGCGGGCGCCGTCGCGCTGGTCGACCGAGATGACCGGCACCGGTGCCGTCTCCCCGCCGCCGACCGCGACGACCGGGAAGTCCGCGGGTGCCGCTTCCAGCGCCCGGCCCGCACTGACGTGCGGGGCGATCACGATGACGCCCTCGACCGCTTGGCGGCGCAGGTTCTCCACCGCGTCGGCGATCGACGACCGGCCAGGACGGCTGACACTGGAGATCGTGATCGCGTACCCGGCTTCCCGGGCGGCGTTCTCGATGCCGTACAGCGTGCTGGCCGGACCGTACAAATTGGATTCGAGCGCGACCACGCCGAGCGTGCCGGTCCGTCCGGTGACCAGCGCGCGGGCCGCGGAATTGGGCCGGTAGCCCAGTTCCTCGATCGCCGCGAGCACCCGGGCCCGGGTTTCGGGGCGCACCGGGCCGGTTCCGTTGATCACCCGGGACACGGTCATGTGGGACACGCCCGCCACCCCCGCGACGTCGGTCAGGCTCGGCTGGCGCGTCCCGGCGTTGGTCGCCTTCAGGGGGCCGCCGGAGCGGGGTCGTTCGGCCACCGGCGTCCCCTTCCGTCCGCTCCGACATGGTCTGCGTCACTGTTCGGGTGACGACGAGGAGTTAGTGTTAGCGATAACACCCACGGGGTCAAGACCGGGTCGCGTAACGGTCTAGTCACATGCCCTTCACATGGCCCCGACGACGAATTCGACGGCGCGACCTGCGCGGAGCGTCGTTTGAAATTCACCGCCCGTCAGCACCGCCCGGTGTTCAAGCCCATGTTCGCCGGTCTCGCGGGGCGTTTACCACACGCCGCCAACGGGCGATTCGAGGGCTCCGGGCGGCGAGTCAGAAGGCCACGGTGGCGGCGACGGGCAGGTGATCGCTGCCGGTCGCGGGCAACGTCCAAGCCGCCACCGGCCGCACGCCGTCGACGAAGATCTGGTCGATCCGGGCCAGCGGCAGCCCCGCCGGCCAGCTGAAGCCGAAACCGTCGCCGGCCTCGTCCTGCGCCGAGCGCATCCGCCCGGTGATCGGCGCGAGCGCGCGGTCGTCGGCGGTGCCGTTGAAATCGCCGACGAGCACGGTCCGCGGCGCGGATTCCGCGGCGACGGCGTCGGCGAGCAGGCCCATCGCGGCGTCGCGGCCGTTCGCGGTGAACCCGGCGTCGAGGCGCACGCGCACCGAAGGCAGGTGCGCCACGAAGACCGCCACCGGGCCCTTCGGAGTGTCCACAGTGGTCTGCAGCGCGCGGGTCCACGGCATGATCGCCACCGGCCGCGTGGCACGCAGCGGGAAGGTGCTCCACACCCCGACGGTGCCCTGGACGGAGTGGTACGGGTAGCCCGCGGCGAGGGCGTCCTCGTACTTCGGGACCTCGGACTTCTTCAGTTCTTCGAGCGCGATCACCTGGGCGCCGGAGGCGGCGAGGGCGCGCGCGGTCCCGGCCGGATCCGGGTTCTCGTCGTTCACGTTGTGCGAGACGATCGTGAGGTCCCCGCCCGGCTCGCGCTTGTCGAAGAGCCGGCCGCCGAAGCACCCGCCCCAGACCAGCGCCGGCAGCAGGAGGGCCACGAGGGCGAGCGCCGAGCGCCGCAGGAGCGCCGCGGCCAGCAGCGGCACGACGAGCAGGCCGGTCCAGGGCAGGAACGTCTCCAGCAGGCTGCCGCCGTTGCCCGCCCAATTGGGCACCAGCGGGTGCGCGAGCGGCAGCAGCGCCGTCAGGACGGCGAAGGCGGCGATGACGCGGCCGCGGCGCCACGCCCCGGCCCGGCGCGCGGGGACGGCCGGCAGCCGGATCGGCCCGGTCGTCGCGGTCATCGGGTGGCCGCCGGCAGCTCCCGCTGGATCGCGGCGATGAGCTTCTCGCTGTTCTCGAGCGCGGCCCGCAGCCCGGCCGCCGGGCTCCCGCCCGGGTTCTGGTGGAGGACGACGCCGAGGATCAGGGCACCGTCGCGGGCCCGCGCGGCCCACATCAGCGCCCCGCCGGCGGCGGTCGACGAGCCGGTCTTGAGCCCGATGACGCCGTCCCGGCCGAGGAGGGTGTTCGTGTTGACGACCGTTCCCGGCACGCCGTCGATCCGCAGGCTCGGGGTGGCGGCGATGGCGCGGATGACCGGGTTCTTCATCGCTTCCCGGGCCAGCCGGAGCTGGTCGGTGGCGGTGCTCGTGGTCGAGTCTTCGACGCCGCTGGCGCCGGTGTAGCTGGTGCTGGTCATCCCGAGGGCGGCGCCCTCGCGGTTCATCTTCGCGACGAAGGCGTCCTGGCTGCCGGCGTCCCACCGGGCGAGCAGGCGGGCGACGTTGTTGCCGGAGGGCACGAGCATCAGGGCGAGCAGGTCGCGTTCGCTGAAGAGACGCCCCGCCCGGACCGGCGCACTCGATTCCTCGGCCGAGGTGGACTCGGCTTCGGCCTGCTCGTCGACGGTGATCTCGGGGCCGGCCTCGCCGGGGCCGAGCGGGTGGTCCTTGAGCACGACGTAGGCGGTCATGACCTTGGTGACGCTGGCGATCGGCACGGGCCCCTGCTCACCGCGGCTGCCGAGCGACCCGAGGTTCTGCACTTCGGCACTCGACTGCCCCTCGGCGGGCCACGGCAGCGAAAGGTCGACGTCCGGCCGGGCGGCGAGAGCGCGCCCGGCGGTCTCGGGCGGGAAGACAACCCAGAGGCCGGCGGCCAGCCCCACGGCCACAGCGGCGGCCAGCCCCGCGGCGACGGGTGGGATGCGGGGACGGGCCATCGGTTTCCTCCGGGGTGCACTCGGTGCGCTCGGTGAAGCGCACACCGGTCACTTTGGCCGGAGAAGATCGCCGCTTTGTCGGGGATGTTCGACAGGTTTGAACCAGGAATGTCCCGATCTTGTAATGGAGGGGAAGAGGAAGCCGGGCGGGCCGGGCGGGGACGGAGGGCGGCAAGGGCCGGGAGCTGCCCCGGGGCGGGTGCAAGGCGAGCGGGGCCGCGACGGGGCTGCGCGGGAGCTGGGGCAGAGCGGGTCGCGGCGGAGCCGGGCCGGACCGGTCCCAGAACTGAGCGGAAGACCAGCCGGGCCGGGGCGGGCCGGGCCGCGTGGCGGAGTGGCCGGGCCGGGGTGGGCCGGGCCGGGCCGGGTGGCGGAGTGGCCAAGCCGGGCCGGGGTGGGCCGGGCCGCGTGGCGGAGTGGCCAAGCCGGGCCGGGCCGGGCCGCGTGGCGGAGTGGCCGGGCGCGGCGGGCGCGACGCGAGGCGGGCCGAAGCCAGGCCAGGTCCGGGCCGTCCCACCGGCCGGCGCGCCGAAGGGAGCTTCCCCCTCACCACCCGCGAGGAAAGCCCCCTTCAGCCGCCGCCGGCCGGTGATCCGGCGGGCGGGGTCACCGGGCCGTGCGCTGGATGCAGTCGAGGCCCACGCCGAGCGGTGTCGCCAGGTACTGGCAGATGTGCGACGAGTGCGCCTGGTCCGTCTGCGTGCAGGCGACCGGCACGCCGAGCAGGTTCACCGAGCAGTACGCGTAGAACTGGGTCGAGCTGCCCGGCACCATGTCCGCCGAGGCCGGAGCGGCCGTGGCGACCGCCGCGGAAACCGTGAGCGCAGCGGCCGTCGCCCAAGAAGCGATCCGGGTGTTCATCGTGCTCTCCTTCCGCCAAGCTTTCCCCTGCGTGCCAAGGGGTTCACCGGACAGAATTCCCCGTCGAACACCTCTTCAGCGGTGCGTCACCGTAAAGTGTCATATTCACATATGTGATCATTGTTCATCCTGTTGACCGAAGTCGGGGCGGTGACCTATAAAGGAAAAGTCCGGGTGTCCGCCGCAACACCTCCGCAGTACCGCTTTCCGGAGGCCATCGGTGTCCCCACTCCCCTCGTCCCGTCGCGCCGTTTTCCTCGGCGCCGTCAGCATTTCCGCCGCCGTCGCGGTCACCGCCGCGCTCGGCGGACCGGCACCCGCCCGCGCGGCGGGGGTGAACCTCTCCGCCGTCTTCGCGCAGACATCGGTCTGGACCAGTGGTTACGGCGGCGGCTACACCGTCACCAACCGCGGAGACACCGCCGCCACCGGCTGGACCGTCGAGTTCGACCTGCCCGCCGGTTCGGCTGTGAGCAGCTCCTGGAGCTCCGTGCGCACGCAGTCCGGCCGGCACTACCGGTTCACCAACGCCGGCTTCAACGCCACCATCCCGCCCGGCGGCACCGAGAACTTCGGCTTCAACGTCGCCGGCACCGGCCTCCCCGCCGGCTGCACCGTCAACGGCCTCCCGTGCGACGGCGGCAGCCAGGTGACCACGACCCCGCCGACCACTCCGACCACCGCCACGACCACCCCGACGACGACCACACCGCCCACGACGACCCCGCCCACTGGCGACGTCGTCGACGTCTCGACGGCCGCCCAGCTGCAGGCCGCCCTGGCGAACGCCGCTCCCGGGCAGGCGATCCGGCTCGCGGCCGGCACCTACCGCGGCTCGTTCGTCACCACCAAGGCCGGCACCGCGGCCAGGCCGATCACCCTCTCCGGCCCGGCGAACGCCGTCCTGATCAACGACGGCCCCGCCGGCGACGCCCCCGACTGCCCGGCGCCGACCGCCGGCTGGGACTCCGGTTACGGCCTCTGGCTCGCGAGCGCGCCGTACTGGACCCTGCGCGGGTTCACCGTGCAGGACTCGAAAAAGGGCATCGTCGCGGACAACTCGCCGCACACCACCATCGACGGCGTCACCGTCCACCACATCGACGAAGAGGGCGTGCACTTCCGCCGCTCGTCGGCCGACAGCGTGCTGAAGAACTCCACGATCACCTACACCGGCCTGGTGCAGCCCGGCTACGGCGAAGGCGTGTACCTCGGCTCGGCCAACTCGAACTGGGGCTGTCACGGCAACTCCGGCGGCGTCGACCGCGGCGACCGGATCCAGGTGCTGGACAACCACATCGGCCCGTTCATCGCCGCCGAACCGATCGACGTCAAGGAAGGCACGTTCGACGGCGTGATCCGGGGCAACACCTTCGACGGCCGCGGGATCTCCGGCCAGAACTCGGCGGACTCCTGGATCGACGTCAAGGGCATCGGCTACACGATCGAAGGCAACACCGGCACGTTCGCCCCGCCCGGCACGTTCGCCAACGGCTACGAGAACCACAACACGAGCACGAGCCCGTCGTTCGACAACGGCTGCGGCAACGTGTGGCGCGACAACAAGTCCGACCTCGGCGGGGTGGGCGACTACGCGATCAAGATCAGTTCGGTGTCCAAGTGCGCGGCGAAACCGAACGTGGTGTACGCGTCGAACACGGTCACGAACGCCCGCTCGGGGCTGACGAACATCCCCGTCACCCCCTGAGCGGCTCCGCGTGCCGTGAGGCCCGGCGGCCTCACGGCACGATCGCGTCGACGTACCCGCCGTCCACCCGCACCGCCGCGCCGGTGGTCGCCGACGCGAACGGGGAACTCAGGTACACCACCAGGTGGGCGATCTCCTCGGGCTCGATCAGCCGCTGCAGCAGCGATTGCGGGCGGTGCTGCTTCATGAACTCGCGCTGGGCCTCCTCCCACGGCAGGTCCTTGTCGACGAGCTCGTAGACGAAGTCCTCGACACCGCCGGTGTGCGTCGGGCCCGCGATCACCGCGTTGACCGTGACACCGGTGCCGGCCGCGTGCTTGGCGAACCCGCGGGACACCCCGAGCAACGCCGTCTTCGACACTCCATAGTGGATCATCTCGGCCGGGATGACGATCGCGGAATCGCTGGCGATGTACTGGATGCGGCCCCAGCCGCGGTCGGTCATGCCCGGCAGGTAGGCGCGGGTGAGCCGGACCGCGGCCAGGACGTTGACCTCGAAGTAGTGCCGCCAGTCGGCGTCGGTGATTTCGAGGGGCTCCTGGGCGCCGAAGATGCCGAGGTTGTTGACCAGGATGTCGGCGTCCGGCACCTCCTCGACCACCTGGGCCGCGCCGGCCTCCTCGGAGACGTCGCCCGGGGCCGGCAGGAAGTCCGCGTCCGGCACCTCCTCGCGCAGCCGCGCGATGGCCTTGTGGACACCCGTCTCGCTCCGGCCGTTGATCGCGACGCGCGCGCCCGCCGCCGCGAGGCCCGTCGCGATCGCCGCACCGATGCCCTGGGTGGATCCGGTGACCAGTGCCGTCTTCCCGCTCAGGTCGACCCGCATCGTGAAAGCCCTCTCTCGCTCGAGTGCCTCCCCTCGGGCGATTCAAGCACAGCTGGCCGGAGCGCACCGGCTGGAAAATCCGGTTGCCCCCGCCGACGGGCGGCGGCCACGATCTGCGCCATGACCACGCCTCGCACCCCGCTCCCGCCGACCGTCGCCGCCACCACCGCGCCGGTCCGGCAGCAGCCGTGCCGCCCGCGGAGGTCGATCACGCCGGTGCCGTGAGCGCCGCGCTGGTCGCCGGCCTGGTCGCCGGCTACGGCATCGCGATCCCGGTCGGGGCCGTCGGGACGTACCTGGTGGCCCTCACCGCCCGCACCTCGCTCCGGACCGGCCTGGCCGCGGCCCTCGGCGTCGCGACGGCGGACGGGGTGTACGCGCTGGTCGCCGTGCTCGGCGGGGCCGCGATCGCGGGCGTCATCGCCCCGTTCGCCGGGTCGCTGCGGCTGATCTCGGCGGCGATCCTGGTCGTCCTCGCGGCGCACGGCGCCCTGCGCGCGCTGCGGTCCCACCGCGCCCCTGCCACCCGGCCGGTGTCCCCGCTCGGCCCCGGCCGCGCCTACGTCAGCCTGCTGGGCGTCACGCTCGTCAACCCGGCCACGGTCGTCTACTTCACCGCGCTCGTGGTGGGCGGCCGCGCCGGTACCGTCGTCCCGCTGCTCGACCAGGCGGTGTTCGTGCTCGCCGCGTTCGCCGCGTCGGCGAGCTGGCAAGCCGCGCTCGCCGGCGGCGGCGCACTGCTCGGGCGCGTCCTCACCGGCCGGCGCGGCCGGCTGGCGACCGCGCTCGTCTCGAGCGCCGTGATCACCGCGCTCGCCGTCCGGCTTGTCCTCACCTGAGGGAAAACCATGAGCCTGCACCGGTTTGCCCGGTTTCCGGGCGCACTCCGGAAGACGTCCGGCGGCCCGGCACCCGGTTAGCGTCCAGGGGACGGACACGGGAGGTGGCCATGGCGATGCCGATGTCGATGTCGGGATGGGACACCGCGGGTGCGGTGCTGCTGGTGCTCTGGGCGCTGGCGATGTGGACGGCGGTCGGCGTCCTCGTCTACGCGAACCGCGGGCCGGTGCGGCCCTGGGTGTACCGCGGTGCGGTCGGGGTGATCGGCTTCGGCATCCTCGGTCAGCTCGGCCACGTCCAGGAGCACGTCGCCCAGGTCGGGTACTGGCTCGGCCACCCGAACGCCCCGGCCTGGATGACGCCGTGGGGCACCGGCCTGGCCAACGGCCTGCAGCAGGTGCTCCCGGACCGGCCGACGTTCGGGATGGAGTTGCTGCACCTGACCGGCAACTTCCTCTTCCTCGCCGGCCTGGCCGGGGTCATGGTGATCACGCGGCGGGCGCTGGGCACCCGCGCCCGCCGCTGGGCGAAGATGGGCGTCTGGATGCAGGGCCTGCACGGCCTGGAGCACCTGGTCCTGACGCTGTCGATCGGGTTCGGCGCGCCCCGGGCGATCGGGCTGTCGACGTTCTTCGGGCTCATCGACCCGGGCCCGGGGCTGGCCACCTACCGCGTCTGGTGGCACTTCATCGCGAACGTCGTCGGCTCGATCATCTTCGGGCTCGCGCTGTACCACTTGTGGCGCGAACGCCGCGAGGTCCGCGCCACCTTCTTCCTGCGGCCGGTGCCCACGGTCACCGAGCGGGCGGCGTAGCGCAGGTCAGCGTCGGCACCGCCCAGTCCGCGTGGTCCTGCCCGTTGCCGTCGCCGCCGTCGTCCACCAGCAGGTCGAGCACCTGGGCCCCGGTGACGTCGACGTCGACCGGCACCGCGGCCTGGCCGCCGCGGACCACCGGCGTCGTCACCTTGGTGACGCCGTCGGCCGAGACGCTGAAGCGCACGCTGCCGCCGGTGCCGGTTTCGCCGTCGACGCCCACCGAAGCCGTCAGCCGGGTGCACGCGCCCGCCAGGTAGAGCTGAACGTCGCTCGCCGCGTGGACCCCGAGCCCCTTGGCGTAGGCCACCCCGCCGATGGTCATCGGCTTGCCGTCACCCGCGCTCGCTTCGCCGTTGCTGGTGTCGCGCTCCACCGGGCCCCACCCGTTCGTGGCGGTGAGGAACGGCAGGGAGCCGACCGGCACCTGCCCGGCGGGCGGCGCCGCGGGCACCGCGCCCACGATCCGTTCGCCGGACACCGAGCCTGGACGACCCGCCTGCCGGTAGGCCACGGCGACCTTCAGCGCGGCGGTGTCCACTGTGGCGGGTGGGGTCACGGTCCAGGTGAACGTGGCCGGCTTGCCGCCGTCGATCCGCGCCACCGAGGGCGGTGAGGCGGCGCCGACGGTCCACCCGGCCGGCGCGGTCAGCGCCGGCTTGACGTCGAACGCCGGCGGCGCGCCCGCCGGCACCCGCACGGTCGCCGACGCGGTGAACGGCTGCCCGCCCGACGCCGTGTCCGGCGCGGTCAGCGACACCCCGGCCGTGGGCGCCGGCGGCATCGCGTACCGCACGGGGTCGTAGCCGGGCGAGGAGTTCTGCCGGACGGTCAGCGGCGAGCGGTAGCTGCCGTAGTTCGTCCAGGCGATCGAGCCGAGGCCGCCGGTGCTGCCGTCGAGGTTCCACACCGCGACGGCGATGGTGTTGCGGCCGTTCGGGTTCAGGATTCCGTTCGGGATCGGGAAGCTGTGCTGCGGCCCGAGGTAGTTGACGTACTGGCCGAGCTGCCAGCCGTTGACGAAGATCAGCGCGCGGTACTGCCGCGCCGGGTCGTCGGTGATGGTCAGGCCGAGCGAAGTGTCCTGGCCGCGCGGCAAGTCCAACTCTGCCGCCGTCCGGTACCACGAGACGCCCGGGGTCGTGTCCTTCGCCGGGAGCGAAGCCGGTGCCCAGCCGCGGTCCGGGAACCCGGGCAGCGACCAGCCCGCGCGCTCGCCGTAGAGGCCGCCGGTGTTGAGCGGGCCGCGCACCGGGTCGAGCCCGGTTTCCCCGCCGCGGACGCCCTGCAGGCGCCAGGTCACCGACGTCAGTGCGGCGCCGGTCAGCCGCGCCGCGGTGAGCCCGCGGGCGGCCTTGTTGCCGTTGCTGGCCCCGTAGTCCTCTTCGTGCCCCATGTTCACGGTCAGCACGGAGATCTCGTTGTCGCCCTGGTGCAGCGACCCGGCGGGGAAGGTGAACGTGTGCTGCGGGCTGGTCGAGCTGCCGAGGAAGACCCCGTTGAGCCACGCCGAGAACGCCCCGGCCGGGCCGCCGCTCTGGCTCGCCAGGGTGATCCCGGTCTGTTTGCCGTCACCGGTGAAGTGGCCGCGGTACCAGGTGTTGCCGGTGTGGAAGCCGTAGTCGTCGGCGAAGAGAACGGGTTTCGTGCCGAGCGCCGTCGAGCTGTTGGTGGTTTCCTTGTCCGCCACCGGCCACGCCGAGTCGTCGAAGCCGGGCTGGCTCTCCGGGGACTCCTGCTGGTGCTTCCAGCCGGTCAGGGCGGGCAGCGTCACGGCGTTGGCAGCCGGGGCGGTCCCGGTGAGGCTGCCGCTCGAGGTCGGCTTCGCCGGGACCCAGGCACCGTTCCACAGCACCGCCTTCGCCGCGCTGAAGACCTCGAACGCGCCGTCGGTGCCGGTGTCGCCGGTCAGCGACAGCAGCCCGTACTGCTCGGCCGCGGTCCGGACCAGGTGGGTGCCGCGGACCAGGACCGGGCCGCTCGCGGTGTCCTGGCGCCAGAACGTCGCCGCCGTCGCCTTGTCGGCGAGCAGCAGGAGCAGCGGCCGCGCGCCCGGCGCGGTGACGAGCACGCGGGTCAGGCCGTCGTGGGTGTAGTTCAACCGCAGGTCGCCACGGGCGGCGTCCCATGTGGACGTCGCCGCGCCGCCCAGAACCTGCACGGCCGGCTGCTTCGCGAACCGCAGAACGGTCTCCCCCGGGCCGCCCTTGTCGCCGTAGAGCACCGCGACGTCCCGGTCGCCGATGGCGGCGCTCGTCATGATCTCCGAGGTCGAGTACTGCATCCGCGTGGCGCCGAGGTCGTAGCCGGCGACGAGGATCTTCGACTGCCGCCCGTTCAGCGTGACACCAGTACCGGGCTGCTGCGGCACGACCGGGTAGTAGTCGGTGCTGCCGGACAGCAGATCGATCGCGTCCACCACGACGAACGGCGAGGTGGCCTGCGCGTTCTTCTGCCCGGTAACGACGAGCTTCAGCGTGTGCGGCCCGGCGGCCAGGTCGCGCACCTCGTAGCCGGTGATCTGGTTCTGCTTGCCGGCCGCGTAGAGGTCGACCGAGGAGACCTTGGCGTCGTCGAGGTAGACGTCGGCGATACCGTGGCTCGGGTCCTTCGACGTCACCCAGCGAATTCCGGTGCCGGTGAAGGGAATGCTGACGCTGTCCCCGGTGACGTTGGAGAACGACTCGGTGTGCTGGTAGTCGCCGCCGGTGTAGTTCACCTCCGGGCCGACGTGGCTCCAGGTGCCGGTGTAGCCGACCTCGGCCGCGCGGTCGTCGTAGGTGTAGCCGGCGTGCGCGGCGAGGTCGAGCGCGACGCTGGTGGTGTTCGTGGCGGTCGACGTCGAGTCGCTGTGCCGCAGGGTGTGGAACTGCGTGCGGGTGTCGGGGTTGATCCGGGCGGTGTCGGTGAGCGCCGGATCGCTCAGCGGCGCGCCCGCGAGCCCGTCGGTCTTGGTCAGCGGGGCGACGGACTGGGTGAAGTAGCCGATCAGCTTGTCCTCGGCGTACTTCGGGTCGAACTGGCGCGCCTCGGTGATCGCCGCGCCGTAGTCGTAGGAGGTGTAGTTCTGCGGGATCGCGCTCCAGCCCCAGGACGTGCCGCCGTGCAGCATGTAGAAGCTCTGCCCGGTGGCGCCGACGGCGATGTTCTGCTTGTAGAAGACGTTCGCGAACTGGTCGTTGATCAGCTGGGCGCACTTTTCGTAGCCCGGGCCGCCCCACGGGTCGAACGCACCGCCCTGGAACTCGGCGGTGATCAGCGGCTTGCCGGGGACGTGGTCGTAGCTGATGTCCGGCACGCCGTTCCAGCGGGTGGGGTTCGAGCAGTCGAAGCCCTGCGGGTAGGAGTCGGCGGCATCGACGTCGAGCGCGGCGGCACCGGCGTTGAAGGTGCCGTTGTTGTTGCCGACCAGCGGAACGGTGATCCCGTCGGCGCGAGCCTTGTCCTCCAGGTGCTGCATGTAGGCGCGGCCGTCGGCGTTGCCGTTGTAGTACTCGTTTTCGACCTGGTAGGCGAGCACGCTGCCGGTGCCGTTCGTGAGCTGGTGGCGCGCGATGATGCGGTCGATCTGCGTCTGCCACTCGTCGGAGTACTTCAGGTAGACGGGGTCGGCGCTGCGGGTGTGCCCTGGCGTGGTGGACAGCCAGGTCGGGAACCCACCGCCATCGACCTCGGCGTTGATGTACGGCCCGGGGCGCGCGATGACGTAGAGCCCGGCCTGCTGCGCCATGTCGAGCAGCTTGTCGAGGTCCCGGATCCCGCTGAAGTCGTAAACCCCCTGCTTCGGCGAGTGGTAACCCCAGTCGAAGTAGAGCGACGTGGCGTTGAAGCCGGCCGCCTTCATCTTCTGGAAGATGTCGAGCCACAGGTCGGGGCTGGGCAGCCGGTAGGAGTGGAACTCGCCGGACCACAGGTAGGTGCGGGTGCCGTCGACCAGGAAGGAGTACCCGTCGTAGGTGACGGTGTGGGTGGGCTGTGCCGCTGGCGCGGGAGCGGCCGCGGCCGCCGAGGGAACGGCCACCCCGGCAAAGGCGAACAGGACGGAAAGAAGGACGGTGAACAGCGTCCGGCAACGTTGGGCGGCGCGCATGCGGGGGGCCTCCAGGGCGGCGGCGGGGACCACAATCGAACACGAACACTTGCCGAACACACAGAACTCGTCAAGATACAACACCAGGATGGATCAATGCCGAGGTGTTGTTAGCGCTAACAGTAGGCCGTCACCAAACCAAGCCCACGCAGCGCAGACCCCCCGCAACCCCGATCCGAAGCCAGAACACGGCCGCCGTAGTCACAATCGGGCTTCGGGGTTGCGGACACCGAGGCTTCGAGGTGGCGGAAACCGGCCCAGCTCTCCAGCCAAGCGACGAGACCCAGGCCGCCCGCTAGCGTCACCGAGGCCGGGTGCTCTCCCGGACAACCAGCTCCGCGGGCACCAGATGCCGAGCCCCGGCATCCCCACCCGCCATCCGCTCCTCGAGCAGCCCGAAAGTCCGCCGACCGACCTCGATGAAGTCCTGCCGCACCGTGGTCAGTGGCGGCGTGAAGTACTCGGCCTCGGGAACATCGTCGAACCCGGCGACGTGGACGTCCTCCGGCACCCGGATCCCCGCCTCGGTGAACGCCCGCAGCAGGCCCAGCGCCATCTGGTCGTTGGCCGAAAACACGGCCTTGAGACCCCGCTTGCCGACCAGCGCCCGGCCGGCCTCGTACCCCGACCGCGGGCTCCAGTCGCCGCGCACCACCGCCGGCACGCGCAGGCCGCGGCCCTCCAGGGTCTCGCGCCAGCCGCGTTCGCGGTCGCGGGCCTCCAGCCAGTCCTCCGGTCCGGCCAGGTGCCAGACCGTCCGGTGCCCGAGGGACAGCAGGTGCTCGGTGACGCGGCGGGCCCCGTCGTACTGGTCGACCGAGAGCACCGGCACCGGTGCCGAATCGCCGCCGCCGACCGCGACCAGGGGGATGTCCGCCGGCGCCGCGTCGAGCGCCCGCCCGGCCGTGACGTGCGGGGCGATCACGACGATCCCCTCCACCGCCTGGCGCCGCAGGCTCTCCACCGCGTCGCCGATCGACGTCCGGCCCGGCCGCGTCACGCTGCAGATCGCGACGCCGTACCCGGCCTCGCGGGCCGCGTTCTCGATGCCGTAGAGCGTGCTCGCCGGTCCGTAGAGATTGGACTCGAGCGCGACCACGCCGAGGGTGCCGGACCGGCCGGTGACCAGTGCCCGCGCCGCGGTGTTGGGCCGGTACCCGAGCTTCTGCACGGCGGCGAGCACCCGCTCGCGGGTCTCCGGGCGCACCGGCCCGCTCTCGTTGACCACGCGCGAAACGGTCATGTGCGACACGCCGGCCATGCCGGCGACGTCGGCCAGGCTCGGCTGCCGCGGCCCCGGCGGAGACGTTCTCGTCTGCTCCCCCGGCTTCGCCCGGTCCACCACCCTGACCCCCTGAATCTCGTACCGTGTCCCCACCCACGAGACGGTACCGCCGAATCGGCGCGTTCCGGACGTCCCGCGCCGGGTCAGGACCACCCGAGCGGACCAGCAAGCGCTTTCACGACCGCGGTGACGCGCTGGGTGGCGATCGCCCGGCTCGTGGCGGCCGGCTGGGCGGTCAGCACGACCACGACGTACCGCCGGTCGCCGACCACCCCGCTGGTGTGCACGTCGCGGCCGGGGTCGCAGCAGGACCAGCTCTGGGCCACGGCCCAGTCGGTGGCGGTGACCGCGGCCGGGACGCCGAAGAGCTGCTCGAAGCCGTCCGCGCCGCGGCGGGCCGCGCTTTCTAGGGCCCGCAGGACGATCTGCCGGGTGGCGGCGGGCGCGGCGTCGAGGAGGTACCGGTAGCACCGCACGACGTCGGCGGCGGAGACGAGCGTGCTGCCCCAGCGGCCGGGCTCGGCGGGCGGGCGGGTCGAGGTCAGGCCGATCCGCGCGGCCCAGCCGGTGACGATCGCGGGGCCGCCCAGCTGCGCCCACAGCCGGCCGGCGATCTCGTCGTCGCTGCGCGAAAGCATCCCCGCGACCACGCCCGCCGGCTCCCCCTGGCGCAGCGCTTCGAGCGCGATGAGCAGCTTGACCAGCGACGCGGCCGGGTAGGTGACATCCGGCTGGTGGGAGACGAGATCGCGGCCGCTCCGGCGGTCGTGGACCAGCACGCTGAGCTTCCCGGGCACGAGGTTCGCGAGCGCGGCGCCGTCGGGCAGGCCGGTCACCGGTGTCTCCGGTGGCGCCGCGGTCGCCGTCGTGGCCGCGCTCGTCGTCAGGGCGGGCGGCGCGGGCCACGGCCGCGCCTCGGCGGGGCCCGGCGGCCGTACCGCGGCGGCCACCACGAGTACCGCCGCCACCGCGCCGGCGCACGTCCCGGCGAGCAGCGTCGCGTTCCGTCGGTGCATACCGGCTGTTGTCCGCACCGGGCCCGGCTGTTCCACGAATGTGGCCTGCGTCTCATCCGCACGGGTGAGCGGGGACGCGGGCGGCGGGCCGGGACAACCAGTACCGTGACCAGAATCGTCGAACGGCTGGACCGGCCCGACCTCGCCGCACGGGATCCGAGAGAGATCTTCGCGCGGCTCTTCGACGAGTACGCCCCTCCCCTGCGCGGCTACCTCGCGGGCCGGGTGGGCGTGCACGTCGCCGACGACCTCGTGGCGGAGACGTTCGTCGTCGCGCTGCGAAGACGGGCGAGCTACGACCCGAAGAAGGCGCCGATCCGCGGCTGGCTCTACGGCATCGCCACCAACCTGCTGCGCAACCACCTGCGCCAGGAGGTCCGCGGGTTCCAGCTGACCGCGAAGGCCGGTGCCGGGGACCGCCCGGCCGAAAACCACGACACCGCGGTCGCCGGCCGGGTCGACGCGGCGGCCCGGCTGCGCGTGCTCGCCTCCGAACTCGCCGGACTGTCCGAACAGGACCGCGACGTCCTGTTGCTCACCTCCTGGGCCGGTCTCGAACCGGCCGAAGTCGCCGAGGCGCTCGGCGTGCCCGCGAGCACGGTGCGCTCGCGCCTGCACCGCGTGCGTCACCGGCTCCAGGCCCTGCTCGTCCCCACCGAGGAGAACCAGTCATGAACGAGCTCGACGAGACCCTCGAGCTGCTCCACCGCGACGCCCGCACCGCGCCGGCCGACCTGTCCGCGGCTCGCGCCCGGCTGCTGGCCGAGCTCGACGCCAGTCCCGCCGCCGACGTCGTCCCGCTGCGCCCGAAGCGCCTTCGCCGGTTCGCGCTGCCGGCCGCGGCCGCGGTGGCCGGCGTGGTGGCGGTGACCGCCGTCGTCGTCGCGCAGCAGCGCCCGCCGGCTCCGGCACCCGGCCCGATCGCCGCGCCACCGGTCGGGACCACGACCGCGGTCCCGACGTCGGCCGCCCCGGACGTCCGGCTGATGTCGGCGGTCCAGGTGCTCACCCGGGCCGCGGACCTGACCGTCGGCGCGGCCGACCAGCCCGTCGGCCCGGGACAGTTCCGCTACGTCGGCGAGCACACGTGGGTGCAGCGCGGCGTCCACACCGGCGACGCCGCCGGCTACACCTACCTGTGGGAGCAGGAGGTCGACCTGTGGATCCCGGCCGACGAGCACGACGTCTGGCAGCAAACCCGCAAGATCCTCGCCACCGGGAAGTTCCTCGGTGGTTCGGTACCGCAGTCGCAGGCCCCGGAGCCGGCGATCGAGGACACCGACCAGGGCCAGTGGCAGGGCCGCTGCGGCGACTTCTTCCCGAAGTCCAAGCCGCCGAAGAAGTGCGGTGACGCGAGCGACTGGGACAGCCCGGCGTTCTACGCGACCTTGCCGCACGACCCGGCGGCGCTGTACGCGAAGCTGCAGCAGCTGACGAAGGCCCGCGGCTCGACGCCGTCGGTGATGTTCCACTTCGGCATCGAGATCCTCCGCGCGGGCCAGATGCCGGCGCAGCTGCGGGCGCAGTGGTACCGGGCGCTGGCGAAGATCCCGGGCATCACGGTGCAGGCGGCGGAGGCGAACCTCGACGGCCGCACGGGCATCGCGCTCGGGCTGGACGACCGGCACGAAATCCGGCAGCTGATCATCGACCCGGCGACCGGCGGGTTCATCGGCGAGCGCACGATCGCCGGAGCGGAGCCCGACGAGCCGTGGATCAAGCCGGGCACCCAGCTCGGGGCCAGCGCGATCCGGACGGCGGTGACCGGTCGCCTCGGCGAGGTGCCGCCCAAGTGACGAACCTGGCGTAACAACCCCGCTCCCAGCGCCCCAAGGCCCCCTTGGGGCGCTGGGATTTGGGCGCCAAGGCGTCAGCCGTGGGCGAGGCGCACGCAGCACGAGCCCGGTTGCGGGTCCAGCCGGGCCCGCAGCCCGCTCTCCCCCGCGCCGGCCAGCATGCCCTCGACCAGCCCCAGGTTCATCTCGCACACCAGGCGCGTGTGGACCTGGGCCAGCCGGTGGAACGGGCAGTTGACGAGCGTCACCTCGCCGTCCTCGAGGCGCGGCTCGAAGCCGTTCTCCTCCAGCGTGCCCACGATGTCCCGGCCGCCGGCGGCCAGCTCCGTCCCGCGCTCGCGCGCGCAGCGGGTCAGGATCTCCCGCGGGGAACCGCCGGTTTCGTCGGCCTCCTCCAGCGCGGTCGCCAGCAGCCCGCCCGCCAGCTCGTACTGGCGCTCGGGCAGGGAAATGCTCACCTGGCGGTCCGACCGCCGGTACAGCTTCGCCGGGCGGCCCGCCCCCGGGCCGCTGCGGCCGGTCCGGCGCTCGTGGCCGACCGCCAGCAGCCGCTCCTCCACCAGGCGGTCGAGGTGGAACGCGACCGTCGCCCGGGGCACGCCGAGGGCGGCGGCGACGTCGTCGCGGCTCACCGGCTCCCGGCGGCGGACGACGTACTCGTACAACCGGCGCCGGGTCGGCTCGTCGAGCGCTGCGGCCGCGGCCAGCGCCTGGGTCTCCTGCATCGCCGGATTCTAAAACAAAGACGTGTTGACGAAAACCCCGGGGAGCTTCTAACGTCGGTCCGACTTGTTTTTAGAAGGAGGCACCCTCGTGAGCGTCGATCCCGTCAGCGCCCCGGTTCCGCTGCGGCACCTCGGTGTCGTCCACGACCGCGACACCGTCGACCTGGACGCGGCCGAACGCGCGGTCGCCGACCTGTTGCGGGCCCTCGGGAAGGACCCGTCGTCGGAGCACCTCGGCGACACGCCGCGGCGGGTGGCCCACGCCTACGCGGAAATGCTGCAGCCGCGGGACTTCCAGCTGACGACCTTCCCCAACGACGAAGGCTACGACGAGCTCGTGCTGGCGAAGAGCATCCCGGTGCAGTCGCTGTGCGAGCACCACCTGCTGCCCTTCCGCGGCGTCGCCCACGTCGGCTACCTGCCCGGCGAACGGATCCTGGGCCTGTCCAAGCTCGCCCGCGTCGTCGAGATGTTCGCGCGCGACCTGCAGGTGCAGGAGCGGCTGACCAAGCAGGTCGCGGACTGGCTGCAGGAGCACCTGGCACCCAAGGGCGTCGGCGTCGTGATCGAGGCCGAGCACCTGTGCATGTCCCTGCGCGGGGTGCGGGCGACCGGCGCGCTGACCGTGACGTCGTCGCTGCACGGCCTGCTGCGGGAAGAACCCAAGACGCGGCAGGAGTTCTTCGCCTTGAGCGGGGTGAGCGCGTGATGGCCACCTTCGTCATCGCCGGCGGCGGGCTGACCGGCGCGAAGGCCGCGGAAACCCTGCGGGCCGAGGGGTTCGACGGACGCGTCGTCATCGTCGGTGCCGAACCGGACCTGCCCTACGAGCGGCCGCCGCTGTCGAAGGGGTACCTGCTCGGCCAGGACGACCGCGCGTCGGTGTTCGTCCACGACGAGAAGTGGTACGTCGACCAGCGCATCGAGGTACTGACCGGCCGGCGGGTGACCGCGCTGGACCGGGCGGCGCACGAGGTGGAACTGGCCGGCGGCGAACGCCTCGGGTACACGAAGCTGCTGCTGGCCACCGGGGCGTCGCCGCGGCGGCTGCGGGTGCCCGGCAACGACCTCGACGGCGTCCACTACCTGCGCCGCCTCGCGCACGCCGACCGGTTGCGCGACGCGCTGGCCGCGGGTGGCCGGGTCGTCGTGGCGGGCGCGGGCTGGGTCGGCCTGGAGACGGCCGCCGCCGCACGCCACTACGGCTGCCCGGTCATGATCGTCGAGCCCGGGCCGGCCCCGCTGCACGCCACGCTCGGGCCGGAGGTGGGCGGATTCTTCGCCGACCTGCACCGCCGCCACGGCGTCGAGCTGCGGTTCGGCACCGGCGTGACGGGCTTCGCGGGAGACACCGCGGTCTCGGCGGTGCTGACGGACGACGGCGAGATCCCGGCCGACGTGGTCGTCGTCGGCATCGGCGCCCGGCCCGAGACGCAGCTGGCCGCCGAGGCGGACCTGGCCGTCGACGACGGTGTCCTGGTGGACGCGGGCCTGCGCACGGACGACCCGGACGTCTTCGCGGCCGGCGACGTCGCGAGCGTGTGGCAAGAGCGCTACGGACGTCGCGTCCGCGTCGAGCACTGGGCCGCGGCGACGAACGGCGGCCCGGCGGCGGCACGGGCGATGCTCGGCCGCGAGGTGGTCCACGACGACCTGCCGTACTTCTTCTCGGACCAGTACGACGCGGGCATGGAGTTCACCGGCTGGTTCCCGCCGGGCGGTTACGACCGCGTCGTCACCCGCGGCGGCGCCGAGGCGTTCCACGCGTTCTGGCTCACCGGTGGCCGGGTGGTCGCGGGACTGCACGTGAACCAGTGGGACGAGGGCCTGGACGCGGTGCGCGAGCTGATCCTCAGTGGACGGACCGTGGACGCGGACCGGCTCGCCGACCCGGCCCGGCCGCTGACCGACTGAGGTCAGGTCCGCCGGGCGGTGACCGCCGACGTGCGCAGCGCGGCCAGGCTGGTCCGGGCCGCGTTCGCCGTCGAGACTCCGGCGCAGTGCGGCCGGTTCCGGCCGGCCCGTCGCGCGGCGCGGGTGATCACCAGCGGCGGGGCGACGCGCAGGGTGCGCTCGTGCGTCTCCTTGCACAGCACGCCGCGCGCGATCAGCGCCTCGGACGCCGCCCGGCCCGACGGGCCGCCCGGGGCGATGTCGATGCCGGCCCACAGGCCGCGGCCGCGGACCTCCGACAGGCCCTGCCCGATCAGCTCGTTCAGCCGCGCGTGCAGGTGGGCGCCCAGCTCGGTGGCGCGCTGCTGGAACTCGCCCGTGGTCAACAGGCGAACGACCGCCCGCCCGACCGCGCAGGCCAGCGGGTTGCCGCCGAAGGTCGAGCCGTGCTCGCCCGGCTTCAGCACGCCGAGGACGTCGCGGCGGCCCACCACCGCGGACACCGGCAGGATGCCGCCGCCGAGGGCCTTGCCGAGGGTGTACACGTCCGCGCGGACGCCCTCGTGGTCCAGCGCCAGCACCGTGCCGGTGCGGGCCAGCCCGGACTGGATCTCGTCGGCGATCAGCAGCACGCCGTGCTCGTCGCAGGCGGCGCGGACGTCGGCGAAGTAGCCCTCCGGCGGCACGATGACGCCGGCCTCGCCCTGCACCGGCTCCAGCAGCACCGCGGCGGTGCGCGGGGTGATCGCGTCGCGCAGCGCGGCCGCGTCGCCGTACTTCACCGTGACGAAGCCCGGCGTGAACGGGCCGAAGTCGGCGCGAGCGGTCTCGTCGGTCGAGAACGACACGATCGTCGTGGTCCGGCCGTGGAAGTTCGAGCCCGCGACGATGATCTCCGCGGTGCCGTCCGGCACCCCCTTGACCCGGTGCGCCCACTTGCGGGCGATCTTGACCGCGGACTCGACGGCCTCGGCGCCGGAGTTCATCGGCAGCACCAGCTCGGTGCCGGTCAGCTCGGCCAGCTCGCGGCAGAACAACCCCAGCTGGTCGTGGTGGAACGCCCGCGACGTCAGCGTGACGCGCCCGAGCTGCTCGACGGCGGCGGCGATCAGGTCCGGGTGGCGGTGCCCGAAGTTCAAGGCCGAGTAGCCGGAGAGGAAGTCGAGGTAGGACCGGCCCTCGACGTCGGTCACCGAGGCGCCGGCGGCTTCGGCGATCACGACGGGCAGCGGGTGGTAGTTGTGCGTGCTCCATTGCTCGTCGAGCTCGATGAAGCTCGCTGCGGTGTTGGCGGCGGTCTCCCGGCCGGCGAACGTCGTCATGTGTTCAGGTTAGAGGCAGAACACGCAGACTTCAGCCGGGAATCATTGCTTTAACCCGGTGTTCGTTGCGCAATATGCGCGTTACACCCCCGAAACAGTGCGTGCCGATTGACGCGGACATTGGTAAGCTGTAACTTACCGTTCGTGGCGACTTACGGAAGCGACCAGCTGGCCGCCCTCGCCGACCCTTCGCGGCGCGCGATCTTCGAAGCGCTCCGGGACGGGCCGCGCGCGGTCGGCGAGCTGGCCGCGGACCTGCCGATCAGCCGCCCGGCCGTCTCCCAGCACCTCAAGGTGCTCAAGGAGGCCGGCCTGGTCACCGATCGGGCCGCCGGCACCAAGCGGCTCTACCGGCTCGAACCGGCCGGGATCGCCGCCCTGCGCGCCTACCTCGACGGGATGTGGTCGGACGCGCTGAAGGCCTTCGCCGAACTGGCCGGACAAACCGAAGAGGAGCAGTCGTGACCCTGGAACCGATCCGCAAGAGCGTCACCGTCGCGTGTTCGCGCGAGCACGCGTTCAAGACCTACACCGAAGCCTTCGACAGCTGGTGGCCCCGGCAGCACCACATCGGGGCGGGCGAGCTCGCCGAAGCCGTCCTCGAGCCGAAGGAAGGCGGCCGCTGGTACGAGCGGACCGCCGGCGGCGCCGAGTGCGAGTGGGGCGAGGTGCTGGTCTGGGAGCCACCCGCCCGGGTGGTCCTGTCCTGGCGGATCGACGGCGACTGGCGGATCGACCCGGACCCGGCCCACGCCAGCGAGATCGAGGTCAGGTTCGTCGAGGAGGGGCCGCGCAGCACCCGCGTCGAGCTGGAGCACCGGGGCTTCGAGCGGCACGGCGAAACCGGCGCGAAGGTCCGCGAAGGCGTCTCCGGCGAGGGCGGCCACGGTGCCCTGCTGAAGCTGTTCGCCGAGAAAGCCGCCGCCTGAACGGGTAGTTTCGGTGGATGGCCAAGAAGGACGACGGAAGCCGGGTCCGGAACGCGCTGCGCGTCGGTGACGAGCTGCCCGACCCGGGCTCGGCCCCGGTCGGGCCCGGCAAGAAGGCCAAGGCCCTCGCCGGGCTCGAGAGCGCGGGGGAGCGGTTGTCCGCCCTGCAGGAGGCGCTCTTCGCCGAGGGGACCGCCGGCAGCAGCCGCCGGGTGCTGCTCGTGCTGCAGGGCATGGACACCTCCGGCAAGGGCGGCACGGTGTCGCACGTGCTCGGCCTGGTGAACCCGATGGGCGTCCGGTACGCGGCGTTCAAGAAGCCCACCCCGGCCGAACTGCGGCACCACTACCTGTGGCGGATCCGCAAGCAGCTGCCCGCGCCCGGCCAGATCGGCGTCTTCGACCGTTCGCACTACGAGGACATCCTGGTCCCGCGCGTGTCCGGCCTGCTCACCGCGGCCGAACGGAAGCGCCGCTACACCGAGCTCAACGAGTTCGAGGCGGAACTGGCCGAGGCGGGCACCACCGTGGTCAAGGTGTTCCTGCACATCTCGCCGGAGGAGCAGCTCAAGCGGCTCAAGGCCCGGCTCGTCACGCCCGAGAAGCGCTGGAAGTACAACCCGGGTGACCTGGAGGCGCGGTCGCACTGGCCGGCCTACCAGGAGGCCTACGCCGACATCTTCGAGAAGACGTCGACCCCGCACGCGCCCTGGTACGCGGTGCCCGCCGACCACAAGTGGTACCGCAACTGGGCCGTCGCCGAACTGCTCATCGAGACGCTGGCCGACCTGAAGCCGCGGTTCCCCGAGCCGGACTACGACGTCGACGCCGAGCTGGCCAAGCTGAAGGGTGTTGGCGTCCGGTCGTGACCGTCTGGAAGAGTGCGGGCGTGACCGATGTCGACGACCTCCCGTTCCTCCGCAAGCAGGCCCGGACCCAGCGCTTCACCCTCGGCGCGCCGAAGGAGTTCCGGGTCGCCCCGGACGGCTCCCGCGTGCTGTTCCTGCGCGCGGAGTCGGGCACCGACCCCCGGCACAGCCTCTGGTCGGCCGACCTGGCGACCGGCGCCGAGACGAAGCTCGTCGACGCCGCCGAGCTGCTGCCCGGCGAAGAGGAGCTGCCCGCCGAAGAGCGCGCGCGGCGGGAACGGGCCCGGGAGACCGGCGGCGGGGTCGTGCACTACGGCGTCGACTCGGCCTTCACCGTCGCGGTGTTCTCGCTCTCGGGCAAGCTCTACACCCTGGACCTCGCTTCGGGCGAGGTGACGCTGCGCGTCGACGGTTCGGTCATCGACCCGCGGCCCAGCCCGGCCGGCACGCACGTCGCCTACGTCCAGAACCGGCGGCTGCACGTGCTGGAGCTGGCCACCGGTGACGACCGCGTGCTCGTCGAGGAAGAGGGCGAGGACATCGCCTGGGGCCTCGCCGAGTTCATCGCGGCCGAGGAGATGGACCGGACCCGCGGCTACTGGTGGGCCCCCGACGGCCGCAGCATCCTGGCCGAACGCTCCGACCGCGGCCCGGTCCCGCGCTGGACCATCGCCGACCCGGCCAACCCGCAGCACCCGGCCAACGTCGTCGCCTACCCGGCCGCGGGCACCACGAACGCCCTCGTTTCGCTGGCGGTGCTCGGCCTGGACGGTTCGCGCGTCGACGTTGCGCCGGGCGAGTGGGAGTACCTGGCCTCGGTGCACTGGTCGGCCGGCGGTGCGCCGCTGCTCGCCGTGCAGCCGCGTGACCAGAAGCGGATGGACGTCCTCGCGCTCGACGTCACCGACGGCTCGGCCTCGGTGGTGCACACGGCGACCGATCAGCACTGGATCGACATCGTCGGCGGCGTCCCGGCGTGGACGCCCGACGGGCGGCTGGTCGTCGAGGGCATGGTCGACGGCGACCACCGGCTGTTCGTCGGCGGCGAGGCCGTCACGCCGGCCGGGCTGCAGCTGCGGGCCGTGCTCGACGTCGGCGCCGAGATCCTGTTCAGCGCGTCCGAGGCCGACCCGACGCAGATCCACGTCTTCCGGACCGAGGGCTCGTCGGTGCGTCGCCTGTCCACTGTGGACGGCGTGCACGTCGGCGCCGGGTCCGCCGCGATCACCGTGCTGTCGTCGTGGAGCCTGGAGCACAGCGGCCCGCGCGTCTCGGTGCTGCGGGACGGCGCGCCGGTCGCGTCGATCGGATCGTCCACCGTGGACCCGGACATCGTGCCGAACCTGACCTGGCTGACGCTGGGGGAGCGCGGCCTGCGCGCGGCGCTGCTCCTGCCGCGCGGGTACGAGCCGAGCGAGGGCAGGCTGCCGGTGCTGCTCGACCCGTACGGCGGCCCGCACGCCCAACGCGTCCTGCAGAGCCGCAACGCCTTCCTGACGTCGCAGTGGCTGGCCGACCAGGGTTTCGCGGTGCTCGTCGCGGACGGCCGCGGCACGCCGGGCCGCGGCGCGGTGTGGGAGCGCGAGATCGCCGGGCGCCTCGCCGACGTCACCCTGCAGGACCAGGTGGACGCGCTGCAGGCGGCGGCCGCTCAGTTCCCCGAACTGGATGTGGAGCGAGTCGCGATCCGGGGCTGGTCCTACGGCGGCTACCTGTCGGCGCTGGCGGTGCTGCGGCGCCCGGACGTCTTCCACGCGGCGGTCGCGGGCGCGCCGGTCACCGACTGGTCGCTGTACGACACGCACTACACCGAGCGCTACCTCGGCAAGCCGCAGGACGAACCGGAAAGCTACGCGCACAACTCGCTGATCGAGAGCGCGGCGGAGCTGAGCCGGGCGCTGCTGATCGTGCACGGGCTGGCCGACGACAACGTGTTCGTCGCGCACTCGCTGCGGCTGTCGTCGGCGTTGCTGGCGAAGGGGCGTTCGCACGTCTTCCTGCCGCTGGCGGGCGCGACCCACATGACGCCGCAGGCCGAAGAGGTCGCGGAGAACCTGATGCGCACGCAGGTGGACTGGCTGCTGCGTGAACTGTCCGCCGTCGAGAAGGAGATTGCATGAGCCGCTGGGGCCTGACGATCCCGCTGACCGGAGTGCCGCTGACGGCGCACCGCGAACTGGTCGAGCAGCTGCCGGACCTGGGCTACACGGACGCGTGGACGGCCGAAACGGCGGGCACCGACGCGTTCACGCCGCTGGTGCTGGCCTCGCAGTGGGCACCCCAGCTGCGGCTGGGCACGGCGATCGTGCCGGTGTACACGCGCGGCCCGGGCCTGCTGGCGATGCAGGCGGCGACGGTGGCGGAACTGGCGCCCGGCCGGTTCGTCCTCGGCATCGGCGCGTCGTCCCCGGTGATCGTCTCCCAGTGGAACGCGGCTTCCTTCGACGAGCCGTTCGCGCGCTCCCGCGACACGCTGCGGTTCCTGCGTTCGGCGCTGGCGGGGGAGAAGGTCAGCGAGAAGTACGAGACGTTCACGGTGTCGAAGTTCCGGCTGGAGCGGCCCACGGACCCGCCGCCGTCGATCATGCTGGCGGCCCTGCGGCCGGGCATGCTGCGGCTGGCGGCGCGCGAAGCCGACGGCGCGATCACGAACTGGCTGGCGGCTTCGGACGTCCCGAAGGTGCGTTCGGTCGTCGGTCCGGACGTCGAGCTGGCGGCCCGGATCTTCGTCTGCCCGACCGAAGACGCCGAGGCGGCGCGGGGCCTGGGCCGGATGCTGATCTCGAGCTACCTGACGGTGCCGGTGTACGCGGCGTTCCACGAGTGGCTGGGCCGCGGCGAGGCGCTGGCCCCGATGCACGAGGCGTGGGCCGCCGGCGATCGGCAGAAGGCGAACCAGGTGATCCCGGACTCCGTCGTGGACGAGCTGGTGATCCACGGGAGCGTGGATTCGTGCCGGGAGCAGGTGCGGTCCTACGTGGACAACGGCCTGACGACGCCGATCATCGCGCTGCTGCCGACCGGGGAGGACCCGTTCGAGCAGGTGCGTGGCCTGGCGCCGCGCTGATATTTGCGTTGCCTTCCTCCGGGGCCGGGTGTTTCCTGGCCCCGGAGGAGGAACGCATGCGACGGAAGACGCCGCCGGAGAAGAAGCGGCTCAGCTACCTGAAGGACCGGCGCGACGACTACGGCGAGAACGCCAAGTCGACGCGCAAGAACCTGCCGCGCAGCAAGGCGTTCGCCCGCCGGAGCAACCGCGCGCGGGAGAGTCTCGCTCTGCGGGCGGCGACCGGGGTGCCCGACGAAACCCGGGCCGAGGCGGCCGAGCAGCGGCTGCTGCGGACCCGCCGCCGGGGGAAGCACAAGTGGGCCGACGTCACCTTGGCCGAGTACGTCGAGGGGAAGCTCGAGCGCCGCGCGGGCCGGGAAAACGGCCGGGCGGGGCGGCTCGACGAGGCGCTCGGCCGCGTGCAGCGGCGGATGCGGCGTCCGGACCGCTAACCGAAGGTGCCGGTCGCCAGCAGGAGGCCGAGGGCGCCCGAGGTCAGGCCCGCGAGGATGGTGACGACCACGTTCAGCACCGCGTACAGCCGCGTCTTCTCCAGGAACAGCCGGACCGTCTCGTAGCCGAACGTCGAGAACGTCGTCAGGCCGCCGCAGAAGCCCACCGCCACCAGGGCGCGCACCGACGACGGCTCCGCGCCGTGCAGGAGCCAGCCGCTCAGGAACCCCAGGATGAACGAGCCCGCGACGTTCACCGTCAGCGTCCCGAAGGGGAACGGCGAGTCGCGCCACTGCTGGACCTTCCGGTCGGTCAGGTAGCGCAGGACCGAGCCCGCCGCGCCGCCCAGGGCCACCAGGACCGGCGTCACTCCGCCCGCCCCCCGTGGCGCACCACCTCGACCTGGTCGAGCGTCACCAGCCCTTCGCCGATCAGCTCGTCGAGCTGCGGCAGGAACGCCCGCAGCTTCGCCTCTTCGTCGATGATCACGATGACCACCGGCAGGTCCTCCGACAGCGACAGGATCCGCGTGGTGTGGATCAGCGACGAAGCGCCGTAGCCCTCGACGCCGCGAAGGACCGAAGCGCCCGCGAGACCCGCGTCCCGGGCCCGGCGGACGATCTCGTGGTAGAGCGGCTTGTGGTGCCAGTGGTCGTCTTCGCCGAGGTAGATCGTGAGGCGGGTGTGCAGTCCGTCCATCAGCGTCCCTTCCGCACCGCGCGCGTCGCGGCCAGGCCGACCGCGACCGCCGTCAGGCACAGCACCACCGACGCGGCCAGGTACGCCAAGGATCCCACGAGCCGCCCGGTCGTCGCCGCGTCGAGGGTGTCGGTCACGAACGTGGAGAACGTCGTGAAGCCGCCGAGGATGCCGACGCCGAGGAACGGCCGGAGCAGGTGGTGGGGGCGCGCGGTGGTCGTCAGGACCGCCATCAGGACGCCGATGAGCAGGCAGCCGAGCACGTTGGTGAGCAGCGTGGCGACGGCGAACTCGCCGCGCGCGTGCGGGATCGCCACCGACAGGCCGTAGCGGGCGAGACTGCCGAGCGCGCCGCCCGCGGCGATGGCCAGCAGGACATCCCAGCGCGGCACGCTGATCACCTCCTCGCGGTGAACCTACTCCCGATGGCCGACGCGTCACCGCCACCCGGTCGAGCATGCTGAACGGGGATGACAGGCAGCCGTCGATCGCCGTACTGTTGCGCAGCGTAGGCAAGGCAACCCTAAGGAAGGCGGGCACATGCGGGCAGACGGGCTGGCCGGTGGCGAAGGTGGCGCGGACCGGCTCGGCGAGCTGATCCCGCTGGCCCTGCGCGGAATGGCGGCGGGCGTGGCCGAGCGCGGCGGCCCGGTCCCGGCGGGCGGCCCGGCCGCGGTGGCGGCGGCGCTGGTGGCGGAGCGTGGCGAGCCGGGGCCCGTGGTGGCCGATGCGGTTGAGTCGGCGGGCGGGGATTTCGGGGGCGCGGGGCTGCACCGGGCGGCACCTGCGGCCGCCGCCGACGTTGGCGAGTCGGGCCGCGCGGATTTCGGGTCCGCGGGGCTACACCGAGCCGCACCCGCTGCCGAGCGCGGGGAGCCGGGGCGCGCGGATTTGGGGCCCGCGGGGTCGCACCGGGCCACACCTGCCTTGTCCGCCGGGAGCGGTGACCTGCCCCGCCGCGGAGTCGGCGCCGAAGCCGCGCTCGAACAACTCAGCCGCCTGCTCGCCGCCGGCTCCGCTGATCCCGCCGATCCCGCCTGTGCCGCCCACCTGCACTGCCCGCCCCTCGCCGTGGCCGTTGCCGCCGATGTCGTCGCCGGCGCGCTCAACCCCTCCATGGACTCGTGGGACCAAGCGCCCGTCGCCGGCGAACTCGAACGGGAATTCACCACCGGCATCGCGCGGCTCTGCTACCCCGGCGCTGACCGGCCCGACGCGGTCGTGACCACCGGCGGGACCGAATCCAACCTCCTCGGGCTGCTCCTCGCCCGCGAAAACGGTGTCGTCCAGCCCGTCTGCGGGGCCAACGCCCACCACAGCGTCGCCCGCGCCGCCTGGCTGCTCGGCCTGCCCGCCCCGATCGTCGTCCCCTGTGAAGGCGACCGGCTGCTCCCCGATGCGCTCGACAAGATCCTCATCCCCGGCTGCGTCGTCGTCGCGACCGCCGGGACCACCAACACCGGCACCCTCGACCCGCTGCCCGAAATCGCCGCGATCTGCCGCCGGCACGAGGCCCGGCTGCACGTCGACGCGGCCTACGGCGGCATGGCCCTGTGCAGCGAAACGCTCAGGACCAAACTCGACGGGCTCGACCTCGCCGACTCCGTCGCGCTCGACCTGCACAAGTTCGGCTGGCAACCGGTCGCCGCCGGGCTCTTCGCCGCGCGCGAAGCCGCCGATCTCGGGGCGCTCACCGTCCGCGCCGAGTACCTCAACGCCGACGACGACACCGAAGCCGGCCTGCCGGACCTGCTCGGCCGGTCCATCCGGACGTCGCGGCGGCCGGACGCCTTCCGGATGGCCGTCACCGTGCACGCGCTCGGCACCGACGGCCTCGGCGCGCTCGTCGAACGCTGCTGCGCCACCGCCACCGAGCTCGCCCGGCGCGTCGAGGACCACCCGGGCCTGCGGCTGTGGGGCCCGCCCGAACTGTCCACCGTGGTCCTGCGGCCGGTCGTCGCCGACGAGGCGGGCGGCGACGAGCTCGTCGCGCGCGTCCGCCGCGCGCTCCTCGAAGCGGGCACCGCCGTCATCGGCCGGGCCGCGCTGCCGACCGGGCCGGGCGGGGCGAGCCAGCTGTGGCTCAAGCTGACGCTGCTGCACCCGCACACCACCGCCGCCGACTACCTCCCGCTGCTCGACCGGATCGCCGCCACGGCCGGCGCCGAGCTCGTGGCCGGCCGGGAAAGCCCGGTCGCTTCGTGAGGCGCCACCACCTCGCCGGCGTCGGGATCGGGCCGTTCAACCTCTCGCTCGCGGCGCTGGCCGCCGGCGTCGACGGCCTCGACGCCGTCTTCTTCGACGCCCGCCCGGAGTTCCGCTGGCACCCCGGCCTGCTCGTCGACGGCGCGACGCTGCAGGTGCCGTTCCTGGCCGACCTGGTGACGCTGGTCGATCCGACGAACCCGTTCTCCTTCCTCAACTACCTGCGCGACCGCGGCCGCCTGCTGCCGTTCTACTTCGCCGAGCGGTTCCACCCGCTTCGCGTGGAATACGACGACTACGGCCGCTGGGCCGCCGCGCGGCTGCCGTCGTGCCACTTCGGCCACGAAGTGACCGGCATCCGCTGGTCCGGTGACGCCTTCGAACTCACGATCGCCGGGACCGAACCGGTGCTCGCGGACCACGTCGTGCTCGGTGTCGGCTCGGTGCCGTCGGTGCCGGCGCCCCTGCGGGACGTCGTCGCCGATCCCGGCGTCCTGGCGCTGCACTCGGCCGACTACCTGCCGCACCGGGACGAACTCCTCGCGGCGGACAGCGTCACGGTCGTCGGTTCCGGGCAGTCCGGCGCCGAAGTGGTGCTCGACCTGCTCCGGTCGAGATCCACTGTGGACGGACTGCGCTGGCTGGCCCGGACGCCCGCGTTCGCGCCGATGGAGTATTCGAAGCTCGGGCTCGAGCAGTTCACGCCGGACTACACCGCGTACTTCCGCCGCCTGCCCGAAGCGGTCCGCGACCGGCTGCTGCCCACGCAGTGGCAGCTCTACAAGGGCATCGACGCCGAAACGATCGGCGCGATCCACGACGAGCTGTACCGCCGCAGCGTCACCGGGCCGCCGGGAACCTTGCTGACCCCCGGCGTCGAAGTCGTGTCCGCGTCCACAGTGGACGGCGCGATCGAACTCGGCGTCCGGCACGCGGAGCAGGACCGCGGGGCCACCCTGCGCACCGCCGCCGTCGTCGCGGCCACCGGGTACGCGGAGGCACCCACCGGGCCACTGCTGGCCGGGCTCGGCGACGCCGTCCGCCGCGACCGGCGGGGCCGCCTGGAAGTCGGCGCGGACTATCGCGTCGCGCTCGACGTGCCCGGGGCGCTGTTCGTGCAGAACGCCGAACGGCACACGCACGGGCCCGGCGCCCCCGACCTCGGTCTCGGCGCGTGGCGGGCGGCCGTGATCCTCAACGCCGTGTGCGGCAAGACCGTGCACGAGCTGCCCGACCGCACCGCGTTCACCACGTTCGGCCTGGAGGACAAGTGACCCTGGATGAGGCGGCCGCCTGGCGTGCGGCCGGCGCGCTGATCACGCACAAGATGCTCGGCGAACTGTCCTACGAGCACATGCTGGAGCCGGTCGCCGACGGCGGGGAGTACCGGCTGGAGCTGCCCGGCGCCGGCTACACGTTCCGGGCCCGGCGCGGCGCGTTCGACGCCTGGACGGTCGAACCCGGCAGCGCGCACCGGAACGGCCAGCCGGTCACCGACCCGCGCACGCTCGTCGTGGACGCGCGTGAAGTCCTGGGCCTGAGCGGGCTGCGGCTGGCCGACGTGCTCGCCGAGCTGACCTCGACGGTCGCCAACGAGGCCGCCCGCCTCCGGCGCGCCCCGACCGCGGCCGAACTGTCCACGATGGACTACGACGTCGCGGACGGGCACCTCACCGGCCACCCGCGGCTCGTGCTCAACAAGGGCCGAGTTGGGTTCTCCGCCCGCGACCGGGCCCGGTACGCGCCCGAGGCGGGCGCGGACGTCCGGCTGCGCTGGTTCGCCGTCCACCCGGACCACGCCGAGTTCCGCTGCGTCGACGAGCTGAGCCGGGACGCCCTGCTGGCCGCCGAACTCGGCGAACTGCGCGAAGAGTTCGCCGCGAAGGCACCCGAGGACTACGTCTGGGTGCCCGTGCACCCGTGGCAGGCCGACGAAATCCTCGGCACGCTCTACGCCGCCGAACTCGCCACCGGCGTGGTGATCGACCTCGGGGAAAGCGCCGATGCCTACCGCCCGCACCAGACGGTCCGGACCCTGGCCAACGTGAGCACCCCCGGCCGCCACGACGTCAAGACCGCCGTGTCCGTGCGGAACACGCTGGTCTACCGCGGGCTCAACTCCGCGGCCACGCTCGCCGGGCCGTCGGTGACGACGTGGCTGCGCCGGATCGGCGCGGCCGACCCGCTGCTGACGGAGAAGTACCGGTTCGGGCTGCTCGGCGAGGTGGCGAGCGTGTCGGTGCAGCACCCGCTGTTCGGGCACCTCGAGGAACTGCCGTACCGGTTCCACGAAACCCTGGGCGCGCTGTGGCGCGAGCCCATCCGGCTCGCGGCGGGGGAGCGCGCGATTTCGTTCGCCGCCTTGCCGTACCGCGGCCCCGACGGCGTGTCGATGCTGGCGCACCTGATCGGCGGCGGAGACGCCACGGGCTGGCTGACGCGGCTGTTCGATCTGCTGCTCACGCCGTTGCTGCAGTGGCTGCTGCGCCACGGCGTCGGGTTCTGCCCGCACGGCCAGAACCTCGTCCTGGTCGTCGACGCGGCCGGGGTCCCGCAGCGGGTGCTGATCAAGGACTTCGCGCAAGGTGTCGACCTGCTCGACGAGCAGCTGGAAAGCTACGAGTCGCTGCCGCCCGAGGCGGCGGCGGACATGCTGCGCTGGCCCGCGCACCTGCTGGCCCAGTCGCTGTTCAGCTCGGTGTTCTCCGGCCAGTTCCGGTTCTGGGCCGAGCTCCTGTTCGACGAGCTGGGCCTGCCGCGGGCGGCGTTCTGGGCGCCGGTCCGGGAGATCGCCGGCCGCTACCGGGACGAGAACCCGGACGTGGCCGCGCGGTTCGACGCGTGCCGCCTGTTCGCCCCGGACGTCGAGCGCGTGACGCTCAACCGGGAGCACTTCGCCGGGCAGGGCTTCGACAAGGTGGAGCGCGACGACGAATTCGACGTCCGCTGGGGCCGGGTGCCGAACCCGCTGCACGCCCCGGATCCGGGTGGCGCCTGGTGACGGCGTTCGCGCGGCCGGCCGGCCCGCGGTCACTGGCCGCCCGGCGCGCGGCGGCCACGGTGGGCGAGGCGGTGCTGCGCGGCGTGCTCGCCGAGGACGGCGCCCGGCTGCTCCTGCTGGTGCCCGATCCGCACGCCCGGTTCGCCGCGGTGGAGCTCGGCGCGCCGTTCGCGCCCGAGGTCCTCGAAGACGGCTACGGCATCTGCAGCTACGTGTTCGCGTGGACGCCGTCGCGCGATCCGCTGCCGGCGTCCGGCGTGCTGGGCGGGTACCTCGAGGGCTTCGGCGACGTGCGGGTGCGGCCGGACGCGGCTTCGGCGATCCCGCTGGGTGACCGGACGTGGGCGGTCGTGGGTGACGCCGAGTGGCCGTCCGGGGCCGCCGCGGAGCTGGCGCCGCGCGAGGTGCTGCGCGGGCAGCTCGCGGCGCTGGAGGGGCTGGGGCTGGTGCCCTCGGTGGGGATCGAGCACGAGGTGGTGTTCCGCGACTCTCTTGGCGCGCCGCTCACGGCGCACGGTGTCGACTACGCCCTCGGCGGGACCGAACGGCTGGCGCCGCTGCTGCGCGACCTGCGGACGGACCTGGCCGACGCCGGGCTCGGCGTCGAGTCCGCGCGGGCCGAGTGCCACCCGGGGCAGTACGAGATCGTGCTGCGCCACCGCGACGCACTGGCCGCCTGCGACGACGTCCTGCTGCAGCAGCTGATCGTGCGCCGGGCGGCCGCGCGGCACGGCGTCACCGCGGACTACCTGGCGGCGCCGGAGCCGGGGCAGGGGAATTCCGGGCACGTGCACCTGTCACTGTCCGCTGTGGACGGCTCGGAGCCGGATCTGCTGGGCGGGTTCCTGGCCGGGGTGCTCCGCGACGCTCGCGCGTTGACGGCGGTGTGGGCGCCGACGTGGAACTCCTACGTCCGGCTGCGAACGGCGCCGTTTTCTCCGCGTGAGGTGCGCTGGGGGCACGATGACCGGACGGCGTCGGTGCGCGTGGCCGGGGCGTCGGCGAACCGCCGCCTGGAGTTCCGCTTCGCCGGTGCGGACGCCCAGCCGCACCTGGTGGTCGCGGCGTTGCTGGCGGCCGGACGGTTCGGGCTGGAGGAAGGGCTGACGCCGCCGGAGCCGGGGGTGCTCGCCGGGACGTTGGCGGGTTCGCCGTGGGAAGCGTTGTCGCTGCTGGAGCGGGTGGGGGAGCTGCTGGGGGCGGATGTCGCGGCGCAGCTTTCCGCTTTGCTGACCGAGGAGATCGACTCCGGGCTGGGGGCGGTGACCGATTGGCAGCGGCGGCGGGGTGCACTGCGTTCGTGATTCGCCCACCGCGGTGGGCGTAACGACGGTGTTCTCGAGGGCGACTCCTGCGGGCGTACCGCGCTGACGGACCGCTGGGAGCTCACGGTGCCCAAAGAAGGCTTGTTCACCAGGATCGGGGCCATCGCCGCAGTTGCCGCCCTGGTGCCGGCCTACTTGGCCGTCGCGGGCGACAAGGACTGGTGGCCCTTTCCGCCGCCCGTTGCGGGTGTGGCGCAGCCGGCCTCCTCCGGTACCGCACCTGGCGGACCGGCTCGGTCCGCCCCGGCGCCGGAGGACGCCGAGACCGAGCTGGCCGGCTTCGTCGTCGGGTACTACCGCTCGATGCCGGACACCACGGCGGGGTGGCCGCTGATCGGGCCGAACCTGCGGGGGCGCGGGCGGGCGAGTTATGACCGGTTCTGGGGCCGGTACCGCGGTGCGGAGGTGCTGGCCCAGCCTTCGGTGCGGGACAACCAGGTCAGTGTGCGGATCGCGTTGTACCCCCGGGATGGGGGTGTGGCGGTGGTTGAACGGCATGTGCTCACGGTGATCCACTATGACGGCGGTCTTCGCATCGATGCCGATGAATACCTTGGGCGGGGGTGATGGTGCCCCGAAGCCCCTTTGTTTCCGGTGCCTTGGCGGGGTTCCTGGTTCCGCCACCCCGAAGCCGTCATTGTGACTACGGCCGGCGGCATCGTGTCAAGGCACGCTTATTTGAGTACCAGAAGTGATAACTTTATCTGCATGTTGTCCATTTTGGATAAGATGCAAGTTGACATCGATATTGGCATAAGTGATAGCAGCGATTGCTGGTTCGACAATTGAAGGACCGTGAATACCAACAAACCAGAAGAAGGCATAAGCACCAAAGATAAGTGTAATTCCAAGGTAACCATCTGCAGCTGAGAAAAGAGGAGCAATAAGGGTACCGATTGATTCTGCAACAGTTACACCAAGAGTTCCCTTAACAAGGAGTTCAAGTC
>NZ_JBFAZA010000041.1:0-93340 GCF_040681595.1 Amycolatopsis sp. NPDC051716 | reverse complement strand
ACGTCACCGAGCGGGCCTTCGTCTCCCGCGGCTGGACCTGGGGCGGCTCCTGGGACACCCCGATCGACTACCAGCACTTCGAGAAGCCCTGACCCCCCACCGGAAAAGCCGTCCGACGCGGTGCGTGGACGAAAAATGAATCAAAGACAGCTCGCTCGGATTTCTCCGTGCGAGTGTGAGAATGGGAGTCACACAATGCGCAACAAGATCGCGGCCTTGGTCGCGACGACCGCTTTCGTCGCCGGCGGCACACTCATGACCGCGACGTCGGCGTCGGCCACCGTGGACCCTCCCGGCGGCAGCTGGGACCACACGTGGAAAACCACGGACGCCGCCAAGGGGGGCACCGTCTACGTTGAAGAGAACGGCGACGTCGTGTCCGTCTGTGACTCGGCGGCCGACGGACTCTCGGCCCGGGCCGATGTCGCCGTCCAGTCGAGTTCAGGCCAATACGACGTCCGTTACCACCTCGTCTCCTCCAATGGCCTGGGATCTTGTGCCACGGCCAGGGCTTCGGATGGCGGCACGCACGACCTTCCGGAACACGTGAACATCGGCGTCACGGTCTTCCTGGGTCCGGACTACCAGCACGCGAGCACCCACTACTACCTCAACGACCACTAGGTCTGAGTACCCGCTTCGGCGGTCCTGTTCGGACGGCCCGGTCGCTGGATCCCGGCCGGGCCGTCCGCGCGGGGCCCGTGCGCTACCCGCCGACAAAATGCGCGAGCGCAGCCCTCACGGCCTTCGCCTCCGGAGCCTTCAGTTCGTCGAACACGACCAATGCCTCCCGCAGCCGGGCGACGCCGTCCGCGACGTCCACGGCTCTCAACGAACATCGGCCGAGCCCTTCGAGCGCCCGTCCTTCCTGCAGGCGGAGCCCGATGGCTCTCGACCGGCCGAGGGCTTGCCGGTAGAACTCGCCGGGGTCACCCGCTTCGGGCCAGGCCAGGGCCAGGCCGCCGAGATTGTTGAGGTTCTCGGCCTGCCAGGCCCGGTCGTCACCGAACAGGACCCGGGCGCGCTCCAGGTACCTGAGCGACAGCCTGAAGTTGCCGCCCGCGTGGTGCAGCCGGCCGAGGTTGTTCAGGGCCACCGCTTCCCGGGTCCGGCTGTCCAGCCGGCTGTAGATGAGCTGGGCGCTGCTGTAGCAACTGTCGGCCATTCCGTAGTCACCGCACTCGAAGTACATCCGGCCGAGGTTGTTCAGCGCCCTGGCTTCCGTGTACCGGTCACCCAGCTCCCGGGACAGGGAAAGCACTTGGCCGAAGGTGTCGATCGCGCTCGCGTAGTCGCCGCAGACACCGTAGGTACAGCCGATGCAGAGCAGGCTCAAGGCTTCACCGAGCCTGTTGCCGAGCTCGGTGTACAGCGCAAGAGCCCGCCGGCCATCGGCTCGGGCGGCGTCATGCCGGCCGAGCCGGAACTGCACGCTCGCGAGGCGGCCGAGTGCGCCGGCGACCCCGAACGGATTCTCCAGCTTTTCGTAGAGCGTGCGGGCACGGGTGAGGTACTCGATCGCTTCCGGGTACTCGGAGAGCTCCATTCGAGCGAACCCGATTTCGGTCAGCGCCGCGGCTTCGCCGAGCCGGTCGCCCGATCCGGCACACAGGTCCTGTGCGCGGATCAGGTGCTCGACCGCCGCGGGATAGTCGCCGAGCAGGCTCTGCACCCGGCCCAGGTCCGCGCGGGTGGCCGCTTCGTCCGTGAGGTTGCCCGCCGCCAGTTCCGCGGCCAGCACGGTCTGGTCGATCCGGTGGGCGTCGTGCCAGTAGCCGTGCTGCTCGAGATACGGGTGGAGCGCGCCCGCGAGTTCTGCGGCCCGGTGCAGGTGGCCGTGGACCGCGGCGTAGGTGATGCAGGCACCGAGGTTGGCGCGTTCCGCGCTCAACCAGGCGATCGCCTCGCCCTTCGACTCGAATTCGTGCGTCCCCACCGGCGGCTCGGCGGCGATCTGCGGGCGCGGGCCGCGGGTGGCGACGAAGCGCGTCGCCGACCGGACGGCGTAGAGGTAGTGGTCGAGCAGGCGTTCGAAGGCTTTGTCGTCACCGTCTTCGCTGCTCAGGGTGAGGCTGTAGGCCCGGGTCAGATCGTGGAGGCGATAGCGACCGGGCGCCACTTCTTCCAGCAGGTGGTTGAGGTACAGCGCATCGAGACGTTCACAAGTCGCTTCCGGATCTTCGCCGTCGAGCGCCGCCGCCGCGTGCACCTCGATCCGGGTGCCGGGGTGCAGGGCGAGCCGGCGGAAGAGTCGTTTCTCGTCCGGGCTCAAGTCCCGGTAGGAGAGGTCGAACGCCGCGGCCACGGTCCGGCTGCCCGCGCGGAACATCGTGATCCGGTTGCGGGAGCGCCGGAGGTCGTCGGCCAGCTGCTCGGGCGTCCAGCAGGGGTGGTTGCGCAGCCGGCCGGCCGTGAGCGTGATGGCCAGCGGCAGGTACCCGCACATCGCCATCAGCTCGGCCACGGCTCGGGGATCGTGCCGATGCGCCCCGGTGTAGCGCTGGAACATCGCCGCGGCGTCCGGAGGCGGGAGGGTCTGCAACGAGACCGGGCCGGCGTCGGCGACGGACTCGAGCCGCCGCCGGCTGGTGACCAGCACGAGGCTGCCGGGACTGCCGGGCAGCAGCGGCCGGACCTGCTCGTCACCGACGGCGTCGTCGAGCAGCAGCAGGATCTTCCGCCCGGCCAGCTTCTCCCGCCACAACCGGGCCCGATCGTCCAGGCCGGCGGGAATGTCGATCGCGGGAACGCCGCGGAGCATCAGCAGCGACGCCAGGGCATCACCGGGGTCCACGGGTGCTTGGCCGGGACTGTGGCCGTGCAGTTCGAGGAAGACCTGGCCGTCGGGGAAATAGCCGGCGAGCCGGTAGGCGGCGCGGACCGCGAACGTCGTCTTCCCGATGCCCGGCATGCCGTCCACGACGTGGACGGCCATCCCCAGGGTGCCCTGACCCGCGGCGGTGGACACCGTCGCGGTGAGCTCGGCCAGCTCCTGAGCACGGCCGGTGAACGCGGGGAGGTCACGAGGGAGCGTGGAGCGGCCGCTCACCGCGGGTGGGCAAGGCGCCGCTTCCGGCCGCCGCGGCGGTTGCTCCGGTTCCGCTGGGACGAGCTCCCCGGTGTTCGGCGGGTACGGGTGATCCGGCAGGCTGATCCAGCCGACGGTCGCGGTCTCCTTCACGGCCACGCGCACCGGCCGGAACGTCGAGGAGTCCACAATGGTGCTGCTGCGGACGACTTCGTCGAAGAACCACGTCGAAGTGATCAGCGCGAGCGTTCCCGGCGATTCGGCCAAAGCGATCTTGAGCTGAGGAGCTTCAATCAGGCGAAATGTCTGATTGATCGCGGGACCGGTCGCTCCTTGGTCATCATAGGCGACTTCTCCGGCGTGGAGCGCCATTCTCAGCCGGATCCGCTCCTCGGCCCGGTGCGTTTCATTGTGCTGCTCGAGCTCCCTGGCGAGGGCCACGGAAAGAACCTCGACGAACGGTCCTTTGAGGACCTGCGCCGGCACGAGCACGAGGGTTCCATCGCCGGTGCTCTCGTGCCGGCAATCGAACCACGGCACCCCGGCTTCCTTGAAGGCCCGCCGTAGCGCGAGGTCGAGCCCTTGGCGTACCACGAGCCGGTGCGGCGTGGTCCTGCCCTGGTTACCGTAACCTTCGATATCCACCGCGAGCACCGTGCGATGGACGACCAGTCGTGAGTGCTCCATTTCCCCCCACACACACTCGCCCTGGATTCGAGTGTATGGACGGGCCCGTCGGGGCGGCATCCCGAAGTCGCCGAACGGTGCCTCGGAGCGGATGAATGGTCGCCCGGGTAAAAGCAACGTAAAAGTCACCGGCCGGGCAAAGGTCAACATCACCTAATCAACACTCTAATTGGCCAATGGACAGCAATTCCGGCCGGCCCTGCCGAGCACGGGGATCAGTCCGCCGCGGTCAGCGTGCGAAGCCGGGCGAACGACTGGTCGATGGCCTCGCGCAGGTCCAGGTCGCCGTCGTCGACCCAGCACCGGAAGGCGACCCGGTACACCGCGGAGCCGGTTTCGGCGGCCAGCTCGGCCTCGGCGTCGCCGACACCCCGCCGGCGAAGCCCGTCGGCGAGTGCGGCCGTCAGCTGGGCATGCTTGATCAATTCGCGTTCCCGGAGATCGGCGTTGGCCATGATCACCGTGTGCCGGATCCGGGCGAGCTCACGGTCGCGTCCGACGATATCGGCCACCGCCTCGAGCGCGGCGGCGACGAGATCCAGCGCCGACGCCGCGGCGGGCGCCCCCTCCAGCGCGGCCAGCGACTTCTCCTCCACCTCGGCCGCCGCGTCGAAGAGGACCTCGCGCTTGTCGGCGAAGTGGCGGAAGAAGGTGCGGGCGCTCACGCCGGCCCGTTCGGCGATGTCGTTGACCATGGTCTGGTCGAAGCCGCGTTCGAGGTACAGGTTCAGCGCGGCCTCGCGCAGCCGGCCACCGGCTCCCGGCTCCCATCGTCCCATCCGGCGAGTTTAGGGCGCTCGTCCGCGAACTCGCCGAGTGATGTCAGCTGATGACATCGCTGTGGTACGGTGATGTCATCAGCTGACATCACCCGTGGCGACGCCACGGATCACCCTTCGAAAGGACCGGCCATGGCCACCCCGAACACCGCCGCGACGCCCACATTCATGGTGTTCGCGACCCTCCGCGACGACACCGACTTCGCGGAATTCGCCGCGCTGCGAGAGGACGAGCAGAAGCAGCTGGAGGTGCTGCGCTCACAGGGGCGAATCGGCGCCCACTACGTCTCCCCCGCCCGGCGGGCGACGTTCGTCGAGGTCGTCGCCGCCGATGAGGCGGAAGTCGCGGAGACGCTGGCGACCCTGCCGTTCGCCCGGTTCTTCGACGCCGAGGTCTACCCGACCACTCCCCCGGATCCGGCGGAGATCGCCCACCGAGCGCGAGCGTGAGCCGAGCACCCGCTCAGCCGGCGGTCGCCGGTTTGCCGGGTGCGTCGAGCAGGCCGCTCAGCAGCTGAAGCCGTTCGTGGTCCGGGCCGCCCGGCTCGGCGGTGTAGACGATGAGCACGGGCCCGGGGGCACCCGGCATCGGGTAGGCGTCCCAGTCCAGGTTCAGCTCGCCGACCAGCGGGTGCTCGACGCGCATCCGGCCACGGGTGGTGTCCTCGACGTCGTGGCGGGCCCACAGCGTCGCGAACTCCGTGCTGCGTACCGCCAGCTCCCCCACCAGTTCGACCGCGCGCGGGTGCCCCGGCTCGGCGGCGACCTGGGCCCGCAGCATCGCGGTCAGTTCGGCGACGGTGGCCGCCCGCTCCGGGCACGTCCGGTCGGCCTCCGGGTGCAGCAGCAGCGCGAGCAGGTTCCGCTCGGCCCGGGGCAGCTCGGTGGACGCGCCGAGCAGTGCGCCGGCCAGCGGGTTCCAGGCCAGCAGGTCCAGGAAGCGCCCGACGACCAGGGCGGGCGAGGTCGTCGCGCGCAGCAACCGCAGCGTGGTCTCCGGCACCTCCTCCGGCGGGTACGCGCGGGCGGAGCGGGCCGGGGTGCGCGCGGCGGCCGCGAGGCTGTGCAGGTGCCGGGTTTCCTCGGCGGAGAAGTTCAACGCGCCGGCGATGGCGTCGAGCACCTGGTCGGAGGGCCGCACGTCGCGGCCCTGCTCCATGCGCTGGTAGTAGTCCGAGCTGACGCCGGCCAGCAGGGCCAGTTCTTCGCGGCGCAGCCCGGCGACGCGCCGCCGCGGACCGGGTTCGAGGCCGACGTCCTGCGGCCGGAGGCGGGTTCGCCGGGTCCGCAGGAAGTCGGCGAGCGCGCGGCGGGAGTCGTCGGTCATCGGCCCAGTATGCCGAGGACGTGGCGGGCGAGGGTGGGTCCGGCGAACCCAGGAAAAGGGGAACGACCGAGCTGACGCTCCCGGGGCCCAGGATCGGTGTCGTACCAGCCGGTCACGGAAGGAAATACGCCATGAAGGCCGCCCAGATCACGAGCTTCGGAACGCCGGACGTCCTGCGGGTCACCGAAACCGACACCCCCACGCCCGGTGCCGGCGAAGTCCTGGTGGCGGTCGAGGCGTCCAGCGTCAACGGACACGACACGATCGTCCGCGCCGGCGGGCTGAAGATGGTGTCGGGCCGGAAGTTCCCGATCGGGGCCGGCCTGGACTTCGCCGGTGTCGTCGTCAAGACCGGCGCCGGCGTGGCGGGTTTCCGTGCCGGGGACCGGGTGTGGGGCACGGTGCACCCGCGGCAGCGGCACACGACCGCGGCGGCGGCCGAGTACGTCGTGGTCGCCGCCGATCGCGTCGGTCTCGCTCCCGCGGGTGTCTCGTCGATCGAAGCGGCGTCCCTGGTGGTGGCGGGCAGCACCGCGTTGCTCGCGTTGCGCGAGAGCGTCGGGCTGCGCGACGGCGAGCGGGTCCTGGTCCGCGGCGCCGCGGGCGGGGTCGGCACCGCGGCCGTGCAGCTGGCCCACGCGATGGGCGGTCAGGTCACCGCGCTGGCCCGCGCCCGCCACGCCGCGGCCCTGCGCGATCTGGGAGCCGACGAGGTCCTCGACTACGGCACCACCACCTCGGAGGAGATCGGGCCGTTCGACGTCATCGTCGACACGGTCGGCTCCGAGCTGAACTGCTACCGCGGCCGGCTGGCCAAGGGCGGGCGGATGGTCACCGTCGGGCTGTCGGCGCCCGCACTGGCCGCGATCGCGGCCTCGGCCATCCACGGTTCCCGGCGCATCCGCACGTTCAGCGCCAACCCCGGCTCGGCCGTGCTCGACGACACGGCCGGCCATGTCACCTCCGGCGCACTGCGCCCGGTCGTGCACAGCGTGTACCCGCTGACCGACGTCGCCGCCGCGCACCAGGCCTTCGAACGCGGCGGCGCCATGGGAAAACACGTGCTCGCTGTCTCCGGCTGAGCCATCGGAGATCACTCAGCAGGGCTTGACCCCATCGACACCGCCGGGGACGGAGTAGAACGCCTCCGGGGCGTAGGGAACGTTTTCGGCCGCCCTGGACCAGCCGATCGGATCCCATTCTGAGCCGGTCCAGTTGTAGAAGGTCGCCACGACATGGCCGGTCTGGTTGTTTTGGAACGAGCGAACCTGGTCGGATCCCCATTCGGCGCCGATGTTGCGGATCTCGCCGCATTTCCACACGTTGATCCCGGTGCCGGTGTAGTTGAACCCGCTGGCGATGCAGAGGACTCCGAGACTGCAATGGTTCGCGGGTGCCGCGCTCGCCGGCGCGGCGGCCGCCACGCCGAGACTGGTTCCGAGCGACGCGATGGTCAGCATCGAGATGAGTACTCGCTTCATGTCCCAGATCCTTCGGTTGAGGGCGCGCGATTTTGCACGGCTTTGCTGTATTGCGGAGATTCTCGACCACGACACTTCTTCGAGAAATTTCTCCGGCGAACTCCGTCCAGTGTGGGGCTCGAACCCTGGTGGTACCAGGTCATGAACCGGTCATCTGTGACCGGTCGCGCGCACTGCCCACCGGACGCCGGCGCCGATCCCTTGCGGCCGCCGGATACCGCCTCGTCACACCACTAACAATCCCAGATGACATCCCCGAGATAGGTTCGGAAGCCTTCCCACCGGTCGTTGACCGTGGCCCGGGCTCGCAAGGTGCCGTCGCCCCCGATGTCGGCCGACACCCAGCGGCTATTCGCCGCGGACATGATGTTCACGTTGTCGATCCCGCCGCCGCCGCGCTCGTAAGTGAAGATGTGGAACTTCTCCCATGCATCCGCTCTCTCGGCGTGCGCATACAGCGTGCCGTCGCCGCCGATGTCCGCCGAGACGTACCGGTTCTCGTTGGCGGGCTCGAGGGTGTAGTCGTAACCGTCCCCGCGGAGCCAGAACTTCTCCCAGGAGCCGACGTTGTCGGGGCTGGTTCGAGCACGGAGCCTGCGGTCCCCGCCACCGAGTTCCGTGGCGACGAAGTAGTTGCTCCCGGTGGACTGCACCCACACCCACCGGCAGTTCGGTGAATCCGTGTGCCATTCCGTCCATTCCGTGGCCGACGCCGGCCGGGTCAGGCCCAGCGCGCTGAGCAGAGTCAGGCTCAGTGCCGCGGCGGCACGAACTCCCACGCTTTTCACAAGATCGATCCCCTCTTCACAAGTCAGGCGGATTCGGCGGCGGTCTGCACGGCGTAGCGACGGACGAGGTCGTGCATCGAATAGCGGTCGCCGGCGCCCCGGGCCACGAGTGACGCCTCGGCCAGTTCGCGAAGCATGCGGCGGGCCTGCGGAATGGACACGCCCGCGAGGGTGGCGGCGGCGGGGAGCCCGATGTCGGGGTCGGGGGCGACGCCGAGCCGGCCGAACAACCGGCGCTGGGGCCCGGTGAGAGCGCGCACCGACCACGAAAGCGCGGCGGGCAGGCTGACGGAGGGGTCGTCGGCGTCCAAGGCGGCCAGACCGACCTCGCGGAGCTCGGTGACGAACTCGGCCAGCGGAATGCCGGGATGCCGGTGGACGCGGCCGGCGACGGTGGCCAGCGCCAAGGGATAGCCGCCGCAGCCGGTGATGAGCTCGCCGACGACGGAGGCGGGTTCGGCGGCGACGCGGGATTCTCCGCAACGGCGCACGAACAGGGCCAGGGCATCGTCGTCGGAAAGCACCGTGAGCGGCACGTGGTGAGCGCCGTAGCGAGTGGTCAGTGCGGGCAGGCTCCGGCGGCTGGTGATCACCGTGGTGCAGCTGGGCGATCCCGGCAGCAGGGGCTCGACCTGGGCGTCGGAGGCAGCGTTGTCGAGCACGACGAGCATTCGCCGGCCGGCGACGACGCTGCGGTACAGCCCGGTGTGGTCGGCCAGGCTGCGGGCGCGGCCGCGGTCGGCGCCGAGGGCGTCGAGGAAGCCGCGCACCACCGTCAACGGCGCCAACGGCGAGCTGGCGGGACAGAAGCCCTGGAGGTCGACGAACAGCTGCCCGTCGGGAAAGCGGTCGAGCTGCCGGTACGCCCAGTGCACGGCCAGCGCCGTCTTGCCGATGCCGCCCGCGCCGACCACGAGCAGCAGATCGTCGGCGAGTTCGGCCAACGCGCTGTCGCGGCCGACGAACCCCCGCGGTGCCGGCGGGAGCTGCCGCGGAACCGGGCGGAAGCCGGCCACCGGCCCGGGCCCGACCGGTTCCAGCAGCAGCTCGCGCTCGGGCGGCGTCAACGCCAGCGCCTCGGCCAGCTGCCGGAGCGACGACCGCCGCGGATTGCGGCGCGTGCCGGTCTCCAGGCCGTGGATGGTCCGGACGGACACCCCCGACCGCTCGGCCAGCGCCTCCTGCGTCAACCCGGCCCGGCACCTCAGCTGTTTCAGCGACATGCCCCACCCATCCCCCACACCGGTCCCCCCGGACTGACAGCCGATCACGTTCTCGACGATCAAGTCATACCGGCGCGGCTCTGTTCAGTGCAGGCTCTGAACCGGCTGAACGACAATCGCCGAACACGCTCAGCAGGGTGGGTTGTACGCGATGCCGGGGAAGTAGCGGTCCCAGTCGGTGCGGTCCAGCGGCGGGTCGGCCAGCGCGCAGACGCGGGCGGCGGCGGCATCGGGGTCGATGTCCCACAACCGGGCGGTGTGGTCTTGGCCGGCGCTGGCGAGCGTGTGCCCGTCGGGGCCGAACGCCACCGAGTACACGCGCTCGGTGTGCCCGGTCAGGTCGGCCAGTGCGGTGGGGTGCTCCCGGTCGTGGACGTCCCACAACCGCACCCGCCCGTCCGCGCCCGCGGAAGCCAGTACGGCGCCGTCGCCGCTGAACGCCACGGAGTAGACGACGTCCGGGTGCGCGATCGGCGGGATCTCGTGGCGGGGATCGTCGAGGTCCCACAGCCGTACCGCGGCGTCACGGCCGGCGCTGGCCAGGAAGTGCCCGTCCGGGCTGAACGCCACCGACTTCACATCGCTTTCGTGGCCGCTCAGCTGCGGCGACTCCACCGGGTGCGCGCGGTCGGTGACGTCCCAGATCCGGATCCGGCTGTCGTCTCCCGCGGCGGCGAGCCGGCGACCGTCCGGGCTGAACGCGAGTTCCTGGATGCCGGCGGCGGGCGTCGGCAGCGTCACGACGGTGTGCGGCGACCGCGGATCGCTCACGTCCAGCAGCACGACGACGCGGTTGCTCCCCCCGGCCGCGAGCAGCTTGCCGTCGCGGCTGTAGGCCACGGTGTTGACCGCGTCGGTGAATCCGGTCAGCGCCTGGCCGAGTGGGGTGATGTGCCCCAGATCGTGGGTGTCCCAGAACCGCACGGTGTGATCCGCCGACGCCGATGCCATGGTGCGGCTGTCCGGCGCGAACACGACGGAGTTCACCGGGCCCTGGTGCGCGGCGAGGACAGCCGGCTCCGCCGGGGCGGCGGTTCGCCGCACCAGGACGGTGCCGTCGTAACCGGCGGTCGCGACGGCTTGGCCGTCCGGGGACAGTGCCACGTGGTACACGGCGTTGGTGTGCCCGCCCAGCAACGTGCCGGCCACGTCCCACAACCGGACGGTGCGGTCGTCGCTGCCGGTGGCCAGGGTGTGCCCGTCCGGGCTGAACGTGGCGGAGAAGGCGGGGCCGGCGTGCCCGGTGAACGTGACGAGTTCGGCCAGTTCGGTCTTGCCGACGGTCCACAGCCGGATCACTTGATCGGTGCTCGCGGCGGCCACGGTTCGCCCGTCCGGGGCGAAAGCCACCGCGCGGATCACGGCCGCACGGGTGAAGGCCGACGTGATCTGGGTGGTGTGAGCGGGATCCGTGACATCCCAGAGCCGCAGGGTCTGGTCCGCGCCGCCGCTGACCAGGGACCGCCCGTCGGGGCTGAACGCGACCGACGAGACGTCGCCGGCGTGGCCGGTCAGCGGGGCGCCCACGGCCACCGGGCGACGGGGGTCGGTCATGTCCCACAACCGGATCGTCTGGTCGCGGCTGGAGGTGGCCAGCAGCTTGCCGTCCCGGCGGAACGCCACGGACAGCACGGTGTCGGTGTGCTGGGTGATCGGATCACCCGACGGGACGGGGTGTTTCGGGTCGGACAGGTCCCAGATCCGCACGGTGTGATCGGTGCTGCCGGTGGCCAGCGTCTTCCCGTCGGGGGTGATCGCCACCGCGTTGACGCAGTCGCTGTGACCGGTCAGGGTGATCGGGTCGCCGGGGTGGGCCGGATCGCCGATGTCCCAGATCCGCACGGTGTGGTCCCAGCTCACGCCGGCCACCACACCTCGCCCGAACACGACTCCGTTCACGCCGGCCAGGTGCCCGGCCAGGGTGGCCACCGGTTTGGCGTGGTGGGGCCGGTGGACGTCCCAGAGCCGGATGGTGTTGTCCATGCTGGCGCTGGCCATCAGGGTGCCGTCCGCGGAGTACGCCACTCCGCCCACGGCGGCTTGGTGCCCCTGCAGCCGGATGGCGTAGGGAGCACCGAACGTGCTCAGCAACGCACTGCGGGCCTCCGGCGTGGGCGAGATCCGGTACGCCGCCAGCGCGAGCTGGGCCGACAGCCCCGGATTCGCGGCCCGCTCCGCCGATGCCTCGATCGCCACCCGCTGGGACACGGCGATGTTGCGGTCCTGGGCGGCGCTGAACTCGGACCGGAACGCGTACACGCCGGCCGTGACGGCCACGACCAGCAGCACGGACAGCACGGCCACCAGCTGCCGCAGCCGGAGGCGCTGCCGCTGCTCGCGGCTCTGTTCCTGGGCGCGGGCGGCGAGGCTGGCGTCGAGGAACTGCCGTTCCCGCACGGTCAGCTGCTCGCTCGTGCGGCTGTCCCACTCACGGGCCGAGTCCAGGCGGATGCCCCGGTAGAGGGCGCCGGGGTCGCGGTCGAGCGACTCCCACGTGTTGGCCGCCTCGGTGAGCTGCCGGTGCACGCGGCGGCCGTCGCGGTCCTCGGCCAGCCACTCCCGCAGCCGCGGCCACGATCGCACCAGCGTTTCGTGCGTCATCTCGACCGAGCCCTTGTCCAGCATGACCAGCCGGGCCGCGGCCAGTCGTTCGAGCACGAACGTCACGTCGGAGTCGCTGTCCAGCTCGTCGAGGTCGACCCGGGCCGTGACGTCGCCGACGTCGTCCCGGACTGCCGTCAGCCGCAGGAACAGCCGCCGCACCAGCAGTTGCTGCTCGGGTGCGAACGCGGCGTAGAGATCCTCGGCGGTCTTGGCCAGCGCACCCTCGATGCCACCCGCGGCCTCGAAACCGCTCAGCGTCAACGTGTTGCCGCGCCGTCGGCGCCACGTCTCCAGCAACGCGTGCGACAGCAGCGGCAACATGCCCGCGTGCCCGCTGACCTGAGCAACCAGCGTTGTCAGCAGCGAGCTTTCCACGCGCACGCCGCTGCCGGCGGCCGGCTCGACGATGACCTCCCGCAGTTCCTCGGCCGTCATCGCGCCGACCGCGGCCTGAGCGTCCCGCAGGTGCGCCAGCAGCTCGGGGGAATCCATGCAATGGCCGTAGAAATCCGCCCGCACGCCGAGCAGCACGCGGCACCGGCGGCCGGCGTCGTCGGCCAGACCCACCAGCCGGCGGATGAACTCCTCCCGCTCGGCGGCGTCCTGACAGCGGGTGTAGACCTCTTCGAACTGGTCCACCACGATCAGCGTCTCGCCATCCTCGAGTGGCAGCGCGTCCAGCCGCGCGGACGGGTGCTCGCCGGGCGTGCACAGGACGGCGTTCCGCGCCGATTCCTGCCACCGATGGATGACGCCGGCCTGCAGCAGCGAGGACTTGCCCGCGCCGGAGGGGCCGAACACGCCCACCAGCCGGTGCGTGGCCAGCCGCTGCAGCACCTCGTCGATCAGCCGGGTACGCCCGAAGAACGTCGCCGCGTGCTCCGGCCGGAAGGCACTCAGCCCGATGTACGGCGCTTCCTGCCCCTCCGCCTCGGCCGCGGACGGCTCGCTTGCCAGCTCGTCCGCCAGCTGCCGCCAGCGCCGCTCCCAGGCGGCGACGTCGCCTTCGCAGCCTCGCACGTAGGCCAGCGTCACCGGCAGGCTGGGCAGCTTCCGCCCCGAGGCCGCCTCGGACAGCGACGCCGCCGAGTAGTGCACCCGCCGGCCCAGCTCGCGGTACGCCGGATTGCCCGCCTTGGCCCGCAGGGCGCGAAGATCCGCCGCGAAAGCCAGCACCGACTCGTCCCCCAGCCGCAGCGGCTGCTCACGACGCGGCACTCCCCCCACCTCCCCCATCCATTGTCCGGGGCGGCCCCTGAGCCTGTCCAGACGTCGGCAAGCGGATGACTCTCTTGCGAAGTAATCCGGGCGCCGGGCCGATGGACCCGACCGTTGGTCACGTTCGTCAGTCCGGAACGCGACGGCCGGATCTCCGCCTTCGATCCGTTCCGGAGCCGCTCACGTCACGCCGGTCGAGGAACTCCGGCGCGAGCAATTGTCAGGAGTTGTGGATCAGTTGATTCAGCGCTGACTCTGGCGTTCGAGGCTGACCGCGTCCTCCCGAACGATTTCGCCGATCAAGAAGCCGGAACCGATCCAGCGCCCGGTACCGCTCGACGCGATCCGGGCGCCGGGCCGGCGGACCCGCCGATCCCGGGCTTCAGGGCGTGACCAGGCCGGCCTGGTAAGCGACGATCACCAGCTGCACACGGTCGCGGGCGGCCAGCTTGAGCAGCAGGTGGGCGACGTGGGTCTTGGCGGTTCCGGCGGTGATGTGCAGCCGCTGCCCGATTTCCGCGTTCGAGAGCCCCTCGGCGACCAGGACGAGCACCTCGCGTTCGCGGGCCGTGATCGCGGCGGGCAGCGGCGCGGACAATGGCACGGACGGCCCGGGCTGGGCCCGCGGTGCCGGGGAGCGGGCGACGAACTCGGCGATCAGCCGGCGCGTCACCCCCGGTGCGAGCAACGCGTCGCCGGCCGCGATCGTGCGGATCGCGGCCAGCAGGTCCGCCGATGGGGTGTCCTTGAGCAGGAATCCCACCGCGCCCGCGTGCAACGCCCCGAACACGTACTCGTCGAGGTCGAACGTCGTGAGCACCAGCACGCGGCTGCCCGGCACCGTCGCGGTGATCCGCCGGGTCGCCTCGATGCCGTCCATGACCGGCATGCGGATGTCCATCACCACGACGTCCGGCCGTGCGCGCGGTGCCAGCAGAACCGCCTCGGCGCCGGTGGCGGCTTCGGCGACCACGTCGAGGTCGCCGGCCGAGCCGACGATCTCGCGGAACCCGGCCCGCACGAGCGCTTGGTCGTCGGCGATGAGCACCCGGGTCATCGGCCGTCCCGGTCCGGCAGCCGCGCCGTGACTTCGTAGCCGCCGCCCGGCACCGGCCCCGCGCCGAATTCGCCGCCGCAGAGCAGGGCCCGCTCCCGCATGCCGACCAGCCCGTGGCCGCCTGGTCGCGGTGGGCCGCCGCGGCCGTGGTCGGTGATCACCAAGGCCACGGCGTCAGCCTCGTACGTGATCGCGAGCCGGCAGCCGGGAACGGCGGCGTGCTTGACGACGTTGGTCAACGCCTCCTGCACGATCCGGTAAGCGGACAGATCGATCCCCGCCGGCAGCGCTCGCGGCGTGCCCCGCACCATGACCTCCACCCGGACACCGGCCGCCGCGGTGCGCGCGACGAGGCCGTCCAGCGCGGCCAGCCCGGGTGCCGGCTCGAGGGCGCCGGGGGCGCTGTCGTCTTCGCGGAGGACACCCAGCATCCGGCGCAGTTCGGTCAAGGCCGCCCGGCCGGTCGTCTCGATCACGCCGAGCGCGGCGCCGGCGACGGCGGGCTTGCGGTCCAGCACCAGGCGACCCATGTCGGCCTGGATCGTGATCACGCTCATGCTGTGCGCCACGACGTCGTGCAGCTCCCGCGCGATCTGCAGCCGTTCATCGGTCACGGCGAGGCGCACCCGGCTGTCGGTGTCGCGCTCCCGCTGCACGCGCAGCGCTTCGGCATACGCGCGGCGCTGCGCGACCAGCACGCCGATCGTCCAGCCCAGGATCACCACCGCCCCGGGCAGCAGCACCGTCACCGCCGGCCACGACCACTGTCCACTCCGGACACTCGTCGCCACGGCGACGAGAACCGCGATCGTCCCGAGCGCGGCGTACGCGACCCGGCGAGATTCCTGGGCCGCCAGCGAGTACGCGACCGCGGCCATCGGCACCGACCCGAGCGGGACCACCGGCACGACCGACGTCGCCAGTGCCAGCCCGAAGGCCGGGACCGCCACCACGAACGCCCCCAGCGGCCACCGGCGGCGCATCGCGAGCGGCACGGCCAGGGCCGCCGCGCCGAGCAACCCGGCCATGGCGTGCCAGCGCGCCTCCGGCGGCCCGTCCCCTCGGCCGCTGACCAAGGGTGCGGCCCAGAAGGTAGCGACGACGAAGGCGGCCGCGCAGTCGAGCAGGGTCCAATGCCCCGGCCGCCACCGCGCGAACGGCGGCGTGCGCACCTCGGTGGTCATCGCCCGACCGTAGCCAGGCCCCGGATCCCCGCGCATCGGTCAACCGGCCTATGCCGCCAGGCATACACCGCGCGGCCCACGCCCCGGCGGCGATGACCGGACCCACCCCGGCCGGGCACGGTGAACCGGCAGCACGACCCAGGAGGACCGAATGATCGAAGCCGACGACCTGACCAAAACCTACGGCCGGCGAAAAGCCGTGGACCGGTTGACCTTCCGCATCCAGCCCGGTCGCGTGACCGGATTCCTCGGCCCCAACGGCGCCGGCAAGTCGACCACCATCCGGCTGATCCTCGGCCTGGACGCACCGACCGGCGGCCGGGTCCTGGTCGACGGCCGGCCGTACCGGGCGCTCGAGCGGCCGCTGCGGCAGATCGGAGCCCTGCTCGACGCGACCGCCCTGCACGGTGGCCGCCGCGCTCGCGACCACCTCCGCTGGCTCGCCCAGACCAACGACATCCCCGCCGGCCGCGTCACCGAAGTCCTGACGATCACCGGCCTCGCCGACGTCGGCCACCGGCGCGTCGGTGGTTTCTCCCTCGGCATGAAACAGCGGCTGGGCATCGCCGCCGCGCTGCTCGGCGACCCCGGGATCCTGATCTTCGACGAGCCGGTCAACGGCCTCGATCCCGAGGGCGTGCACTGGATCCGCGGGCTGCTCCGGTCGATGGCCGGCGAAGGCCGCACCGTGCTGATCTCCAGCCACCTGATCAGCGAACTGCAGCTGACCGCCGACCACGTCCTGATCCTCGGCCGCGGCCGGCTCCTGTCGGACTCGTCCATGGCGGATCTGGTGCACCACGCCGGAGGCGGCGACGTGCTGGTCCGCACCGCGGCGGAGACACCACTCGCGGCGTTGTTCACCGCGCGCGGCGCCAGCGTGACCGCCGAACCACGGCACGGCCTCGCGGTCGCCGGGCTCGCCCCCGGAGACGTCGCCGCGATCGCCGCCGCCCACGGCATCCCCCTGCTCGAACTGACCCCGCGCCCGCCGTCGCTCGAAGACGTCTTCCGCCGGATCACCGACCCGGGCCTGCAGTACCGCGGCCGGTCCCACCGAGAGGACGCCCGATGAGCCCGTTCCCGCCCGGCCGCGGCCTGCTGGCAGCCGAGTGGACGAAGCTCCGCTCACTGCGCTCGACACCGCTCATCCTGGCCGTCGCGGCGGCCGCAACGCTGTCCCTCGCCGTGTTCCAAGCACGCTCCGCCGTCCGGTCCTGGGACACTTGGGGACCACGGGCGCGCACGGAGTTCGACCCCGTGTTCGGCACCTTCACCGGCTTCCAGCCGGCCCAGTTCGCCTTCGGGCTGCTGGGCGTCCTCGCCGTCACCGCGGAGTACGGCACGGGCACGATCCGCGCCACCTTCGCCGCCACCCCGCGACGCGGCCGGGTCGTGGCCGCCAAGCTGCTCGTCATCGGCGCGATCGCGGCCGTGGCCGGGGAACTGCTCGCCTTCCTCACCTTCTTCACCGGGCAGGCCGCCCTCGCCGCCCGGCACCTCGACGTCGGCCTCGGCGACCCGAACGTGCTGCGCGCCGTGCTCGGCCAAGGCTTCTACATCGGCACGGTTGCCCTGCTCGGAGCCGCGATCGGCATGATCGTCCGGCACACCGCGGGCGCGACCGCCGTCGTGGTCGGGCTGCTGTTCCTCAGCGTCATCGTCCTGAAGGGAATTTCGAACTCCCCCGCCCTCGTCCGCTGGGCACCCGGCGTCGCCGGAGAGGGCCTGACCTGGACCACTTTCCACGACCCGGAGTGGCCGTCCGCCGGCTTCGCGACGCTGGTCTGCCTGACGTACCTCGCCGTCACGATCACCGCGGCGACCCTGTGCGTCACCCGCCGGGACGTCTGATCGTGGCACCCCAGCACTCCGATGTGACCCAGGTCACTATCCTGAGTGTCGAGGCGGCGGAGCCGGCTTCTACGTCTCGGGTGACACGCACTGAGAGGAAGTGGCCACCGTGCCCGAGGAGTTCACCGAGACACTGCGGAAAAGGCCGGAGAAGGGCGGCTGGACCTATGTGGTCTGGCCGCGGTCGGCGGCGTTCTTCGGAACCCGTGGGCTGGTCAAGGTCCGCGGCACCATCGACGGGCATCCGTTCCGAGCCTCCTTCATGCCGCTCGGCGACGGCACGCACAAGCTCGGCATCAAGGCGGAAACCCGCAAAGCCATCGGTAAAGAAGCCGGCGACACCGTCCACGTCGTCCTGCTCGAGCGGTGCTGATCCCGGCCCGGCACGCCGTCCGATCGACCGCACCGATCAGGTTCCCGCGCCGCGACCGTCTGTACCGGTGAGACCGACTCACGAGAGGCTGCCACGATGCGGAACCTGATCTTCGGCATGAACGTGACCCTGGACGGCTACATCGCCGCGCCCGGGGATGACATCGGCTGGGGCGGGCCGCCGAGTGATGAGCTGTTCCAGTGGTGGCTCGACCAGGAGCGGGCGAGTGAACTGACGCTGTACGGGCGCAAGCTGTGGGAGACGATGAGCTCCTACTGGCCGACCGGCGACCAGCAGCCCGACGCCACGCCGGCGCAGGCCGAGTTCGCGCGGAACTGGCGGGACACGCCGAAGGTGGTGTTCTCGTCGACGCCCGGGGAGATCGGCTGGAACACCCGTCTGGTCACCGGCGACGCCGTCGCGGAGATCACCCGGCTCAAGGCCGGGGACGGCGGCCCGATGCGCATCGGCGGGGCCACGCTCGCCGGGGCGGCCATGCGGGCCGGGCTGATCGACGAGTACGCCCTGGCCACCTACCCGGTCGTGGCGGGCGGCGGCACGCCGTTCTTCACCGCGCTGGACCACCGGGTGCAGCTGGACCTGGTGGAGACGCGGACGTTCCCCGGCGGCGTGGTGCTGACCCGGTACGAGACGAGACGGTGAGCTCGCCGTGCCCCGCCGGCGACGGCGGCGGGGCACGGTGCCCGGTCACAGCGTCGGGGACAGGCCCAGCCACGGCCGGCCGGTGGCGTCGAACCCGGTGAGCTCGGCGATCTTCCCGTCGACGACGTGCAGGACCGCGACGGCGAACAGCCGGTACTCCGGGTCGCCGGGGACGCGGCGGTACAGCACGGCGGCCGGCATGCGGTTGACGGTCGTGGGGATACCGCGCCAGTCCTCGTAGCCGTGCTGGAAAAGCCCTCCGGAGACCCAGCCGTCCACCGCCTCCTGGGCCCCGATCGTCACGGCGCCCGGGTCGGGCAGCATCGCGAACCGCAGTTCGTCGCGCAGCAGGGAGCTCAACGCGTCGAGGTCGTTGCGCTCATGGGCGTCGATGTACGACTTCACCACGCCGCGCTCGTCGTCCGACAGCTCGTGGGTGGCGGGGCTGCGCCAGTCGAGGCGGCGGCCGGGCAGCTGCTCCCGCATCGTCACGCGCGCCCGCTGCAGGGCGCTGGTCACCGAGGCGACGGTCAGCCCGAGCGCGTCGGCGGTCTTCGACGCCGGCCAGCCTTCGACGTCGCGCAGGACGAACACCGCCCGCTGCCGCGGCGGCAGGTGCTGGACGGCGACGATGAACGCCAGCTCGACCGTCTCCCGCGCCACCACCGCTTCCTGCGGGTCCTCGGGGAGCATCCGGTCGGGGTAGGGCTGCAGGTGCGGCACCTCCCAGACCTCGCCCGGCACCTCGGCCGGCCGGGGGGTGCGGTCGTTGCGCTTTTCCAGGAAGTCGAGGCAGGCGTTCGTCGCGATCCGGTACAGCCAGGTCCGCAGCGCGGCGTGGCCCTGGAACGACTCCCGCTTGTGCCACGCCCGCAGGAACGTCTCCTGCGTCAGGTCCTGGGCGTCCTCGTAGTTCGCGAGCATCCGGTAGCAGTGCACCTGCAGCTCACGCCGGTGGCGCTCGGTGATCAGCGCGAACCGCGCCGGGTCACCTGAGCCGGCCGCCGCGATGAACGCGGCCTCGTCGGCGCCCAGCGGTCTGGCGTCGGTCATGGTCGTCGATCCTTCCACCGGGGCGAGGGGCTACCGAAACCGACGACCCGGCGGCGGATTCCTGATCGGTGACGCCGCTCACACCGAGCCGCCTCGACCTCAGCCGAGCGGCACCGCCGGCTCGGCGGCCGCGCGGACCGGCGGCCGCCGGCGCAGGGCCCATTCGGCCACGACGAGGTTGAGCACCCAGCCCGCCGCCATCAGCATCGCCCGGGTGACCTCGCCGGGCACGCCCACCAGCAGGGTCCACGGGACGTGCGTGAGCACCTGGGTCCCCGCGCCCAGCCCGATCGCGTACCCGCGGGTCATCCAGACCCGGTGCCGGCGAACGTCGCGCCGGCGGATCGCGAGCGTGGCCAGGACGATCGACACGGCCATCGCCGTGCCGAAGAACAGCCGGAACACGGTGAGGAGGTCACCGTCGCCCGGCGGAAGGTCGTAGAACAGCGTCATCCACAGACCTGACAGCGCCGCGGCAAGCCCGCAGGGCACCAGCAGCCGCCCCGCGACCCGGTGCCAGCGAGGCCGGCGCCGGCGCAGCGCCGGCACGAACTGGAACGCCCCCAGGACACAGAAGACGGTCGCGCCGAAGATGTGCAGCACGACGGGCACCGGCATGGCGAAGAACCGCGCGTTGTCGGCGGTGACCCGCGCGCCGCCCGCCAGCTCGGCCACGCGCGCGGATCCGGCGGCCACCGGCACCGCGCTGAGCAGAAGCAGTCCCGCCGGAAGCAGCCACTCCGGTCTTTTGTTGTGCGGCAAGGAAAAGCCCCTCTCGGAGGTCATGCGTGGACGTGTTCGCCCAGCATGACGGCCGACGGCCTCCGGCTCATCGGCAGAAGGGCCGGACCTCGACCGGCCTTAAGTACCGCCCCGCTCTAGTACTTTCGGCGCGGCGCCGGCGCCGGTGCCGCTCCCGGTGCCGCGGTGCGGACGCGGCGGGTTTCGTGGGCCCAGATGGCGATCTCGACGCGGTTGCGGGCGCCGAGCTTCGCCATCAGGCTCGCGACGTGGGTCTTGACCGTGCTCAGCGTGATGTAGAGCTCCTCGGTGATCTCGCGGTTGGTCCGCCCGCGCGCCACGCTGAGCAGGACCTGTTCTTCGCGGTCGGTGAAGGGTTCGACGGGCTGGCTCGGCGCGCCGGATCCGGTGCCCGCGAAGGCCTCGAGCAGCCGCGCGGTGACACTGGGCGCGATCAGGGCGTCGCCGGTCGCGGCGGCGTGGACGGCCTGGGCGAGCAGCGGGGCGCCCGCGTTCTTGAGCAGGAACCCGCGCGCGCCCGCCCGCAACGCCGCGTAGACGTACTCGTCGAGGTCGAACGTGGTGATGACGACGACGGCCAGGGGGTTCTCGACGCCGGGGCCGGCCAGCCGGCGGGTGGCCTCGATGCCGTCGGTGCCGGGCATGCGAATGTCGAACAGGCACACGTCGGGGCGCAGCCGCCGCGCCAGCTCCACGGCCGCCTCGCCGTCCGCGGCCTCGCCGACGACCTCGATCCCCGGTTGGCTGTCGAGCAGCATGGTCAGGCCGGTGCGGACGATTTCCTGGTCGTCGGCGACGAGCACGCGGATGCTCATGCCGCCGCCCCGCCCCGGGGCAGGACGGCGGTCACGGTCCAGCCGCGCCCCGGGTTCGGGCCCGCTTCGCAGGTCCCGCCGAGCAGGCCGGCCCGCTCGATCATCCCGGCCAGCCCGTAGCCCGAGGACGCCGCCGGGCGCACCAGGCCGGGCTCTCCGTCATCGCTCACGCGCAGCCGCACCGACGTGGCGTCGGCGGTGACCCGGACCTCGATCCGGGTGACGTGCCGGGCGTGACGCCGGGCGTTCGTGACCGATTCCTGGGCGAGGCGGTAGATCGCGCTGCCGATCGACGGCGGGAGGTCGTCGACGTCACCGGCGACCGTCACGTCGACGGACGGGCGGGCCCGGCTCATCAGCTTCTCCAGATCGGCGATCCGCGGGTTCGGTGCGAGGTCGGCCGGCTCGTCGCGGCGCAGGACGCGGACCATGGCGCGCATCTCGTCGAGGGCGCGCGCCGCTTCGGCTTCGATCAGCCGCAGCGCGTCGGCCGCGGCTTCCGGCCGCGACGGCATCATCGCCAGGCCGGCCTGCGCGCGGATCGCCATCGCCGAGACGTGGTGGGCGACCGTGTCGTGCAGGTCCCGGGCCAGCCGTTCCCGCTCGAGCAGCTTGGCCTGGTCCAGCTCCCGCAGCCGCGCGCGGGCCCGGTACCGGACCGCCGCGGCCAGCGTGACGGTCGCGAACAGCACGACCAGCCCGCCGACCGCGTCGGCGACGCTCTTCTGCCCGAGGGCGACCGACAAGCCGGTCCCGGGCAGCACGATCCCCAGCCCGAGCACGATCTCGCGCCCGGATCCCCACCTCGCCAGGGAGTACGGCAGGAGCAGCAGCCCGGCCAGCGCATACGCCGACGGGGCGGCACCGCCGGTCAGCAGCATGAGGACGGAGGTGGTGCCGAACGAGGCCAGGAACATCGGGAACGGCCGGGTCCGGCGCCACAGCAACGTCGGCACCAGCACGGCGACGACGAGCACGGACAGGGCCCGCCACGGCATGTCCGGCCGGAACAGGCCCTCGAGCACCACGGCGGCCCCGAGCACACCGAGCAGCGCCCAGTCACGCCACACGCGTGACGGCGGATCGGACGGCCGGGGTTCGTCCCACAACGAGCGGAGCGCGGAGTTCACCCGCTGATGGTACGAAAGGACCGGCCCGCCCAGATCACCCGAAAGTACGACCGCGGCGCGGCTCTCCCCCTGGCCGATGACCTGGACGTCCTCGACGGCGAACGCCACGACGAGCAGTCCGCGCGGCGGACGTCGTCTCGTTCAGCGCCAGGCCGCCGCCCGGTACGCGGCGACCCTGATCCGCAGGCCGCGCAGGTGGACCAGGTCGATGGCGAACGCCGGGACCGGCCGGTACCCCGCGGCCGGGTCGCCGGCCCGGCACGGGCCGTCGAGGTGGACGAACTGGTCGCCGGAGTCGTACCGCGGCTCCGACCACACCGCCGCCTCCCCCGCGCCGGGATCGCGGCGAGCGCGGGCCAGCCAGTAGACCGGCAGCTTCAGCACCTCGCCCAGCACCTTGTCGAGCGCGGGGAGGTCGGCCTCGGCGATCGCGAGACCCCGCCCGCTCCACACCCGCGGCGCCCAGTGGCCACCGGCGGCGGCATGCGTGAAGGTCGCGGTGTCACCGGACGCGGTGATCGTCCAGTCGGCCACGGTGGTGAGGGTCGGCATCACGGCTCCCTGCGGTCGCGGCCCCCAGGTTTCGGCACACGGTAGTGGATCATGTCCGCGGCGGGGAACCACCGGCGGCACACAGGAACTGCGCCGACCGGACCGAGGTGCCCCGAAAGCGCAGCTCAGCGTGGCGTTCCGGAAAACCACGCCGGCCGTTGTTAACCTAAGGTTCATCGGTATAACACCGGATCGGAGAACCCAGGCGAGGGTGGTGGACGTGCCCGACGGACAGACCGGGGAACCCGGACCCCGGTCGGTGGCCGAGCTCGCCGCCGACTCGGCCTGGACGGTCACCCGCACCGGCACGACCGGGCACTAGCTCACCGCCGAGCGGATCGTCGAACGCGACGGGCGGCGCCTGCTCATCGGGCTGACCCCGATCCGGCCCGGGACGGTCGCCCTCATGCTGTGGGCCGACGGCGAGGTCGTCGAGCACCTGCGGGGCAGCGAAGCCGAGGCGTGCACCACCGCACACCGGTGGATCGAGGAGTTTCCGGCCGGCAGCCGCTGAGCGGGTCAGCGCGCTCAGGCCTTCTCGAGCGCCGTCTCGCGCAGTTGACGCCGTGAGCTGATCCCGAGCTTGCCGAACACCTTGCGCAGGTGCCATTCCACGGTGCGCGGGCTGAGGAAGAGCCGCGTGCCGATTTCCGGGTTGGACAGTCCTTCGCGGGCCAGGCGCGCGATCTGGAACTCCTGGGCGGTCAGTTCCCCGGTGGTCCCGGCGGTGCGTTTTCGGGCCGTCTCGCCGGTGGCCAGCAGTTCGCGGCGCGCGCGGTCGGCGAAGGCTTCGAGGCCCATCGCGGAGGTCATGGTGTGCGCGGTGCGCAGGTGCTCCCGGGCGTCGACACGGCGTCCCGCACGCCGGAGCCACTCGCCGAACAACAGGTGCCCCCGGGCAAGCTCGACCCGCAACGGCGTCCCGGCGAGCAACGCGATCGATTCGGCGTAGCACTCTTCCGGGGTCTCGCCGGCCAGCGCCCGCAGGCGGGCTTCGAGCGCCCGCGTCCACACCGTCGGGGTGGCCCGGGCACGTCCGGACATCCGGTCCAGCGCGGCCGTGACGAGATCGTCGTCGCCGGTGCGCGAAGCGGCTTCCGCCAGTTCGGCGGTCGCCAGGGCCTGGTGGCCGACGGTGTCGTGCTCGAACACCCGGCGGGCCGCGTCGCGGGCGAGGTCGTGGCGGCCGAGGCCGTTGCCGAGCACGGCGTGCGCGTAGTCGGCGAACCGCACGACCCGGCCCTGGCGCCGCCCGGCGGCCTCCGCGGCCGCGGCGGCGATGACCGCGGTGGCCTCGGCGTCCCGGCCGCGCAGGGCCGCGAGCAGGATCGCGCTGTACCCGACCGGCCGGCCGCCGGTGACGTCGGCGAGCAGGCGGTCCTCGTCGACCAGCACCTGGGCCGCCGTCAGGTCGCCGGCCGCCAGCTCGTGGTTGGCCAGGAAGTTGAGGGCGAACTGCAGCTGGACGAGCGCGCCGGTGTCGCGGGCCAGCCGGACCTGACGTTCGGCGAGGGCGTGGCCGGCCGCGTAGTCGAGCACCTCGGTCGCGAGGGTGCCGCCGGCCCGGTTGCCCAGCAGCCACAGCACGCGCGCGGTGTTCTCGCCGCCGGTGTCCAGCGCGCGGACGGCGTCGATCGCCCCGGTCATCAGCGGGGCCGCCGCGGCGTACCCGTCGGTGAGCCGGGTCGCGAGCGCGTCGAGCACGAGGTCGGCGGCGGTGGGCGGCACCTGGGCCGGCGGCGCCGCACGCGCTCGTCTCGCGGCTTCGACGACGCCGGATCCCGCCCACACGGCGGCGCCGAGCGCCTCCAGGTACGTCTCGCGGGCCGGGGCACCGTCGAGGTGCCCGGCGGCGCGCAGGAGGAGCCCGGCCGCGTCGCCGCTGCGCCGCTGGTCGAACGCGATCTGCCCGCGGAGCCGTTCGGCTTCGGCGTCGCGTACCGGATCGGGCGGCCCGGCCCCGGCGGCGCCCAGCAAGCCCAGCGCCGCTTCCAGCGCGCCGGCGCCGCGTTTCGACCGGGCCGCGGCGAGCTCGCGCCGGGCCCGCACCGCCGGGTCGGGGGTGAGGGTGGCCGCCTGTTCCAGCAACGCCGCGGCGGCGACGAGACCTCCGCGCGCCTGGGCCCGGCCGGCCGAGCGCTCCAGCTCGGCCGCGACGTCTTCGTCCGGGGCGACGGTCGCCTGCGCGCGGTGCCAGGCGCGCCGGTCCGGGTCGAGGACGGCGTCGGTCACCTCCGCCAGCACCCGGTGCGCTTCCCGCCGGTCCGGGCCGGCCGCGGACCGGTAGACCGCCGAGCGCACCAGCGGGTGCCGGAACCGGATCCGCGGCCCGAACTCGATCAGCCCGGTCGCCTCGGCCGCGGCCGCCGGGTCGGCACCCAGGCCGAGCGCCCCGGCCGCGCGCCAGAGCAGGGTCGCGTCCCCCAGCGGCTCCGCGGCCGCGACCAGCAGCAGCTTCCGGGTGTCGGCCGGCAGTGGCGCCAGCTGCTGCAGGAAGCACCGCTCGAGGCGGCCGGCCAGCCCGTCGCCGTCCGGCCGGCGGAGACCGTCGGCCTGCTCGGCGGCGGTCCAGAACCGGGGCAGCTCGACCAGGGCGAGGGGGTTGCCGTGCGTTTCGGCGACGATCCGGTCGCGCACCCGGACGTCCAGCGGGCCCTGGAGCACCGAGTCCAGCAGGGCGCCGGCCGCCGCGTCCCCGAGGCCGCGGACGGCCAGCTCCGGCAACCCGGCCAGGTCGAGCTGCTCCGCGGGTTCCCGCACCGCGAGGACCAGGACGATCGGCTCCGCGAGCAACCGCCGGGCGACGAACGCGATCGTCTGCGCGGACACCCGATCGAGCCACTGGGCGTCGTCGACCAGGCACACCAGGGGCCGGTCCTCGGCGACGTCGGCGAGCAGCGTCAGCACCGCCAGCCCGACCAGGAACCGGTCCGGCGGTTCCCCGGCGGTCAGGCCGAACGCCGTGCCGAGGGCCGTCCGCTGCGGAGCCGGCAAGTGCCCGGCCCGGTCGGTGAAGGGCGCGCACAGCTGCTGCAGGCCGGCGTAGGGCAGCTCCTGCTCGGACTCGACGCCGGCCGTCCGCGCGACCCGGCAGCCGGCCGCCCGGGCCGCGACGTGCTCCAGGAGCGCGGTCTTGCCGATGCCGGCCTCGCCGCGCAGCACCAGCACCCGGCTCTGTCCCGTCCGCGCCGCGGCGAGCGCGCCGTCGAGGACGGCGAGTTCGTCGCCGCGGCCGACCAGCTCCGCCTCCCGACCCGGCATGACCCGGAACCCTAGCGCGATCCCCGGGCCCGGGCCCGGGCCGGACCAGGGTGTCCCACGGGGGCGAACGGGCCGCCGGCGGACGAATGTGGTGGTGAGCGACGAACCCGCCGCCACCGCGAGAAGGAGTCCGATCATGGACATGAAGCTCGAAGTCGTGGTCCTGCCCGTCACCGACGTCGACCGGACCAAGCACTTCTACAAGACACTCGGCTGGCGCGAAGACGCCGACATCGAGTTCGGCGCCTCGCGCGTCGTGCAGCTGACCCCGCCGGGGTCACCGGCGTCGGTCCACTTCGGCACCGGCATCACCGACGCCACCCCCGGCTCGGTCCGCGGCACCTACCTCGTCGTCGACGACGTCGAAGCCGCCCGCGCCGAGCTCGCCGGCCACGGCGTCGACGTCAGCGAGGTCTTCCACCGCGACGACACTGGCGCGTTCGCCCCGGGCGCGCACCCCGACCGCGGCACGTACTCGTCGTTCGCGTCCTTCAGCGACCCCGACGGCAACACCTGGCTGCTGCAGGAAATCACCACCCGGTTCCCCGGCCGCGTCACCGGCGTGACCTACGGGTCGGCGCAGCAGCTGGAGAAGGCCCTGCGCGAGGCCGCGGCCGCGCACGGCGAGCACGAGAAGGAGACCGGGCAGTACGACGAGCAGTGGCCGGTCTGGTACGCCCAGTACATGACCGACCACCAGGACGCCTGAGCCCATCCGGCGGTGCGCGGGGGCTACCCGCGCACCGAAACCCCGAAAGCAGGCACCATGGCTCACCACGATTTCGACGCCATCGTCCTCGGCGGTGGCGCACCGGGCGAACACACCGCGGCCGCGCTCGCCGCGGGCGGCCTCCGGGTCGCCGTCGTCGAGCGGGAACTGCTCGGCGGCGAATGCTCCTACTGGGCGTGCATCCCGTCCAAAACCCTGCTGCGGCCCGGCGAAGCGCTGGCCGCCGCCCGGGCCGTCCCGGGTGCTCGCGAAGCCGTCACCGGCCAGGTGGCCGCCGCGGCGGCGCTGGCCTGGCGCGACTTCATGGTGTCGTCCTACGACGACGCGGGCGCCGGGAAGTGGGCCCACGACACCGGCATCGAGGTCCTGCGCGGCGAAGGCAAGCTCGCCGGACCGCACACCGTCGCCGTGAACGGAAAGCCGTACACCGCCGGCCACATCGTCATCGCGACCGGTTCCGCGCCGGTGCTCCCGCCCGTGCCCGGGCTGCGCGAACTGCCCGGGCTGTGGACGAACCGCGAGGCCACCGGCGCGACCGAGATCCCGCGCCGGCTCCTCGTGCTCGGCGCCGGGCCGACCGGCGTCGAGCTGGCCCAGGCGTTCGCCCGGCTCGGCGCCGAGGTCGCGCTGGTCGACGGCGCCGGCCACGTCCTCCCCCGCGAACCCCGGGCGCTCGGCGAAGCCGTCGGAGAAGCCCTGCGCGCCGACGGCATCGCCCTGCACCTCGGGCAGCAGGCGAGTGCGGCGCGGCTCGACGGCGACGAGTACGTGCTCGACCTGCCCGACGGCACCGGCCTGCGCGCCGACCGGCTGCTCATCGCCACCGGACGGCGGCCGCGGGTCGACGGCATCGGGCTCGAAACGGTCGGTGTCGAGGCGAACCCCCACGGGCTCCCGGTCGACGAACGCATGGCCGCGGGCGACGGCCTGTGGGCCGTCGGCGACGTCACCGGCCAGTGGAACCTGACCCACGTCGGCGAGTACCAGGGCCGGGTGGTGGCCGCGAACATCCTCGGCCGGCCCACGACCGTCAACTACGACGCCATCCCCCGTGTCGTGTTCACCGACCCGCAGGCCGCGGCCGTCGGCGCCGCCGAAGGCGTTTTCACGGCGACGGTCCCGCTGTCCGGCGTGCCCCGCACGGCCACGTTCACCCGCGCCTACGACACCCGGCCCGGTTTCCTGACCGTCTTCTCCGACGGCGAACGGCTCACCGGCGCGTACGCCGCCGGGCCCGAAGCCGGCGAATGGCTCCAGCAGGCCACCCTCGCGATCCGCGCCCGCGTCCCCCTGGCCGTGCTGCTCGACGTCGTCCAGCCGTTCCCCACCTTCTCCGAAGCGTTCCTGCACGTCCTGCGCGACCTCGACCGCCGGCTCCACACCCAGATCGGAGCCCCGTGATGTCCTACGGTGCGTTCGAAGTGACCGGCACCCGCCAGTTCGCTCTGGTGGAGCGCGAGCTCCGCGACCCGTTGCCCGGTGAGGTCCGGCTGCGGGTCGAGGCCTGCGGGGTCTGCCACAGCGACACCCTCGCCGTCGAAGGGCTGCGCGCCGACCCGTCGGTGCCCGTCGTGCCCGGCCACGAGATCGTCGGCGTGGTCGACGCCGTCGGCCCGGGCGTGACCGCGTGGGCGGCCGGCGACCACGTCGGCGTCGGCTACCTCAACGGCCACTGCGGTCAGTGCGACAACTGCCGCCGCGGCGACTTCGTCAACTGCACCGACCAGCCCTGGACCGGCACCACGACCGACGGCGGCTACGCCGAAATCGCCTACGCGCGCGCCACCGGCCTGGTCCGCATCCCCGACGGCGCCCGGCCGCTCGACGTCGCACCGCTGCTGTGTGCCGGGCTCACCGTCTACCGCGCCCTGCTCACCGCCGGCGCCCGGCCCGGCTCGCTGGTCGCGATCCAGGGCATCGGCGGCCTCGGCCACCTCGGCATCCAGTACGCCAAGACCCTCGGCCACCGCGTGGCGGCGATCGCCCGCGGCACCGGCAAAGCCGGACTGGCCGCCGAACTCGGTGCGGACGAGTACATCGACAGCACCGCGGCCGACCCGGGCCGAGCGCTCGCCCGGCTCGGCGGGGCCGCGGCGATCATCGCGACGGCGTCCAGCGGCGCCTCCATGTCGCCGCTGGTGGCAGGGCTGGCCACCCGCGGGCAGCTGCTCGTCGTCGGGGCCGCGCCGGACCCGATCGAAGTCCGGACCCCGGACCTGATCTTCGGCACGCACGCGGTCGTCGGCGCCCTCACCGGCTCGGCCATCGAGAACGAGGACAGCCTCCGGCTGGCCCACGACCGCGGGATCCGCAGCCGCAACGAGATCATGTCGCTGTCCGAAGCCCCGAAGGCCTACGAACGGATGATGTCCGGCGACGCGCGGTTCCGCGTCGTCCTCGACACCCGCTCCCCGGAAGCGTCCGCCGGCTGAGCCGGGCCGCCGCACTTCGGCTTCTCGGGCTTTCGTGTAACCCGACTTGGCTCAAGATCGCTGATCTTGGGTAGGGTGCTGGCTGTTGAGCTGCGGTTTCGTCGTGTGAACGGCGAAAATCTGCGCACCAAGCGGCCGGTTCCAGGGGTCTGCCCATCGCTTCCCGGTTACGGCTTCAGCGACAAGCCGGCCGCGCCGGGGTGGGGGATCGAGCGGATATCCGACGCGTGGTGCGAGCCGGTGGCCCGGCTCGGCTACCGGCGGTTCGGCGCCCAGGGCAGCGACTGGGGCACCAGCATCGCCACGAGCATCGGTCAACGGCAACCCGATCGGGTCGCCGCTCGCACCGCCCGATCCGGCCACGTTGGACGACCTCACCGGTGCCGAGCGGGCGGCGCTCGCGACACTGCGGGAGGCGGACGAATGGGGCTCCGGATACTCGGCGCAGCAGCCGACCCGGCCGCAGACGGTCGGCTACGGGCTGGCCGACTCGCCGGCCGCCCTCTGCGCCTGGATCGTCGAGAAGTTCTGGTCGTGGACCGACTCCGGTGGCGACCTGCATCGGGTTATTACCCGGGATGAGCTGCTCGACAACCTGATGCTCTACTGGCTGCCCGGCACCGGTGCCTCATCCGCCCGGCTGTACTGGGAAAGCCTCCGGCAGGTCAATGAATGGATCTCCGGGTCGGCCGGCGCGCCGGTGACCGTACCCACCGGCTGTTCGGTCTTCCCCAAGGAGCTGCAGCGCCCGTCTCGGCGGTGGGCGGAGCGCCGGTTCCCGAACATCCGGTACCGGAACGAGCCCGGCAAGGGCGGCCACTTCGCGGCGTTCGAGCAGCCGGCGTTGTTCGTCGACGAGGTCCGGTCATTCTTCCGGCTGGTCCGCTGATGGTCACCCGTACTCGGTAAGCGGCTGGCTAAAGATCAACAAGTGCCCATCGGGTGTCCGTACGTTGAAGTCGCGCATCCCGTAGGGCCGGTCAGCCAGTGGCTCGACGATGTCGGCGCCGCGGGCGCGCAGCTCGTCGTGGCAGGAATCGACGTCGTCGACGACAACCGTCACCCTGGCCGGGCCGACGCTGCTTTCGGCGTACAGGTGGAACTCGGCGGTGTCGCGGATCACGGCCGCGTAGCTAGGTGGGGTCTCCCAGGTGAATATGGTGTCGAATCCGAGCACGTCCGTGAAGTACGACCGCGCTGCCTGCACATCTCGGCACGGCAGCACGGGAACCGCCACCCGCATGACCATTCCGTCACCTTACCTGACTTTGGCTCAAGATCCCTGATCTTGGGTAGGGTGCTGGCTGTTGAGCTGCGGTTTCGTCGTGTGAACGGCGAAAATCTGCACACGAAGCGGCCGGTTCCAGGCTGTCTCTCGTGGCGTATGCGCGCACGGTGAAGACGGCGTCGGGGGCCAGGGCGGTGCAGATCGTGCACTCCTCGCGTCGCGGGTCATCGAGCACATCGGCTCGGCGCATGACGATGCGGCGTTGGAGGCCCTCAAGGCGGTGGCGAGGCAGCGTCTGGCTGTGGGGCAGCCCGAGCTCGACTTTGGCCCGGACTTCGCGGCGTTGCAGGCCGGCAGTGGTGCTGGCACGGATCGTCGAGCCGACCAGCAAGCTGGACAGTCTGCGGGTGGTCGAGGAGGCAGGTTTCGACCCGCCGGCGTACGCGACCCTCAAGCGGCGTCTGCCCGCGTTCGCGAAAGAGTCCTGGCGGCAGAAGTTGGCCGCGGCGTGCGCCCGCACCGCTGATCTGGGGCCGGCGTCACTGGTTCTCCACGATGTGTCCACCTCGTACTTCGAGACCGATGCCGGGGACGGGTTCCGTGAGCCCGGGTTCTCCGAAGAACGCCGCCTGGAGCCGCAGATCACGATCGGGCTGCTCACCGACGCAAGCGGGTTTCCGTTGATGGTTAACGCGTTCGAGGGCAACCGGGGCGAGACCACTACGATGCTGCCGACCATCTGTGCGTTCATGGATGCCCACCAGCTGGCTGATGTCCCGGTCGTGGCCGACGCTGGCATGATCTCTGCGGCCAACCAGCAGGCCATCGAGGCCGCGGGGTTGTCGTTCATCCTCGGCGCGCGGATACCCGACGTGCCGTACGTGGTCCAGGCGTGGCGCCACGAGCACCCAAATGAGCAGATCCCGGCCGTCGCCGGCAAGACCGCGGTCAAACGCAACCGGTTCATCCAGCTCACCGGCGCCACCAAGAGTGTCAACCGGACCCTGGAAGCCAAGGCACGCGCCCTTGCCGGCCTCAAAGGCTACGTCACCAACCTCCCGGACGTCACCGCCGAGTTCGTGATCGACGCCTACCACCGACTGTTCCACATCGAGAAGTCGTTCCGAATGTCTGAACACGACCTACGTGCGCGGCCGATCTACCACCACAAGCGCGAGTCGATCGACGCGCACCTGACGGTCGTGTTCGCCGCCCTGGCCGTCAGCAGGTGGATCGAGCAGACCACCGGCTGGTCGATCAAGAAGTTCGTGCGCACCACCCGCGCTACCGCACCATCGACATCCAGGCCGGCGAGCACACCCTCACCGCCGTCGACCCGCTACCCGACAACCTCCGCGATGCCCTCACCCGCATCCACGACCGCGGTGCGCACTAAGTTGAGCCAAGTCAGGTCTCGAGCTTTCGTGTAACGCAGGAGCGGGTCGCCGGCACTGAGCGGGGCGGTTCACCCACCAGCCCGAAGGAGCCTGGCCCATGCCGAGTTACGACGACCTGCGCGCCCTGTTCGTCAATTGCACCCTCAAGCGCTCGCCCGAGCGCAGCAACACCGAAGGCCTGATCGACGTCAGCCGCCGGATCATGGAGAAGAACGGCGTCGGGGTCGAGGTGGTGCGCGCGATCGACCACGACATCGCGACCGGGGTCTGGCCGGACATGACCGAGCACGGCTGGGCGAGCGACGAGTGGCCGTCGCTCTACGAAAAGGTGATGGCCGCCGACATCCTGGTGATCGCCGGGCCGATCTGGCTGGGGGACAACAGTTCCGTGACCAAGCTGGTCATCGAGCGGCTCTACGCCTGCTCGCACCTGCTCAACGACGCCGGTCAGTACGCCTACTACGGCCGGATCGGCGGTTGCCTGATCACCGGGAACGAAGACGGCGTCAAGCACTGCGCGATGAACGTCCTCTACAGCCTCCAGCACCTCGGCTACACCATCCCGCCCCAGGCGGACGCGGGCTGGATCGGCGAAGCCGGCCCAGGACCGTCCTACCTGGACGCCGGGTCGGGTGGGCCGGAGAACGACTTCACCAACCGCAACACCACGTTCATGACGTGGAACCTGATGCACCTCGCCCGCATCCTGAAGGACGCCGGCGGCATCCCGGTGCACGGCAACCAGCGCAGCGAATGGGACGCCGGCTGCCGCTTCGACTTCGCCAACCCCGAATACCGCTGAAGTCATGCCGGGCGTCGGTTTCGTCAACTTGTTCGCGGTCGCGGCGATCGCGCTCGCGGCGCCGCTGCTGCTCGGGCTCGCGCCGAAGCTGCGCGTGCCCGCGGTGGTGCTGGAGATCGTCGCCGGGATCGCGCTCGGGCCGTCCGGGCTGGGCTGGCTCGAGCCGGACCTGCCGGTGCAGATCGTCGCCCTGCTCGGGCTGGCGTTCCTGCTGTTCCTGGCCGGGCTGGAGATCGACGTGCACCGGCTGCGCGGGCGGGCGTTGCGGGTGGCGGTGCTGGGCTACGGCGTCACCGTCGGCCTCGGCCTCGCCGCCGGCGCCGGGTTCGCGACCGCCGGGTGGGTCCACAGCCCGCTGCTGGTGGCCGTGGCGCTCTCGGCGACGTCGCTCGGGTTGGTCGTGCCGGTGCTCAAGGACGCCGGACAGGCCGGCGGCGGCCTCGGGCAGGCGGTCATCGCCGCGTGCTCGGTGGCCGACTTCGCCGCCGTCCTGCTGGTGTCGCTGCTGTTTTCCGCCTCCGGCGGCAGCACCGGCGCGCGGCTGGTGCTGCTCGTCGCGTTCGCGGGCCTCGTCGTGGTCACCGCGGTGGTGATCGCACTGGTCGGCCGGTCGCGGCGGCTCGGCGCCACCCTCACGCGGCTGCAGGACACCACGGCCGAGATCCGCATCCGCGCGGCCGTGGTGCTGCTGGTCGCGTTCGTCGCGCTGGCCGAGGCGTTCGGGCTCGAGAGCATCCTCGGCGCCTTCCTGGCGGGCGCGGTCGTCGGCCTGCTCGACCGCGATTCGGGCTCGCACCCGCGGTTCCGCCTCAAGCTGGACGCGATCGGCTACGGCTTCCTGGTCCCGGTCTTCTTCGTCACCAGCGGCTTGCGGCTCGATCTGTCCGGTTTGGTCGCCGACGCGGGCGCGCTCGCCCGCGTCCCGCTGTTCCTGGCGGCGCTGCTGCTCGCGCGCGGCATCCCGGCGCTGCTGTTCGCGCGCGAATTCGGGACGCGGCGGGCGATCGCGGCCGGCCTGCTGCAGGCGACGTCGCTGCCGTTCCTGGTCACCGCCACGCAGATCGGGGTGCTGACCGGCCTGATGACGCCGGTGACCGCGGCCGCGCTGGTCTGCGCGGGCCTGCTGTCGGTGCTGCTGTTCCCGGCCGGGGCGCTGGCGTTGCTGCGGACGCCGGATCCGGTGGCCGTAAGGTGACCGTCACCCTTTTCCCGCACGGCCGCGGCTACGCTCGGGCGGTGACGAAGCTGCCCCCGGACGACGAACTCGTCGCGGCGCTGCGGGCCGGGGACGGCGCGGCGTTCGCCGGCGTGCTCGACGCCTGGTCGTCCTCGATGCTGCGGCTGGCCCGGTCCTTCGTCTCGACGCACGCCACCGCCGAGGAAGTCGTGCAGGACACCTGGCTCGCGGTCGTGAAAGGACTGGCCGCCTTCGAAGGCCGGTCGTCGTTCAAGACCTGGGTGTACCGCATCCTGGTCAACACGGCCAAGAAGCGCGGCACGCACGAAAAGCGCAGCGTCCCCTGGACCAGCCTGCTGCCCGGCGACGAGGACCACGGCCCGACGGTGGACCCCAGCCGGTTCCAGGGGCCCGGCGGCGCCTACCCCGGACACTGGCGGGCAGCTCCCGAACCGTGGGACTCGCCGGAGAAAACCGCACTGGCACTGGAAATCCGCGAGGTGATCACCGGCGTGCTGGACGAGTTGCCGGCCCGGCAGCGCGCGGTGATCAGCCTGCGCGACGTCGGCGACCACACCGCCGAGGAGGTCTGCGAAATCCTGCAGATCTCCGCGGCCAACCAGCGGGTGCTGCTGCACCGCGCCCGCGCGGTCGTCCGCGCGCGGCTGGCCGGGTACCTGGGGGTGGCGCGATGAACTGCGACGAGTTCGTCGAGCTGGTCACCGCGTTCCTCGACGGCGCACTCGACCCCGCGACCGAAGCGCGGTTCGTCGAGCACCTGGCGTTGTGCGAAGGCTGCGAACGCTACCTGGAGCAGTTCCGGACCACGATCACGGAGCTGGGGGAACTGCCGCCGGAGTCGTTGTCGCCCGCGGTGCGCGAGGACCTGCTGAACGCCTTCCGCGCCTGGCACTGAGGCCGAGTTCGGCGGCGGCCACCCGTCAACCGGAGGTCCGCAGGGGACGGGCGGGCCAGCCGAGCAGCCGCGCGCCCAGCACCGCGGCTTCGAGGGTGAACCGGTGCGCCGGGTCCCGGGGGTCGTAGCCGGTGAGGCGCTTGACGCGGTCGAGCCGGTAGGTGACGGCCCGGACGCTGAGGAACAGCTTCCGGGCGGTCTCGGTGGTGTTCTCCCCGGTGGAGAAGTAGGCGGCCAGGGTGTCGAGGACCGGCTGGGCACCGCCTCGCGAGACGACCAGCGGGCTGAGCACGGAACCGACCAGTTCGATGATCGCGGCACGGTCGCGGAACAGCACCTGGTAGACGAGCAGCTCCTCGGCCCTCAGCACGGGCGTGGTCAGCCCGAGTGACGCGGCCAGTTCGAGGGCGCCGCGGGCTTCCTCGTAGGAGCGGAGGACGCCGGCCGGTCCGGGGTGCGTGCGGCCGATGCCGATCTGCCCGCTCCCCGCCGGCACCACCGGTTCGAGCTCGCGGGCGAACTCGCCCGGCACGTCGCCGGTGGCGCCGGGCGCGACGCAGACGAGCAGCCCGTCTTTGGTCGTGACGAGCACGTCGCGGGAGTCGAAGCGGGCCAACAGGTTCGTCTCGACGTGCCGCATCCGGGCATCGCCGTCGGTGAACGGCTGGGCGGCGCGGGCCACGGCCACGAGGTAGCTGGCGGCCAGGCGGAGCCCGAACCGGTCGGCGCGTTCGGCCAGCCGCCCGAGATCGCTGCGGCCGTGGAGCAGGTCGTCGATGAACTCCCGGCGCTCGGCACCCTCCTGGAACAGCACCAGCCGCTGGGCCCGGTCGTACCCGTCGGCGAGCGCGACGATGGCGTCGTCGGCGGCACGCATGACCGCTTCGGCGATCGCGCAGACCTCGTCCTTGCCCGTCGCCGACGCGACCGCGGGCAGTTCGCGCCAGGACAGCCACTGCGCGCTGAGGTACAGCTCGGCCAGGGCCCGCAGAGGAACGCTCTGCTCGGCGGCCTGGGCACCCAGCGCGCGGCGGGAGTCGAGCTCCTCCCCCGTCAGCCGCCGCCCGGTCCGGCTCACCCCGTCGAGCATCTCGGGGTACCCGGCCAGGAAGGCCACCGCCACGCCACCCGCGTCCCGGGCGGCGCGCCGCGTGACGACGGCGGTGTCCCACCCCGGACGAGCACGCTCGGTCACCACGGCACGGTTCCCCCTCGTTCCCGGCTTGCCGGAATCCGGCACGGCAGACCACCCGACGATACGCGCAAGCCTGTGGACCGCCCAACGACCGGCGCACGCCGGTCTGAGTAGTTGCCGACACCCGGCAACGAAGAACCGCCGAACACGGCCGACGGCCGGCCTTGTCCACGTCCCGGCCCACCGTCACGATTAGTGCGCAACGTTTCACTCACGGGGGGGAAGGATGGCTCGCCGGACGACTGCGTCAGCAGCCGAGGGGACCGGCGAGCCATCCACCCGGCGCTGCTTCCCGGGGCGACGGGAGCCGCCGGCCGTCGCGGTGGGTGTCAGTCGTTCACGAGAAGACGAAGTAGCGCAGCCAAAGGTAGGGCGCGGCCACCAGCACCGTGATCACCGTGATGACGGCACCCTTCTTCGTGAATTCCCAGAAGGTGATGGGTGCTCCGGAACGGGCGGCGATCCCGAGCATGACGACGTTGGCGCTGGCGCCGACGGCCGTCATGTTGCCGCCGAAGTCGGCGCCGATCGCCAGCGACCACCACAGTGCTTCGGAGTGGGCCGGGTCCGGGATGTCTTCGGTCAGCGCCAAGACGAGCGGGCTCATCGTCGCCACGTACGGGATGTTGTCGATGACGCCGGACAACAGCGTCGACACACCGAGGATCAGCATGACCGCGAGCAGCGCGTTGCCGCCGGTGGCGTCGGCGGCCAGCCGGGCGAGCGTCCCGATGACGCCGGTCTTGACCAGCGCGCCGATCATGATGAACAGCCCGGCGAAGAACAGCAGCGTTTCCCATTCGACACCGGCGAGGTACTGCTTCGGCTCGGTTCCGGAGAGCAGCACCAGGACGCCGGCGCCGAGCAGGGCGACGACCGACGGCTCGATGTGGATCACCGAGTGCAGCACGAACCCGGCGAGCACGGCCAGCAGCACGACCCCGGACTTGAGCAGCAGCTTCGGTTTCTGGATCGCTTCCCGCTCGTTGAGCGCCAGCACGTCGGCGACCCGGGCCGGGTCCACGGTGAAGGAGCCGCGGAACAACCGGGGCAGCACCAGCGTGAACACGACCAGTTCGATCGCGACGATCGGCGTCAAGTTGACCAGGAAGTCGTTGAACGTCAGCCCGGCGCGGCTGCCGATGATGATGTTCGGCGGGTCGCCGATCAACGTGGCCGTGCCGCCGATGTTGGAGGCGAGCACCTCGGCGATCAGGAACGGCGCCGGCTTGATGTCGAGGCGGTCGCAGACCAGCAGCGTCACCGGGGCGATCAGCAGCACGGTGGTGACGTTGTCCAGGAACGCCGATGCCACCGCCGTGATCAGCGACAGCAGGATCATCACCCGCACCGGTGATCCCTTGGCCCGTTTGGCCGCCCAGATCGCGACGTATTCGAAGACGCCGGTCCGCCGGAGGATGCCGACGATGATCATCATGCCGAGCAGCAGGAAGAGGACGTTCCAGTCGATCCCGGTGTCTTCGGAGAAGAACGCGTCGTCCGCCCCGCTGATCCCGAGAGCGAGGATCACGCCGGCGCCGGCCAGCGCGGCGACCATCTTCGGGATCTTCTCGGTCGCGATGAAGACGTAGGCGATCACGAACACCGTGACCGCGATGGCGGTGCTCATGCCGTCACCCCCGCGGTGCTCAGCGCGGGGCCAGCGCCAGCTCCAGCAGCCGTGAGGCGGAGATGACGCCGATCAGGGTCCGGTCCTCCATGACCGCGACCAGGGGGCAGCGCAGCCGGGCCATCATGGCCGCGACCTCGACGATCGTGTCGTCGGAGCTGACCCGCGGCAGCTCCGTGACCTCCTCGGGCAGCAGCGACCGCACGGTCTTGCCACCCAGCTTGTCCACGACCCGATCGGCCATCGACTCGGTGAGCACCCCGGCCAGCGACGGGTCGTCGCGCACGTAGCCGGGCACCAGGAACCGGACCACCTGCGACGCGGGCAGCACCGACTGCGGGCAACCCGCCTCGTCGGTCACCACCAGGCCGGGCAGCCGCCGTTCGGCGAGCAGCCGCGCCGCGTCCAGGGCGTCGGAGTCCAGCTCCACCACGGGGTATTCCTCGGCCATCTCGACGGCGTGCATCGTCCCAGCGTACGACGTCCCCACCGGGGGCGCCGGGGCTAATGGGCTCCACCTGCCGGTTTCTTGACGGTCCTCGTCGCGGGTGGCGACACGCTGATCGGCAGCACGACGCCGAACGCCGAAACGAGCGCCGTCGAACTCCCCACGCGCTGGGCCTCGAACCCGGCGAGCGGGCGCACCTCGATCGGCACCGAGATCGCGGCGGTGACCCGGGCGGCCCACGCCACCGCGGCGTCGAGGTCCTCGGCCTCGATGAGGTAAAAGCCGCCGAGGTGTTCCTTGACTTCCGCGAACGGCCCGTCGGTCTTCAGCACCTCGCCGCCGGACTCCCGCAGGCCCCGGTCGCTTTCAGGTCCTTCTCCACCTCGCCGAGCAGCTGGTGCGATCGACGCATGCGCTCCTCGGTGGGCTCCTCACGAACTTCACCTTCGACGCTGTGCACGGACGACAGGAACCGGGCCATGGCTCCAGTGTTGCCCGGATCGACAGATCCGCCATCCGCCGGGCGCGGTCGTTCCACCGCGGTGCACGGGTGTTCCCCCGATTGTCACGCCATCGGGGTATCAGCTGCTCTCGCACCCCAGGAGGACCCCAATGCCCAGTGCCAGCCGGATGTCGACGCCGGTCGCGGTCGACGCCGATCAGCTCGAGGGACGTTACGCGCCGCTCGGCGGGTACACCGTCGGCTTCGAGACGTTCAAGCAGGACGCCGACCCCGCGCCGTTCTTCGCCGGGCTTCCCGGCGACCGGTGCCCGTGCGCCCACTGGGGCGTCGTCACCGCCGGCCAGCTGACCTTCCGCTGGCCCGGCCACGACGAGACCTACGTGGCCGGGGACGCCTACTACGCCCCGCCCGGGCACCTGCCCCTCGTCACCGCCGGCACCTCGGTGGTCGAGTTCAGCCCGACCGCGGACCTCGAGGCGACGATGGCCGTCGTGGCGAAGAACCTGGACACCGCCGGGGAGGGGTCGTGACCGCCCCGGCCACGCCACTGCGCGACGGGACGCGCGTGGCGGTCGCGAACCTGATCCGGTTCCTCGAAACCGGGACCGTCCCGGAGGGACTGTTCACGCCGGACGTCTTCGCCGACCTTTCGCTGCCGCACTGGCGCGTGCAGGCGGCCTCCCCCGAGGCGGTCGTGGCCATCCGGGCCGAGGGACATCCGCACCCCGGCCAGGTGCGGGTCGAACGGGTGGAACCGACCGAGCACGGGTTCACCATCGAGTTCGAGGAACGCTGGACCCACGACGGCCAGTCCTGGTACAGCCGGGAGATGATCCGGGCCGACGTCGCCGGGGAGAGCATCGTCGAACTGGCGATCTACTGCACCGGCGACTGGGACGAAGCCAAGCAACGCGAACACGCCGCCGCCGTGCCGCTCCTGCGGCCGTGACCTGGCCGAACCCGGGTCCGCGATCCTACGATGAGGCGTGGTGAGCGACCCGGTGCCCGTGGCCGAACTCCTCGACCGGGCCGACGCGGCCCGCACGGCCGGTCGGGGAGACGAGGCCGCCCGCCTCTACGACACCGCGATCACCCGCTGCCGGGAAACCGGGGACCTCGCCGGCTGGACCCGGGCCGGGCTCGGGGCGGCGTCGGTCTACACGTTCGGCACCGAGCCGGGCAAGCTGCCCGCCCAGCTCCACGACGTCCTCGTGCGCACCACCGACGACCCCGGCCGGGCCCGGATCGCCGCCGCGCTCGCCCGGTGCTGGGTCTACGCCGGGCACGCGGCCCGTGCCACCCGGTTCGCCGACGAGGCGACCCGCTGCGCCGAGCGCACGGGCGAACCGGAACTGCTCGCCGACTGCCTCGACGCCGCACTCGCCGCCCGGTGGGGACCCGACGACCTGGCCGCGCGGGGCGAACTGGCGGCCCGGCTCGACGAGGTCGCGGCCCACGTCACCGACCCCGGCACGCGGCTGCGCGCACACCTGTGGGGCCTGCAGGTCGCCTGCGAGACGCTGGCCCTGCCGACGATCCACCGGCACATGCGTGCCTTGGAACACCTCGGCGAGGAATCTCCCCGGGCCCGGTTCTTCGCCGCGTCCCGGCGGTGGATGCTCGACCTGCTGCGCGGCCGGACCGACACCGCGGGTCACCTCATCGCCATGGCGACCGCCGCGTCCGAACAGGCGGCGCTTCCCGACGCGTGGATGGTCGTCGAGGCCATGAAGGGCTACACCGCCCTCCACACCGGCGACGCCGGCGGGTGCGCGGCCGTCGCCGCCGAATGCGAAACCTTCGCCCTCGCCGAAGGCGCCACCGCGGTCGCGGCCGAAGCCGCCTTCCTCTGGGCCGGCGCGGGCCGCCCGGACCGGGCCCGCGTCCTCGTCCACCTCTTCCACGGCCAAGTCCTGACCGAGCTGCCCCGCGACGTCAACTGGCTGCTGACCCTGCAATGCCTGCTCGAAGCGGCGCTCGCCGTCGACGACCGCGACCTCGTCGGCGCGGCGAGCCGGCTGCTGACCCCGTACACCGGACGAGCCGTCATCAACGCCGGCGCCGTCATGTTCCACGGCCTCACCGACGACACCCTCGCCCGCGCCGCCGCGGCCCTGGGCGACGCCGAAACCGCCGCCCGGCTGCGAGCCCAGGCCCTCACCACCTACGAACGCCTGGGCGCGACCTGGTGGCGGAACCGGCTGCTGACCTGGCCGCCACCCGCAACCACACCCGCCGGCCGCGGGGTACGCGTACACCTGCACCCGGCCGCGGACGGCCTGTGGCTGATCGGCCCCGACCAGGCCGCCGTCCCGGTCCGGGCGTTGCGCGGCTACCGCTACCTCCGTGAACTCCTCGGCCGGCCCGGCCGGCCGATGTCCTGCCTGGACCTGGTGACCGGCGGGCAACCCGGCGTCGAACAACCCGCGCTCGGCGAAACCCTCGACCGGCAGGCGGTCCAGGCGTACCGGCAGCGCCTCCACGACCTGGACGACGAGCTCGCCCAAGCCGAAGAGTGGTCCGACACCGGCCGCGTCGAAATTCTCGAGGCCGAACGAGACGCCCTCGTCCACGAACTCACCTCGGCCGCCGGTCTCGGCGGCCGACCGCGGGCGGCCGGGGCCAGCCACGAACGCGCCCGCATCGCCGCCACCAAGGCCATCACCGCCGCGATCACCCGGATCACCACGCTGGACGAGCCACTCGGGCAGCACCTGCGCGACACCGTCCACACGGGAACCCACTGCGCCTACCGCCCCGATCCCGGCGACGAACGGCAATGGATCCTCACCCCCGGGAATTGACGACCAGGGCCGCCGGCCCCGCACCGCCGGCGAGGCGTTTGTACGGCCCGTGTACAGCGCCGGGGCAGGGTCGCTCGCCATACACCGATCCAGGAGGCGAGCCGTGCCCCAGAACTTCCTTCCCGACTTCACGCTTTCCCGGCGTTCGCTCTTCCGCGCCGGGGCCGCCACCGCCGTCGCGCTCGGAAGCGGGGTGCTGCTCGCCGGGACCGCCGCCGCGGCCGAAGAACTCCCCGCGTCGCCCTACATCGACATCACCAAACCCTCGTACGACCTGTTCCGCAGCAAGATGCTGCACGAATCGCACCACGTCATGCAGGGCTTCGCGTTCGACAACGTCAACCGGCGCCTGTTCATCGTGCAGGCGCAGAACGGCACCTCCGGCGACGACCTGTGCGTCAGCCAGCTCAGCTTCTCCGGCGAGCTGCTCGGCTCGATGCACCTGAACCACGCCGGGCACGGCGTGTCACTGGGCGTGGAACCCGTCGGCACCGCCTCCTACATCTGGATGGAGTGCGACGCCGACGGGACCACCACCGAATCTCGCGGCACCGCCCTCGCCCGCTTCAAGTTCGTGAACGGCGGCACCCCGGCGGTGAAGAAGTTCCTCACCGGCAGCAAGAACATCACCTGCGCCACCGACCCGGTGTACCAGCGGATGGTCGTGCGCCGCGACGAAGGCGGCCGGATGTGGTTCAGCGTGTTCCCACTCGCGAAGGCCGTCGCCGGCGACTTTTCCGAGCCGCTGGCCCACTTCCCGCAGCCGTCGCTGAGCTCGTCGGGCGTCGTCTTCCAGGGCTACACGATCCTCGGCAGCTCCCTGTACATTTTGGACGGAGCGGGCCACGCCGACGCGGCGGACATCGACTCCTACGTCACGCGCGTCGACATGAAGACCGGCGAGGTGAAGGAACGCGCGATCACCCGGGCCGGCGAGTCCCTCGTCTGGCGCGAACCCGAAGGCATGGCTGTCTACCGCACGGCCGACGGCGAAACCCGCCTCTTCCTGGGCTTCGGCTCACGCAGCAGCGTCGACAACGTCAACCGCTACGCCAACCTCTTCTACAAGAACGTCCTGGTGGGGTGAGACGTGCCGCGGCGGGATCACCCGATCGTGGGACAGCCGGACCCGATCCCCTGCCGGACTCCGGCTCAGCGCGTTTGATGGGTGGTGGCCAGGGAAAACCACCCACGACGAGAGTGAGCCGATGAAGGCGACGTTGATCTACGGTGCCGGCGACGTGCGCGTCGAGACCGTGCCGGACCCCCGGCTGCACGAGCCGACCGACGCGATCGTGCGGGTGCTGCGCTCCTGCATCTGCGGCAGCGACCTGTGGCCCTACGGCGCCAAGCCGGCCCAGGACCACGGCGACCGGATCGGCCACGAGTTCCTCGGCGTCGTGGAGGACGTCGGCGCCGACGTCACCGGCCTCGCGCCCGGCGACGTCGTGGTCGCGCCGTTCGTGTGGGCCGACAACACCTGCGACTTCTGCCGCGAAGGCCTGCAGACCTCCTGCCGCCACGGCGGCCAGTGGGGCTCGGCGGACGTCGACGGCGGGCAAGGCGAAGCCGTCCGCGTCCCGCAGGCCGCCGGGACGCTGGTCAAGCTGCCCGTGGGCGAGGACTCGGCGCTGCTGCCGTCGTTGCTGAGCCTGTCCGACGTCTTCCCGACCGGCCACCACTGCGCCGTCACCGCCGGGGTCGGCCCGCGCACGACCGTGACGGTGATCGGCGACGGCGCGGTCGGGCTGTCCGCCGTGCTCGCCGCCCGGCGCCTGGGCGCCGAGCGGATCATCCTGATGGGCCGCCACGCTTCTCGCACCGGCCTCGGCCGGGAGTTCGGCGCCACCGACGTCGTCGCCGAACGCGGCGACGAAGGCATCGAACGCGTCCGGGAGCTCACCGGCGGCGACGGCACCCACACCGTCCTCGAATGCGTCGGCCTCAAACCGGCGATCGAGACGGCGTTCGGCGTCGTGCGCGACGGCGGCACCGTCAGCCGCGTCGGCGCCCCGCAGTACCCGGACGTCCCGGCGGGCATCCGGGTGTTCCTGCGCAACATCACCCTCACCGGCGGGGTGGCCCCGGCTCGCGCCTACATCGAGGACCTGCTGCCGGACATCCTCGACGGCCGGATCGAGCCGGGCAAGGTCTTCGACCGCACCGTCGCGCTCGACGACGTCCCCGGCGGGTACCAGGCCATGGCCGACCGTGAAGCGCTGAAGGTGCTGATCCGCCCGTGACCACCCTGGCCTCGGCCACCAGGGACTGATCGGGCACCGGGCGCTACCGGGCGTCGAGCTCCTCCCGCAAGATCACTTCGACGCGGCGGCGGGCGCGTCCCAGCGCGGCAGCGGCCCCGGCCACCGCGAGCACCGAGGTCATCACCCATCCGGCGCCCGCCGACTGCGACCACGCGAGCAGCAACGCACCCACCGCGGCGATCGTCAGCGGCGCGGTACCGGCCCGGCCACTCACCCACACCGGCAGCACACGCCCGATCCAGAACAAGCTCATCAGCGACCACCTTCCCGCGAGCACGGCGTGAACACCGCACCCCTGACAGACGCAGAAGCCACCGGACTTGTTACAGAATGTCACCGGCTGTTCGGCAGACCAGGTCCCCGGATCGCCCCATCGTCACCCGAACGCGCGACAGGCCGGGGCCGATGACCCTGGTGCACTCGTGTCCCTGGCGGCAGACTGAAGGCAAGTCACGGACACAGAGGGCCACGGCCCCGAGCATCGGTGGCCCAGGTTGGCGGTCGGGTTCAGACCAGAGCCTCGCCGCGAACCGCACCGGCCACCACTCCCCCTGTCACACCCGGGTCGACCCCGCGTTCGGCGGCCTCGGGCGGCGTATCGTCCCGGCGATGACACGAGTGCTGGTGATCGGTCTCGACCCCGCCAAGCTCGACGGCTGGGACCCCGAGCCGGTCCAGGCCGCGAACGCCCGCGGGCGAGCCCGCTTCGACGATCGCGGCATCGCGGCCGACTACTGCCTGGTCTCCCCCGGCGAGCGCCCCGAAGAGGCCGTCGAAAAGGCGTTGACCGGCCAGACCTACGCCTGCGTCGTGATCGGTGGCGGCATCCGCACCCACGAGCCCTTGGCCGAGCTCTTCGAGCGGGTGGTCAACCTGGTCCGCCGGCACGCACCGGCCGCGGCGATCGCCTTCGGCAGCAGCCCCGAAGACTGCGTCGACGCGGCCGTGCGCCGGCTGCCCTGACCCGCGTTTTCAGGAGCCCGACAGCGGCTGGCTGAACCGGATGCTGTTGCCGAACGGGTCACGCAAGCCGCAGTCGATCCCGTAGGGCCGCTCGGTCGGCTCCTCGGTGAACTCGACGCCCTTGGCCGACAGCGTCTCGTAGGTCTTGCGGCAGTCGTCGCTGGTGAAGAACAGCGAGCCGCCCATCGCACCCTTCGTCAGCAGGTCGCGGACCTGGTTCGCCGTCGCCTCGTCCATCCGGGGCGGCCCGGGCTTCTCCAGCAGGATCTCCCGGTCCGGCTGACCGGGCACGTTGATCGTCAGCCACCGCATGAACCCCAGGTCGGCGTCGGTGTGGACCTCCAGGCCGAGCTTGCCGACGTAGAAGTCGAGTGCCTCGTCCTGGTCGAGCACGAAGATCTGCGAAATCTTGATTGCGTTGAGCATGGGGCGACGGTAGTGCAGGGCCGCACCGGGACGCTTATCCGAAACGATCGTCCCGGTCAGCTCCGCGGCCGCATCCACGCCATCGCGAAGCAGGTCGGCACGGCCGCCAGCGGGCCACGGCACCGGTAGGCCGTCGGCGACTCGCCGACGATGTCCCGGAACGTCCGGCTGAACGTCCCCAGGCTGGTGAAGCCGACCTCCACGCAGATGTCGGTGACGCTCCGGTCGCTCGCGCGCAGCAGGAACATGGCGCGCTCCACCCGCCGGCGTTGCAGGTAGCGGTGCGGGGTTTCCCCGAAGGTGGCGCGGAAGGTCCGGCTGAAGTGCACCGCCGAGACGTGCGCGACGCGAGCCAGCGCCGGCAGGTCCAGCGGCTTCGCGTAGTCCCGGTCCATGGTGTCGCGGGCACGCAGCAGACGACGGTTGCTCTCCTCGGCGGCTCGGCTCACGTCCGGATCCCACCACACCGGGCGCGGCCCGGGCTGACGGCGTCAGCTGGCTGCCCGGCCGAGTTGCTCCGGGCCCGGGTTGCCGTCGGGATGCCGGTTGATCCAGGCCAGGCCGCCGAGGTCGAGGCGGTTCCGGGCACGCGTGACGGCGACGTAGGCGAGCCGGGCTTCGCTCGGCTCGATCTTGCCCGGGATCGGCTCCCCGTTGAGGTCGGTGTTCTCCGGGTCGACCGGCTCGGGGAAGTCGTCGGCGATGCGGACGCTCGGCCATTCGCGGCCTTTCGCGGCGTGCGCGGTCGACACCACGACTTCGGCGTGGGTTTCGGCGGCCAGCCGGGAAAGGGTGTGCAGCACGACGTCCGCGCCGTGTTCGTCGATGACCTCCACGAAGGACAGCAGGTCGCGGCCGTCCGGGTCCCACTCCGCGTAGTCCTGGACTTCGCCCCAGGAGGCGAACAGCAGCAGCTCGGGGTGGGTGGTCCGGCGGCCGGCCTGCAGGTCGCGCGCGGCTTCGGCCAGGCTCTGGAGAACCGCGGCGCGGCCGGCGAGCGCGACCCGGCGGCCCTTGCCGAGCAAGGTGAGGATTTCGGCCATCGCGCCGCCGTTGGTGCGGCACAGGATGGCGTCCGGCTGCTCGACGGTTTCCACCCGGCTGGCCACCACGGGAGAGCCGGTGAGGCGGATCGGCGCGCCGGCGATGGCCAGCCACCGGTTCGCTTCCGCGGCCACGCCGTCCCCGAACCGGAACGAGTGCGACAACGCCAATGAGCGCCCCGAGAAGCCGGTCATGACGTCGCGGGCGCCGCGCCAGCCGTAGATGGCCTGCGCGGAGTCCCCCACCATGACCAGCTGGGCGTGCTCGCCCTGGGCGAGGAACACCTGCTCGACGACCGGGTTGGTGTCCTGCGCCTCGTCCAGCAGGAAGAAGTCGCCGTAGAGCCGCGGCCGGGTCAGGGCCCACATCTTCAGGTAGTGGTCGTGCTTGAACGGCACCCGCCCGCGCTCGGGGTTCTGCAGGTCCGCCCACATCCGCTGGGCGTAGGGCAGCACCAGCTGCGTGAGCTGGTCGTGCAGGTGTTCCTCGCCGATGCCCTTGAGCCAGGGCACGTGCTGCCGGTCGAGGGTCTCGTCGGCGGAGTAGCAGTAGAGGATCACCGTGCGCTGGGCGGCGTAGCACAGCGCGGCCTTGGTCAGCTTCCGCTCGCCGATCGTCACTTCCATGGTGATGCCCAGCGACTGCGCGAGTTTCGCGGTGGCCATCCGCGGGTGGTTGAGCCGGTCCTGGTAGCGGTGCCCGACCGCCTTGAACGCGAGGCTGTGCGCGGTCGAGCACGCCACGTTCGGACCAAACAGGCGGCGGGCCTCGGTCGCGATGGCCTTGTTGAACGCCAGGTACCGGCCGCGGCGGCGGGTGCTCGAGCCCAGCATCGTCAGCGTGGTCGTCTTCCCGGTGCCCGCGCCGGCCTGCAACACCAGGTGGTCACCGGCGCGGAACGCGTCGACCGCGGCCCGTTGTTCGGACGTCGGCGGGCGTGCGGGCATCGGGTCTCCTCCCGGGGGAAGCGGCAGGACGGGTGATCGAACGATTACATGCCGTTCCGGGGGATTCGTACCGCCATCCCGGCCGTACGTGTGTTCGCGCTGCTCCTTCTGGGGGATGCCCGGCCCGGCTCAGCTGAGCGGGTAGTGGATCATCTCCACCCCGCCGGTGGCGTAGTTCGCCACATCGGCGGCGACGGCCTTGCCCGCCTCCGAGCCGAGCGCCCCGGCCATGGCCTCGGCGGACTCGAAGTCGGCGTGGAAGACCGCGAAGTACTTGCGCTCCCCGCCGAGCGAGGCTACTTCGAAGGAGTACTGGGACTGCACGAGGCCGGGAAGCTTCGCCGCCAGCGGCAGGTGGGTGCCGACGTAGTGGTCGCGGAAGTGGGCTTCGTCGACGGGCGGCGGGTAGAGCACGGTCAGCCGGTGCATCGGAGTCCTCTCTCTGCCGGGTCAGCGGCGGTCCTGCCCAGCGTGGCACACCGGGTTCGCGGACGGCCGGCCGGTGATCGGCAGCCGCATCGGCGGTTCGGCCGCCTCGAACCGCACCATCATCGAGCCCGCGGCTTCCACGTCGGCGGATGGGCAAGCGCCTGCGCCGGGCCGAGCAGCGGCTGCCCGCGCCCGCGAAGCTGAGGTGGGAAGCCCCCGATGAGGTCGACCGGACACTATGGACTTCCTCTTCTCGTCAAGCCCCGCGCGAGTTCGGAAGGCCGGGATCAGCGCAACGCGGCGATCAGCGCCGCGTCCAGCTGGGGGTGCGTGTAGCGATAGCCGCCCTCGAGGGCGCGGCGGGGCACCGCGCGCTGGCCGGTGGTGACCATGTCCGCCATCTCGCCGAGCGCCATCCGGAGCGCGAAGGCGGGTGTCGGCAGGACGGCGGGGCGGTGCAGCGCCCGGCCCAGCGCCTTCGAGAACTCCCGCTGGGTGACCGGTTCGGGGGCGGTGCCGTTGTAGGCGCCGCGCCACGACGGGTCGTCGAGCGCCTTGACGTACAGGCCGACGATGTCGTCGAGGTGGATCCACGGCACCACGAACGCACCGCCCGCGATCGGGCCGCCCAGCCCGATCCGGTAGGTCGCCAGCAGCGATTTCAGCGTGCCGCCCGCAGCGTCGAGAACGACGCCGGTGCGCATCCGCACCACCCGGACACCGAACTCGGCCGCCCTGGCTGCTTCGTCCTCCCATGCGTGGGAAACCCCGGCCAGGAACGTGGCGCCCGGCTCGGCGTCCTCGGTGATCTCCTCGTCGCCGCGCGGACCGTAGTAGGCCACGCCGGAGCTGGAGACGAGGACCCGCGGCCGGTCCGCTTCGGGGGTGGCCCGCAGGCCTTCGACGAGGTTGCGGGTGCCGGTCACGCGCGAGCGGCGGACGCGGTCCTTGACCTCCTCGGTCAGGCGCTGACCGAGGGGTTCGCCGGCCAGGTGCACCACGGCGTCCCGGCCGGCGAGCGCGCCGAGCGGGGCGGGTCCGGTGAGCGGGTCCCACTGCCACGTCGCGCGGTCGGTGCCCGCGGAGCGGGAGAGCACGGTCACCTCGTCGCCGCGGTCACGGAGGTGGGCGGCGAGCTTGCCGCCGATGAGACCGGACGCGCCGGTGATGGTGATCTTCATGGTGCCGGACTCCTTGGAGAATAACGAAAAAGGCGTTCCTCCCGCGACCGCGGGAAGCGCTTACGGCACCAGCACGATCTTCCCGAGGGCGGTTCGCGCGGAGGATTCGGAGAGTTCCACGGCCGCCGCCACCTCGGCCAGCGGGTAGCGGGCGGCGATCTTCGCCGTGAGCACCCCCTCGCGCAGAAGCCCGAAGACGTGGGTGAGGTCGGTGCGGATCCGCGTGCGGAACGCCTCGCGCTTGGCCGAATCCGGTTTGCCCGCGCCCGACCACACGTCGAAGAAGCTCGCGTGCTTGCCGGTGGGCAGGTGGTTCCAGAACGCCAGCTTCGTCAGCACGTTCAGGAAGCTGAGCAACACCGGAGTCCGGTCGTCGAGCTTGCTCGCGATGCTGTAGCAGATCAGGGTTCCGGTCTTGTTGAGCAAGCGGTAGGAGCGGGAGATGCCCGCCCCGCCGAGGTGGTCGAACACGGCGTCCACCCCGCTGGGGGCGAGTTCGCGGACCCGGGCGGAGACGTCGGGATCCCGGTAGTCGACCGGCTCGACGCCCAGTGCGCGCAGCGCCTCGTGGTGCCGCGGGCTCGCCGTGCCGATCACCCGGGCACCCGCGTGGCGGGCGAGCTGGGCCAGCAGGGTCCCGACCCCGCCGGCGACGCCCAGCACGAGCACGGTCTGCCCGGCGCGCACCTTGGCCACGTGGTGGAGCATCTCGTACGCCGTCAACCCGTTGACCGTCAGCGTCTCCGCTTCCTCCGCGCTCACGCCCTCGGGCACCTCGACCAGATCGGCGGCCGGCAGCAGAACGGCCGTGGCCCAGGCGCCGGTCTTGGTCAGTGCGGCGAACCGCCGGCCGACCAGCGCGCGGTCCACGTCCGGGCCGACCGACTCGACGACCCCGACGAGGTCGTAGCCGGGCACGAACGGGAACGCGGGCTGGCCGTAGTAGCGGCCCCGGCGCATCGCGCTCTCGGCGAAGGACACGGCGGTCGCTTCGACGCGCACCAGGGCCTGGCCGGCCGCCGGCGCCGGCAACGAGCGCCGGACCAGCCGCAGCCCGGACGGTTCGACCTTGCCCGGCAGCACCACTTCGGTCGCGGTCACGGTGGGGATGCTCGTCTCGGCCATGGCCGGCTCCTCGAATTAGTGCGACTCCTCGTCGCTCCGTTAATGGTCGTAACTATGCACCGATGTGTCATACTGCGTCAACCTATAGCGCGGAACGAGGTGTCCACGATGGCCGGACCGGAGCCCACCCGGCGCGAGCGATACCGGCGCCAGACCATGGCGGAGATCAGGGCCGCCGCCATGGCCCAGCTGGGCGAGGGCGGCGCGGAGACGGTGTCGCTCACCGCGATCGCGCGGAGCATGGCGATGTCCGCACCGGCGCTGTACCGCTACTTCGCCTGCCGCGACGAACTGCTGGCCGACCTGGCGGTCGATGTCCACCTCGCGCTCGCCGACGCGCTCGAAGCCGCCGCCCGGACGGCCTCCGTCGCCGCCCGGGTCGCCGCGGTCGCCCACGCCTACCGCGACTGGGCACTGGCCCGGCCGCACGCCTACCACCTGGCGTACGAAACCGCCTACGGCTCCGCCCGCGAGCACGCCGCCGACCGCATCGCGGCCGCCGCGCAGCGGTGCATGACCGTGTTCCTGAGCGTCGTGGCCGAAGCCGGCGAGCCACCCCCCGTCGCGCTCCCGCCCGCGCTGGACAGGCAGCTGCGGGGCCGGCACGGGATCCCGGCCGCGGTGCGGCACTTCGGGCTGATCTGGTGGAGCAGGCTGCACGGCCTGATCAGCCTCGAGCTCGGCCGGCACCTGGCCGCCACCGGCGTCGACACCGCGCTGCTCTACCAGACCGAAATCGACGCGATGCTGAACGCACTGGGCCGCCGCCACACCGTGACGACCCGTAGCGGAGCGACCTTCCCGTCGGCACCGCTACGGTCCATTACGATGCGACGATGACCAACGAGCCGCCGGCGATGAGCCGACGCGAACGCCTGCGCGCCCAGACGTTCCAGGAGATCGAGGACACCTCGTTCGCGATCATCGACACCGACGGCGTGCACGCGCTGACGATCGCGGCCCTGGCCCGCAGCATGGCGATGTCCGCACCCGCGGTCTACCGCTACTTCGCGTCCCGGGACGCGCTGATCGCCCACCTGGTCACCTCGTCCTACCAGCAGCTCGCCACGGCGATGCGGGAAGCGGTCGAGGGCAGCCGGCGGGCGCCGCGCGCGCGGGTCCGGCTCCTGGTCGCCGCCTACCGCGACTGGGCCCTGCGCCACCGCCGCCGCTACGGGATGCTCTTCGCCGAACGCGCCGGCGACGCCCCCGGAAAGCCGGCCGCACCGACCCCGCTGGACCAGGCGATGGCCCTGCTCATCGACCTGCTGGCCGCCATCCAGGACACGGCCCCGGCCGACGGCAAGACCGGTGACCGCGTCCTCGACGAGCAACTGCGGCACTGGGCCCGCGCCCAGGAGCGGCCGGACGCCACGCCCCGCGCGGCCACCGCCGCCATCCGGATCTGGACCCGCATCCACGGCATCGTCAGCCTCGAGCTCACCGGGATCTTCGACAACCGCACCATCGAGGTCCAGCGGCTGATCGACCTGGAGATCGACGACGCCATCGCCTCCCTGACGACCACCGCCGCCTGATCTTCAAGAGCCCCACGCCGAGCGGGCCAGCGGGACCTCGACGAGGCGGTGCGGCCGCAGCGTGACGGGGCCGAGCAGACCGGAGGCGAGCGCCTGCCCGCGCGCGTTCGCGCCGGTGTTGGTGACGCGCACCCGCACCCGGTTCCGGCCGGGCCGCACCGCCGCCGTCACGTCGGCCCGGTACGGCGGCCAGAGCCGGGACCCGGCGTTCCGCCCGTTGACTTCGACCTCGGCGACTTCGTGGACCTCCCCGAGGTCGAGGCTCCACGACCGGCCGGACAGGACCGCGGCGTCCAGGAGGAATTCCGTTTCGTACCAAGCAGATCCGGAATACGCCGGGTCCAGGTCCGTCCAGGACCCGAGCGCGCGCGTGACCACCGGCGCGCCCTCCCGATCGAAGTGGAACGCCCAGTCGCCGCCGAGCGGAACCACCGCGAGCGGGTCGGAAACCGCCGCCGTGCCGGTGTAGGAACGCCCGCCGTCGACCGCGGTGACCGTGACCTCGCCGGGCCCGGTCACCCGCACCGTGGCGGTCGCGGCGCGGGGGTCGATGCGCACGCGTTCGACCGGCGCCGACGCGGACACGGCGTGCGCGGGTTCCCGCCCCGCGCGGAACACCACGAGCAGCGTCGCTTTCGGCTCGAGCCACAGCTCCACCGCGGTACTCCCGGGGCGCACCCGCCGCCACACGCCCACCGGCGTCACGGTTCCGGTGTCGGGGTCCCACACCTCGGGCACCCCGGCCGCCGGGAACGTCGCGGTCAGCGCCACGACGTCGGCGCGCTCGTTGAGCACGACGAACGTGGCCCGGCCCTCGCCTTCGAGCCGCAGAACGCGGACGTCTTCGTGCCGTGGCTCCAGCACCGCCGCCGCACCGCCCGCCCCGGCGGCGGCGATCGCGGCCGCCACCGGATCGGCCGCCCGGACCACCGAGCGGACGGAGAACAGCTCGGCCAGCGCGCCGCGCAGGCCGGCGTCGTCTCCCCCGGCCTCGCGGCCCGGCTCGCCGACGACGACCACCGTGCCCCCGCCGCGGGCGAACCGGATCAGCGTCCGCACCGCCCCGAGCGCGAGGATCGGCGTCCGGGGCACCACCACGATCCCGTACGCCTGCTGCCCGACGACCAGCCGCGGCCCGGCCGGCCGCGCGTGCGTGACCAGGGCGGGGTCCGCGTCGAGCGCGCCTTCGTCGAGGAAGTCGAAATCGACCTGGACGTCCTCCAGCGCGTGCGCCGCGGTGAGGAAGGCGGTGTCCAGCTCGGCCATCGCCGGAGTGCCCTGGGTGGACTCGGCCGCGCGTTGCGGCTGGAGCAGCGCGGTGCGGGCCCTGGCCGGCAGCCGGCACGCTTCCATCAGCCGGCCGATCCAGTCGTTCAGCGGCGCCGACACCGCCCACCACGGGTTGACCGGCTGGAACGGCGGCGGGTACACGATCTGGTTCTCGTCGCTGAACCGCGCGTGCAGCAGCGTGTGGTTGACCCCGCGCACGGCGAACGCGCCGATCACCTCGCGGACCAAGGCGGGCGTCACCGGCCAGCCGGTGCCGCCCATCGCCTCCAGGTAAACCCGCTCCAGCCCGAACTGGTGGGCGGTGCTGGCCGGCCACCGCGACAGCGTGCGGTGGTAGCCGCGCTGGTAGTGGTCGAAGATCAGGTCGGTGCCCGGCACCTGCGCCCACTGGTTGGCGGTGTTCAGGTTGCCGGAGCTGCGCAGCTGCTCCCCCGGCCCGTATTCGTCCCACAGCGGGTTGGAGATCAGCCGCAGGCCGTGCGCGGCCATCCACTGCCCCTGGGTCCGGTAGTACGCGGCGGCAAACCGGTCGCTGACCGCCCGCCAGAAGATCCCGCGCAGGCGCAGGCCGTCCGGGCCGAGGTCGTCGTGCACGGCGGTCAACGCGATCCCCGGTGCCACCCCGGCCCGGCACAGCTCCGCGTCCAATGTGGACGACCAGGGCACGGTGTCGAACGGCCCGTCGGCCGAGGCGAGGTAGGGCTCGTCGTCGGCGAAGCCGCGCAGGACCGAGCCCGCCGCCCACGGGAACCGCCGCAGGTACTCCCCCGGTACGGCGTCGACGAACAGCCGCACCGCCTCGTCGTCGAGCAGGTCGAGGTAGGCGCGGCCGGTGCCGGTGGGGGTGCTCAGCGGGCGGACGGTGAACAGGTCCAGCCGCCAGGTCCCGGCGGGCGGTGTCCACGTGCCGCCCGCGCGGGCCTGCTCGGTGAGGTCCACCAGCGAGCCGGGATCGGCCGAGGACTCCGGCCGGGCGGCCGCAGCGACCAGCGGGACACCGGTCGCGGGCAGGTCGAAGGCGTCGAGCGCGGCCACGTCGTCGAACGTCTCCGCGTACCGCACCCGGCCATCCGGAGCGCGCACGCTCAGGCTGTCCCACGACGACCGCTGGCTCGCCACCGCGCGCACGCCGACGCGGCCGGTGCCGTACCGCAGTTCGGCCGGGGCCTGCGCGGCACCGTCCAGCGACACCGTCAGCGTCGTTCCGCGGACGCCCACCACCAGCTCGTGGTCGGCCGCCGGGTCGAACCCGGCAACCGGGGTACCGCCGCGGACCAGGCTGAACGCGCCGCCGGTCTGCTGCCAGACGTCCACGGCGCCGTCGGCGCGCAGGTCGGCGAGGACGCCGTTGCCCTCGTCGGCGCTGCGCACCATGAGCCCGGCCGTGGCGCTTTCGACCCGGACCTTCGCCACGACGTCGTAGTCCTGCCACTGCGTGCCCTCGCGCAGCAGCGTCACGCCGTCGCGGGCGCCGGCGTCGACCAGCAGCCGCCCGCCGGACACCGAGAGCCCCCGGCTCACCAGAGGCACCGGAGCCCCGCCCGCGACGGTCAGCACCTGGTGCCCCACGCCCTTGAGCCGCAGGTCCGGCCGCGGCCGGTAGACCCGGTCGCCGACCTTCCCGCCGTCGACGACGAGCCCGCCGGCGCGGCCGCTCGGGAAGTAGTCGTCGTTGAACAGCCACAGGTGCATCCCGTGCCGCTGGGCCTCGCGCAGGGTGAACTCGATGAGCGCGAACCAGTCCTCGGTGAAGAACGCCGGCCGCAGCGCCGCCGTGTCGAACGGGAACACCAGCACCTCGTGGACGCCCTTGTCCCGCAGGTCCGCCAGCCCGGCGGCCACGAGGGCGGTGGTGACGGCGCCGTTCCAGAACCACAGCACGGTGGGCCGCGAATCCGGGCGCGGGTCCGCGAACCGCCGCGCCGGATCGGCGGCGCCGGACGCGGCGGTATCCGACTCGGCGTAAGCGAACGGCCACCCGCCGGCCGTCCCGGCGATGGCCGCCGCGGAGGCGAGCGCGAGCACCCGCCGCCGGGACAGTTCGAACCCACCGCCGATCGGATGGAGCATCGGATCGTTCTCGGCCATCGCGACCTCTCCCCGGAAGACTTGAAACGATTCAAGACAGCCGGGAAGTTACGTGACGTGGGTCACGCCGGTCAAGGATTGGCCGCAAACCTGTCCGGTGCGCTTCCTATCCCCGGCTCGCCGGGAAGTAGTGGCCGTTGTCCAGACCGGCGAGCAGGCCGGGCTGCGCGGGTTCCCAGCCGAGGGTCTCGCGGGTGATGAGGTTCGACGCCGGGTAGCTCTGCGTGACGATGTTGGCGAGGAACCCGAAGTGGCCCGGCACCATCAGGACGTCGTCGGGGATGCTCACGACCGGCAGGCCGAGCCGGCCGCCGATGGCCTCGGCGATGTCGCGGAACGGGATGGCGCCGTCCGCCACCGCGTGCCAGTAACTGCCGGCCGGGCCCTTTTCCCAAGCCAAGCGGAACACGGTGGCGGCATCGCGGGCGTGCACGGCGTTCCACTGGTTGGTGCCGTCCCCGGGGTAGCCGGCGACGCCTTTTTCCTTCGCCAGCGCGATCAGCCGCCGGAGGAAGCCGGCTTGGTCGGTCGTGCTGTGGGCGATGTTGGCGATGCGCACGATCGACGACCGCACGCCGTGCTCGGCCAGGCCGATGACGGTGGTCTCCACGACGTTGCGAGCCCGCAGGGTGCCCGCGTGCTCTTCGCCGCCGGGCAGGGCCGGGTCCCGCTCGGTGGCCGGCCGGCCCAGGTTCCCCGGCGAGCCGATGCTCCCGGCCGCGACCAGGGGCTTGCCGGTTCCCGCGAGCGCTTCGCCGTAGGCGAGCATGATCGGGACTTCGGCGGCGGCCACGGCGGCGATTCCGCCGGTGGGGAGCAGGTCCTGCCGGTGCGCGACGTGGATGACGCCGTCGGAGTCCGCGGCGGCCTCCTTGAGCCCGTCGAGGTCCTCGAGGTCGCCGCGACGCACCGTCGCGCCGAGCGCGGACAACGTGGCCGCGGCCCGGTCCGAGCGGGCCAGGGCGGTGACCTCGTGCCCGGCGGCGATGAGCTCGGGAACGAGGTGGGAACCGGTGTGGCCGGTTCCGCCGGTGACGAAAACTCGCACGATGTGTCCCGCTCAGTCTTTGGTGGTGACGCCGAGGCTGATGTCGAACCCCGCGCCGTGGTTCGCGAGGCCCATCAGCAGCGGGCCGACCGCCTCCAGCCACCGCGCCGCCGCGAGATCGCCGGCGTCCAGCGGACGCAGCCCGAGGCTCTCGATGAAGGCCGACACGCGGGTCTTGGCGTCCACGTCGTCGCCGGCGATGAGCACGTCCAGCCGGCCGCCCCGGGCCAGGACGTGGCCGAAGACGGTGTTGAACGCCTTCACGACGTGCGCGCTCGCCGGGAGGGTCTTGGCGATCTCCTGCGCCCCGGAGGTGCCGGCGGGGGTGACGACCCCGGTGGCGTCGGCGTTGAAGGTGTTGGAGATGTCGATGACGATCTTGCCGGCCAGCGCGTCGCCGAACCGGGCCAAGACCGGCGTGGCACTGGCATAAGGCACCGCGGAGACCACGATGTCCCCGGCCGGAGGTGCGCCGAAGGCTCCGGCCGTCGCGCTGCCGCCGAGCTCGGCGGCCAGGTCCTCGGCCTTGGCCGCGTCGCGGCCGATGACCTCGACGGTGTGGCCGGCCTCGACCGCGCGGGTGGCGATGGCGCGGGCCATGCCCCCGAGGCCGATGATGCTGATGGTGCTCATGGTGTGCTGCTTTCTGGAGTCGGAAGTTTTTTCGGGGCGCCCGACATCCATGGTTGCCGCCGGTCGGAGCCGATGTCCAAGACCTCTTTCGGCCGCGGCGATACCCTGGTGGCATCGCCGGACCCCGGGAGCCCGTGGATGGATCTGGACCTGCGCAAGCTGCGCTATTTCGTCGCGGTCGCCGACACGCTGCACTTCGGCCGCGCCGCCGAACGGCTGCACATCGCGCAGCCGGTGCTGAGCCGGCAGATCCGCGCGCTCGAACAGGATCTCGGCACCGCGCTGTTCACCAGGGACAGCCACGGGGTGGTGCTGACCGACGCCGGCACACAGCTGCTCACCGACGCCGCCCCTTTGCTGGCCTCCGCCGACGCGGCCCGCCGCCGGGTGACCGCGGCCGCGCGGGGCGACCGGCGGCTGATGGTCGGCTTCCGGGCCGGCGTCGCGGTCACCCCGGCGATCCACCGGTTCGCCGTCCGGCACCCGGATGTGCGGGTCGACGTGCAGCGCATCGAAGCCGACGAGCAAGCCGAGCTGCTGCTCGACGGCCGCATCGACATCGGCTACGTGCGGCTGCCCATCGACGAGGCCGGCCTGCGCGTCGTTCCGCTCTACACCGAGCCGCGGGTGGCGGTCCTGCCCGCGCGCCATCGGCTGGCCGGCAAGGAAGAAGTCACCGAAGCCGACCTGGCCGGCGAACCGCTGCTTTGGCACGCCGACGCGAGCACGCAGCCCACCAGGCGCCCGCACCTCAACGCCGGATACCTGGTCCGCGGCGTGGACGAAACGCTCGAGCACGTCGCCGCCGGCCGGGGCATCTCGTTCCTGGCGCGCTCGGCGACCGTCTTCTACACGCATCCGGAGGTCGCCTACGTGGCCGTCCCGGATCTGGCGCCGGACCAGGTGTGCCTCGCCATGGCGACCGCACATCTCTCGCCGGTGGTCGAAGACTTCTTCACCGCGGCTCAGACGGCCGCCGAAATCACGGCGGAATGCGGCAACCACGAAATGTGGCAGCTCGGCGGCGAGGCCGTCGCCGAGCCTCGCTAAAAACCGGTGTCGCGTGGCGGGACTTGGCGCAACGGTATGGGCAGTGGGCGCCCACCGACCTACGACCGTGTCGCCTACCAACGCTCGGCCTGGCCACCCTGCTCCTTTGGCTTTGACGGGCTAGCCAGCTTTGAGGACCGGCCCTGGCCCCTTATTACTCAGCCGGCGCGGGAATGGCGTTGTCGATGAGGACGGCGGCGATGGCGGCGGCCGTGGGGAAGGTTTCGGTGTTCAGAGCCCGGTTGCGGGCCGAGGCGCCGTCGAGGAGCAGCGCCAGTTGTTCGCCGAGCTGTTCGGGATTCGTGGCGCCGGCTTCGCGGGCGGTTTCGGCGAGCCGGGCGGCGACGGCTTTCTTGTAGTCGTGGGCGCGCCGGCGCGCGGGATGGCCGGGGTCGGGGATTTCGACGGAGGCCGCGATGAAGGGACACAGCGGCGTGATGTCGTCCTGTGTCGCGGTCATGGGCAGGTCGAAAGCCGCGAGGAGCCGTTCGCGAGGCGTGAGGTCGGTGCGGTCGAACACGCCGGCCATGACCTCGGGATCGAACCGGCGCAGGTATTCGGCGACGAGTTCGTCTTTGCCGGTGAAGTGCTGGTAGGCCGTGCGCTTCGACACCTGGGCCACCGCGCAGAGCTGGTCCATGCCGGTCTGGTTGATGCCTTGCTCGCGAAACAGCTGCTGTGACGCGCTGAGGATGCGCTCGCGCGCGCCCCGGCCGCGGCGCAGGCCCTGGGGACCCTTCTCCGGCTCCGTCATGCCCTCAGTCTAGCCGAGTTGGGTACCGACCGGTGTACATAGCTTGCCTCCCGCTCGGTCGTCCGCTACGTTAAGCACACAGATCGGTGTACATAGCCCGGCGCAGAGCACGTTTCCGATCACCAGCCAAGACGGGACAACTCATGAGCAGCATCAGCATCATCGGCACCGGGAACATGGCCCGCACCATCGGCGAGCTCGCGGTAGCGGGCGGCAACACCGTCGAGGTCATGGGCCGCGACCAGGCCAAAGCCGCCGACCTGGCCAAGGTTCTCGGCGACAACGCCACCACGGGAGAGTGGGGCGCCGTCCCGGCCGGGGACATCGTCATCGTGGCCCTGCTGCACGCCGGCGTCGTTCCGGTCGTCGCCCACTACGGGGACGCCCTCGCGGGCAAGGTCGTCGTCGACATCAGCAACCCGTTCAACCCCGAGGCCGACGGACTGGCCCACGGCGAGGGCACCTCGGTCGCGCAGGAAGCCGCCAAGGCGGCCCCGGCCGGCACCAGCGTGGTGAAGGCGTTCAACACGATCTTCCGCCACGTCCTGGAGAAGGGCCGGCCCGCGGTCTTCATCGCCGGTGACGATGCGGGGGCCAAGGCGGACGTGGCGGCGTTCGTCGAGAGCCTCGGGCTGCGCCCGCTCGACGTCGGCGACCTGAAAATGGCGTACTGGCTGGAGGGAGCGGGCGTGCTCACGATGGGCCTCGCCCGCCACGGCGTGGGGAACTGGGACTTCGCTCTCGGCGTCACCGAACTCGCCGGCTGAGCCGCACTGCCCGATATCGAAAGTCCTCTGACCGGAGAGAACTCTTACCATGAAGCTTGGTTTCGCCATCCCCATCGTCGGCCCCGCCATCAGCGGCGCCGCCGGCCTGAGCGCCTTCTGCCGCGGCCTCGAAGACCTGGGCTACGACACGCTGTGGGTCGGCGACCGGCTGGTCACGCCCGTCGACATGCACAGCACCTACCCGGGCGAAGAACAGCCGTACCCGCCGCAGATGACCCGCTACCTCGATCCCCTGCTGCTGTGGACCGTCGCCGCGACGGCGACCAGCCGGATGCGGCTCAACGCCAGCACGCTCAGCACGTTCTACTACGAGCCGCCGCACCTCGCCCGGCTGCTGACCACCCTCGACGTGCTCAGCGAGGGCCGCCTCGACGTCGGCGTGGGGCTCGGGTGGATGAAGGACGAGTACGACATCACCCGCGGTGCGGACTGGCACCGGCGCGGCAAGATGCTCGACGACCTGCTGGCGTTCCTGCACGCGTGGTGGACGACCACCCCGGTGTCCTGGAAGAGCGAGTTCCTCTCGTTGCCGCCGGTGCACGCCGACCTGCGGCCGGTCCAGGCGGGCGGACCACCGATCTGGATCGGCGGTGCCAGCGAGGCCGCGATGCGCCGGGTCGGGCGCAGCGGCACCGGCTGGCTCGGGTTCGAGGGGCTGCCGGACGAGGTCGCCGGCCACCTGTGGTCCGTCGCCCGCCGCGCGGCCGAGGACGCCGGCCGCGATCCTGACGCGCTGAAGACGGCCATGCGGATCAACCTCGAACCGGGCACGTCCGCCGACGCGCTGGCCGGCAAGCTCACGCGCTTCGCCGAGGCGGGTGTCGACGAGGCGTTCGTGGACGCTTTCGCGGTGTTCCCCAGCCTCGACGGGACGCTGGATTTCGCCGGCGAGGTGATCGCGCGCACCGGCAGGTTGTGACCACCCGAGAGCCGGACGTTCCAGCCGGGGCTCGGGCGGGTCGCCGAGTGTGTTAAGACTGGCTCCTAGCGAAGGGGCCCTCGTGCACCAGCTCAGCCTCGGCGTCATCGCGCGTTCACGGAAAGAGAACGAACGACGGCTGCCGATCCACCCCCACCACCTGGACCGGATCGACCCCGATCTCCGGAAGTCCATCTACCTCGAACACGGCTACGGCGAACCGTTCGGCGTGCCGGACGAGCACCTGGCGGCCGCCGTCGCGGGGCTGCGCACCCGCGAGCAGCTGATCGCCGAGTGCGACGTCGTGCTGCTGGCCAAGCCGCTGCGGGAAGACGTCGCCGAGCTGCGGCCCGGCCAGGTGCTGTGGGGGTGGCCGCACTGCGTGCAGGACGTCGAGCTGACCCAGCTGGCCGTCGACCGGCGGCTCACCGTGATCGCGTTCGAGGCGATGAACCACTGGCGGCGCGACGGCTCGTTCGGCCTGCACGTCTTCCACAAGAACAACGAACTGGCCGGTTACTGCTCGGTGCTGCACGCCCTGCAGCTGATCGGGTCGACCGGGGACTACGGCCGGCGGCTGCGGGCCGTGGTGATCGGCTTCGGTGCCACGGCACGCGGCTCGGTGACCGCGCTGAACGCCCACGGGATCCACGACGTCGACGTCCTCACCGCCCGGGGCCTCAGCGCGGTCGGCTCGCCGATCCATTCCGCGACGATGGTGCACCTCGACCACGACGCGAACAACCCGGGAGATCTCCGCCGCAGCCACGCGATCACCGGCAACGGCCGGGTACCGCTGGCCGGGTTCCTCGCCGAGCACGACGTCGTCGTCAACTGCGTGCTGCAGGACACCGCCGCACCCCTGACCTTCCTCACCGAGGAGGACCTCGCCGCCTTCACCCCCGGCGGTCTCATCGTCGACGTGTCGTGCGACGAAGGCATGGGCTTCAGCTGGGCCCGGCCCACGACGTTCACCGAGCCGACCTTCCCGGTCGGCGACGGCATCACCTACTACGCCGTCGACCACAGCCCGTCGTACCTGTGGAACTCGGCGACCTGGGAGATCAGCGAAGCCCTGCTGCCGCACCTGCGTCCGGTCCTTTCCGGACAGTCCACCTGGGACGAGCACGAAACCGTCCGGCGGGCCGTGGAAATCCAGGACGGCACGATCCGCAACCCGGCGATCCTGTCCTTCCAAGGCCGCTCACCGCAGTACCCGCACCCCCGCGGCTGAACCCGCCGGGAACGAGGTCGCCGGCGACCGGAGGGCGAGCCGGCCCTATTCGTCGTCCACGGCCGTGGTGGCGGGGGGTTCGTCCGGCGGCTGGGCGTCGATGATGTCCTTCGCCCGCACCAGCCGCAGCGGGGTGTGCGGAGCCGCGCAGAAGGGCCGGACCGCCACCCAGGTGGTGCCGGTGTGCTCGTCACGCAGCGTGGGGCCCGCGATCGTGCCGATCCGCTCCTGACCCGTCCGCGGCGCATTCGTCCCGAACACCGTCCGCGGCCGGCGGCCGCGGTAGCGGACCTGCCAGCCCGGTGGGTATCCGCCGCCGTGCCTGGCCGGCCAGGTCCGTTCGGTGCCGGGTTCGGTGCTCTCGCCTGTGCTCATGTCGCCACCCCGCTCGGTCGGGTTCGGGCGCCGGGGTCCGGGGCGCGCCATCCAGCCTAGGCTCGGCCGGGGTACGAAGTCGTCAGCCAGGCGGGTGATCTCCCCGCAGTGTGTCCTATGTGGACGGAGGTCGGCGGGTGGCCGGCGCGGCACCGCCGTCGGGGGCCGGGCGGGGCTGGATGCCGATCACGTCCCCGTCGGGCACCCAGACCGTCGGGCCGTCGCCGAGCGAGGCGAGCGGGATGGATTCGAGGCCGGTGCACGCGTCCCGGACGGGCGGGCCGAGGACCACCCCGGCCGCGTACCCGCCGAACGGCGGATCGGGCGCCCGGCGGCGCCGGTAGGTGAGGACCCAGCCCACCGGGTACTCGTCATGGAGATCGTCCAGCGGTGATTTCACGGCACACCCCGATCCGGTCGGCGGTCGACGGGCACTCGCCGGGGTCCGGGGCGGAGCAACCCACCGTACGCCGGGTGTCTCGCGGACCGGCAGCGCTGTCCGAGTGGTCCGGCCGGCGAACGTGTGCTCGGGCCGCCGCGTGGGCTAAAGTCGGTACCCCGCCCCGGACCTCGGCGTTCATGATCCCGACGGCGGTGCCGGGCGGACGGCCCGGCACCCGTCCCGAACGCGGAGGCCGACCATGCCCGCACGCACGGCCTGGGCCACGGCCACGCTCGTCGTCTGCGGCTTCGCGACGATCGGCGTGCTGGGCACCCCCGCCGGCGTGCTCGCCGGTCTGTGCCTGCTGGGGACGGCGATCGGCGCGCTCGCCGCCGTGCTCGCGCCGCACGTCCGGCGCGCGGCACCGGGCCGGCCGCGCACCGCGAACCCGCGCGCCGGCGCCCTCGCCGCGGGGATCTTCTTCGCGCTGTCCTTCACCGTCTCCGGGATGCTGGCGTCCCTCGGCAGCTGGCTGACGGCGTCCCTGGTGGTCGTCCTCGCCTCGGTGGTGCTGGTGGCCGGCCCGCGGCGCAAAGCCGTCCGGTCCGGAACCGGCACGCGGGCCGCCGCCACCCCACCTCCGGCGGCCCGCACGGTCGCCGAACTGAGCACGGACGAGCTGTGCGCGGCCTGGCGGCGCAGCTACTGCCGGCTGCTCGTCACCCACGACCTCCTGGCTCGCCGCTACCTGGTCCAGCGCCGGCAGGACTACCTCGACGAGCTCGAACGCCGCGACCGCAGCGGCTTCCTCCGCTGGCTGGCCGACGGCGCCGGCGCCGGCAGCGACCCGGGGCCGTACCTGACGACCCGGCGCTGATGCCGGTCAGGTCTTGCGGTCGTGCCGGGCCAGCACGAGTGCCGGGTCGAGCCGCCGCTCGGCGAGTCCGCGGGCGACCTCCCCGAGCAGCAGGTTGTGGCTGCGGGCGTAGCCGCGCAACGCGGTGAAGGCGTCGTCCATGCTGAGCCGGCCGGTCACCGCGAGGACGCCCTTCGCCTGCTCGATGGTCACCCGGCTGTTCAGGGCGGTCTGCAGCTGCTCGGACATCGTCTCGCCGTGCCGGATCGCCCGCTCCTGGAGGATGCCGATGGTCGCCGTGTCGGCCAGCCCCTGCGCCAGGTGGACGTCCTCGGGTCCGAGCTCACCGGGCCGGGCGCCGAACAGGTTCAGCGCGCCGACGATCTGCTTGCGCAACCGCATCGGCAGCGCGTGCACCGACGCGAACCCCTGCCGGGACGCCTCCGCCGCGAACCGCGGCCACCGCGTGGCCTCCGCGGAGACGTCGGCGACCAGGACCGGAGCCCGGGTCGCGAAGCACTCCACGCACGGCCCCTCGTCGATGCTGAGCTGGAAGAGCTCCAGCAGCCGGGCCTGCTCGGTGGAGGACGCGAGCACCTGCAGGCTCCCGCGCTCGTCGACCAGCGTCAGGCCGGCCGCGGCGACGTCGAGCAGCTCCACGCAGCGCCGCACCAGCGTGTGCAGGAGGTCGGCGACGTCGTAGTCGTCGACGAGCGTGTCGGCCAGCGCGACGAACGTCCGGGTCACCTGTCGTTCACGGTCGGCCATGGCCACCATCTCCTGGTTGCTCGTCGGATGTCTTCATGGTGGTCCTCACCAGGCCTCCCGGTCCAATTCGAGCCGGCCGGCGACGATGTCGGCGGCGACGTCCCGCAACGCCCGGCCGTGCCCGAAGGCGTACGCGCGCATCCGGGCCAGCGCCTCCGCGGCCGGCAGGTCCAGGTGCGCGATGAGCATCCCGGTGGCCTGGTGCACCTCGCGGTGGCGCATCCCGGCCCCTTCCATCCACCGCCCGTCGCCGTCGAGCCACCGGTCCCCGCCGAGCAGCCCGGACAGCGCCAGCGCGGCGATGTCCGCGACCTGCAGGGCGACCGCGAGTTCGTCGCCGGCCAGGGAGCCCGGGGTCGACCGGTACGTGTCCAGGGTCGCCACCCGCACGACCCCGATCTGCAGCGGGAAGGTGAACAAGGCCGCCACCGGGTACTCGGCGGCCTGCGCGGCGAACACCGGCCAGGCGGTGGGCAGCCCCGCGCCGAGATCGGCGACCAGCACCGGGCCGCCGTGGGTGTAGGCGTCGAAACACGGCCCTTCCCCGAGGCCGAACTGCAGTTCGGCCAGCGCGCCACTGATGGCGTCACTGGTGTACACGACCTCTCGATGCCCGGCGTCGGCCATCACCGACACCGCGGCCCCGTCCACCGGGAGCAACCGGACACACGCCCGGCACACCCGGCCGACCATGTCGACCCCGCTGCCGGACCGGCCCCCGGCCAGCGCGGCCAGCACGCTCTCCCGCAGCACGTCGATTTCAGCCACGGGCCAGCCGACCCTGCATGCCGATCTCCTCCGAGTCGGTGTTCTCACACCTCACCGACTCGGAAAAGACAAGGTCCGGATCAGCTCCGCCACCGCGGGTGCGCTCCCCCCGCACCCTACCGCGCGAGGCCGCCACCCGCCCCCAGGCGAAACCGGAGCTCGAAGGGCGCCGAACCGTGGCGGGAGGGGAACCGCCGCCGCACTTCACCCGGAGGGGTCAGTTCCGGTTCCCTTGCCGGCCGGCGCCGTGGTCGCGGGTCCAGGCGAGCACCTCGATGCGGTTGGCGATTCCGGCACCGGAATCGACCGGCAAAGTCCGCTTTGGACACTCGCGATCGTGCCGTCGTCGCGGGCGGCCGTGGTCACCGCGTGGTCGCGGCCGGACCGGTCCGCTTCTGGTTCTGGCCGCCACCACAAGTGCCCAGCCGCACAGCGGTCCCATTGGCCGTCGAGCCGGCCGCGACCTCCAGCCAGAGCCCGGACGGGGTGCCGGTCACCGTGCCGGCCGGGCCGCTTCCGTCGCCGGAGACGTGGCCAGCCTCCCTACTCCTCGCGCGAGGCCGACCGGCTGGCGGCCGTGATCACCGCGCGGCCGAAGCCGGGCCGGTCCACTTCTGGTTCTGCCTGCCACCACAAGTGCCCAGTCGCACAGCGGTCCCATTGGCCGTCGAGCCGGCCGCGACCTCCAAGCAGAGCCCCGACTGGGTGCCGGTCACCGTGCCGTCGGCGTTGCTCCGCCACTTCTGGTTGGCGCCGCCGTGGCAGGCCCAGATGATCACCGCCGTGCCCGCGCTGGTTCCGCCGCCCTCGGCGTCGAGGCAGCGCAGCGTGTCGCCGGAGTAGACGGTCAGCTCGCCGGCGGCGGTCGCCGTCCACGTCTGGTTCGTCCCGGCGTTGCAGTCCCACAGCTGCAACCGGGTGCCCTGCGTCGTCGACCGGCCCGGCACGTCGAGGCACCTCCCCGCGGCCACCGAGCGCACCGGGCCGCTGCGGGTTCCGGTGCTGCCGCCGCCGTCGAGGCCGAGGAAGGAAATCGCGTACGCGAGCATCCCGGCCTGCGGCAGGGTGTGACCGGTGCCCGCGACGACGATGCCTTCCACGGTGGCGTGGGTCCCGGTGTCGCCGTAGCGGTTCCGCGTCCAGGACGACTGCGGGTGGTCGGTGGCGGCCGGCGTCTGGTTCAGCCCGTGCAGGGCCGTCCACTGCTTGATCTCTTCGCCGTAGTTCGGGTAGGCCAGCGTCGTGTCCTGGTCGCCGTGCCACAGCTGCATCCGCGGGTAGGCGCCGGCGTAACCGGGGTACATGGCGTGCGCCTGGTCCGCCCACTGCTGCGCGGACTTGACGACGTTCCCGCCGGCGCACTGGCTGTTCCACAACGAGCCGTCCGTGGTCGCGAAACACCCCGCGGGCACGCCGGAGAACGCGGCCCCGGCGGCGAACACGTCCGGGTATTCGGCGGCCAGGACGTTCGTCATCATGGCCCCCGAGGAGAAGCCGCTGACCACGATGCGGCCCGGGTCCACGTTGTAGTGCTGCCGGGCCCACCCGACCATCGACATGATGCCGGTGGAGTCGCTGCCGCCGTTGCGGGTCAGGCCCGCCTTCGTGGAGACGTCGAAGCAGTGCCCGTCGCGGGTGGCCTCGGGCACGACGACGACGTAGCCGTACCGGTCGGCCGCCGTCGCGTAGTCGTGCCCGTTGCCGTTGAAGATCCCGCCCGCCGAACCACCGCAGTAGTGGACCAGCACGAGCAGCGCGGGTTTCGCCGCCAGCGAGTCGGGCGCGTACACGTACATGCCGAGGTTGGTCGGGTTGGTGCCGAAGTCGGTGACCCTGGTCAAGGTGGCGGCCGTGGCGGAACCGGCGGTCAGGAACGCCATGGTGATGGTCAGCGGCACCATCAGCACCAGCGCCAGCAAGCCGCGGATCACCCGTTTCATCGCTTCCTCCGCCTTCATCGCCAGATCCATTGCTCGGCAGACCGCCGGAAGCGGCCTTCTCGGGTCAGGCGCGCGGCGCGATCCCGGACGGGATGGGGTACTCCCCTTCAGGAATGCGGCCGATGCGTGCCGTGAAATTCGTCCGGCTACCGGGACCGGAGAAACTGGACTCACGATAAGAGCGGTCGATGAGGAGGTCAATGATCGTCCGGCCGCCGCTGAAAGTTACTTGTTCCCCCGATTCCGAATTCGTCGATGGCGGTGGCGAGCTGAATGGCTCTGCCGCTTCGTGACCGCCCGGACCGGCGACGGACATACCCGGCCCGGCACGCGTGCCGCGGTCGCACGGGTCCGGCCACGAGGCCCAGCAGTGGCTCACCCGGGCGGAGCACGCCCCGGGCGACCGAGAGCACCACATTCCGACCGCTTTACGCTATTGTGTGATCCACCTCACAGCTCTAGCCTGAGATGGGCTCCCATCACCGAGCAGCAGCCCGGAGGAAGTACCGCGATGTCGTGGTCACCGAATCACCCGGACTCCGTCGACGCCCTCTTCGAGCGCCGGAAGGCACCCGTGCTCGCCCTGGCCGACGACGCCAGGACGGTGGCCGAGGCGTGCCACGACATGGCCCGCCGCTTCCACCGCGGCGGCAAGCTCGTGGTGTTCGGCAACGGCGGCCCCAGCACCGACGCCCAGCACGTGGCGGTCGAGTTCGTCCACCCGGTGATCGTCGGCAAGCGCGCCCTGCCGGCCATTTCGCTGACCGCCGACGTCGCGACCGTCACCGGCGTCGCCAACCGCGTGGGCCTCGAAGACGTCTTCGCCCACCAGCTGCGGATCATCGGCGAACCGGCCGACATCGCCTTGGGCATCTCGACCGACGGCGAGTGCGCCAACGTCCGCCGCGCTCTCGAAACCGCCCGCGACCTCGGGATGCTCACCGTCGCCCTGACCGGTGGCACCGGCGGCGCGATCGCCGCGACCGCCGGGCTGGGCCACGTCCTCATCGCCCGCTCGGCCGACCCGCGGATCGTCAAGGAGGTGCACGTGACCACCTACCACGTGCTGTGGGAGCTGGTCCACGTGTTCTTCGAACACCCCGGTGCACTGACCCCGGAGGTGGCGTCGTGAGCGCCCGTGACGCCGACAGAGAAGCCGGCCCCGTCTGTCACGACGGGGTGTGCATCACCTGCTCCGACACCGCGGTCGAAGTGACCGTCGTCGAACTCCTGGACCTCGGGTTCGCCGTCGTGGATACCGGCTCGGGCCGGGAAGAGGTGAGCGTGGCGCTGGTTTCGGCCGGCGTCGGCGACCGAATCCTGGTGCACGCCGGGGAAGCCATCGCTCGTCTGGAGAATCCCTGACCTAGGGAGTTGACGCGCCATGACGCGGGAGCACACCCCCGTCGGCGCGGACGGTCTCGAAGCGCTGTACCCGTTCCTCTACGCGGGCTCCAGCGACATCGACGCCGTCCTCCGCCAAGTGGAACAGTCCACGGTGGACAAAGTGCACGAAATCGTCGCCCTGCGCGGCGACGTGCTCGCGGCCGACCGCGACCGCCTGTTCGCGTGCGCCCAGGACGTCGCGCGCGCGTTCGCCGGCGGCGGCCGGTTGCTCGCGTTCGGCAACGGCGGCAGCTCGACCGACGCCCAGGACCTGGCCAGCCTGTTCCTGAGCCCGGCGGGCGACGCCCGGGCGTTGCCCGCCTTCGGGTTGACGAACGACATCGCCGTGGTCACCGCCCTCTCCAACGACATCGGGTTCGACGTCGTGTTCGCCCGGCAGATCGGCGCGTTCGGGCGGGCCGGCGACATCGCGGTGGGCCTGTCCACCAGCGGGAATTCCGCGAACCTGGTGCGTGCCTTCGACGAAGCCGCCCGGCGCGGCCTGGTGACCGTCGGCATCGCCGGCTACGACGGCGGGAAAATGGCCGAGCTGGACAGCATCGACCACCTCTTCGTCGTGCCCTCACCGTCCGTGCACCGCATCCAGGAAGCCCAGACGACCCTCTACCACGCGCTGTGGGAGCTGACCCTCGGCGCACTCGACGAATTCGGGGTTGATCAGCCGTGACGCATGCCGTGGAGCAAACCGAAGAACAGCCCATCCACATCCTCTGGATCAACGCCGGCCTGTCGTGCGACGGCGACTCCGTCGCACTGACCGCCGCCACGCAACCGAGCATCGAGGAAATCGTCCTCGGCGCTTTGCCCGGCTTGCCCAAGATCGCGGTCCACTGGCCGCTGATCGACTTCGAATGCGGCCCCGACAAGGGGGCCGACACGTTCATCGAGTGGTTCTACAAAGCCGACCGCGGTGAGCTGGAACCGTTCGTGCTGGTCATCGAAGGCTCGATCCCGAACGAGGCGATCAAGGACGAAGGCTACTGGTGCGGGTTCGGCAACAACCCCGAGACCGGCCAGCCGATGACGACCAGCGAGTGGCTGGACCGCCTGACGCCCAAGGCGCTGGCCGTGATGGCCGTCGGCACCTGCGCCACCTACGGCGGCATCCACGCGATGGAGGGCAACCCGACCGGCGCGATGGGCGTGCCCGACTACCTGGGCTGGGACTGGAAGTCCGGGGCCGGCATCCCGATCGTCTGCGTGCCCGGCTGCCCGACCCACCCGGACAACCTGTCCGAGACCATCACCTACCTGCTCTACCAGGCCGCCGGCCAGGCACCGATGATCCCGCTCGACGACCACCTGCGGCCGCAGTGGCTCTTCGGCGCGACCGTGCACGAGGGCTGCGACCGCGGCGGCTACTACGAACAGGGCCAGTTCGCCGACAGCTACGACTCCCCCAAGTGCCTGGTGAAGCTGGGCTGCTGGGGTCCGGTCGTCAAGTGCAACGTGCCCAAGCGCGGCTGGATCAACGGCGTCGGCGGCTGCCCGAACGTCGGCGGCATCTGCATCGGCTGCACCATGCCGGGCTTCCCGGACAAGTTCATGCCGTTCATGGACGAGCCGCCGGGCGCGCAGGTGTCGTCGCTGGCCAGCGGCGCGTACGGGTCGGTGATCCGGCGGCTGCGGAAGATCACCGAGCGCAAGCTCGACAAGGAGCCCAAGTGGCGGCACACGGGCAAGAAGCTCAACACCGGCTACAAGTCTTCCTGGCGCTGAGGGGGATCGGGACATGACGGAAACGCAGACCGACAAGGGCATCAGCACCAAGGGCAAGACCGACCTCGTCGAAATGGCGTGGGACCCGATCACCCGGATCGTCGGCAGCCTCGGGATCTACACGAAGATCGACTGGGCCGCCAAGCGGGTCGTCGAGTGCCACAGCACGTCGTCGGTGTTCCGCGGTTACAGCATCTTCATGAAGGGCAAGGACCCGCGCGACGCGCACTTCATCACCAGCCGGATCTGCGGGATCTGCGGCGACAACCACGCGACCTGCTCGGTGTACGCGCAGAACATGGCCTACGGCGTCCGCCCGCCGCACCTCGGCGAGTGGATCCTCAACCTCGGCGAGGCCGCCGAGTACATGTTCGACCACAACATCTTCCAGGAGAACCTGGTCGGGGTCGACTACTGCGAGCGGATGGTCCGCGAGACCAACCCCGGCGTCCTGGAGCTGGCCAACCGCACCGAGGCACCGCACGCGGGCGACCACGGGTACAAGACCATCGGCGACATCATGCGCTCGCTCAACCCGCTGGAAGGCGAGTTCTACCGCGAGGCCCTGCAGGTTTCCCGCAGCACGCGCGAGATGTTCTGCCTGATGGAGGGCCGGCACGTCCATCCGTCCACTTTGTACCCGGGCGGGGTCGGCACGGTGGCCACCGTGCAGTTGTTCACCGACTACCTGACCCGGCTGATGCGCTACGTCGAGTTCATGAAGCGCTGCCTGCCGATGCACGACGACCTGTTCGACTTCTTCTACGAAGCCCTGCCCGGCTACGAAGAAGTCGGCCGGCGGCGCGTCCTGCTCGGCTGCTGGGGCAGCCTCAACGATCCCGAGTACTGCGACTTCAGCTACCAGAACATGGAGGCCTGGGGCCGCAAGATGTTCGTGACGCCGGGCGTGGTCGTCGACGGCAAGCTCGTCACCACCAGCCTGCTCGACATCAACCTGGGCATCCGGATCCTGCTCGGCAGCTCGTTCTACGAGGACTGGGCCGACCAGCCGATGTTCGTCACGCACGACCCGCTCGGCAACCCGGTCGACCAGCGCCACCCGTGGAACCAGCACACCATCCCGCGCCCGGCCAAGCGCGACTTCGACGGCAAGTACTCCTGGACGATGTCGCCGCGGTGGTTCGACGGCACCGACCACCTGGCCCTCGACACCGGCGGCGGCCCGATCGCGCGCCTGTGGGTGACCGCGCTCGCCGGGCTCGTCGACACGCCGTACGTCAAGTCGACCGGGCACAGCGTCACGATCACCCTGCCGCGCACGGCGACCAAACCCGAGGCCAACTTCGAGTGGAAGATCCCGCAGTGGAGCAACGCCCTCGAGCGCAACCGCGCCCGGACGTACTTCCAGGCGTACTCGGCGGCGCTGGCCCTGCACTTCGCCGAGCAGGCACTGGGTGAGGTCCGCCAGGGCCGCACCAAGACGTGGGAACCGTTCAAGGTCCCGGACGAAGGCGTCAGCTGCGGGTTCACCGAAGCCGTCCGCGGGGTGCTCTCGCACCACATGGTGATCAAGGGCGGCAAGATCGCGAACTACCACCCGTACCCGCCGACGCCGTGGAACGGCAGCGTCCGCGACAGCTTCGGCACGCCGGGGCCGTACGAGGACGCCGTGCAGAACACGCCGATCTTCGAGGAGAACACGCAGGAGAACTTCAAGGGCATCGACATCATGCGCGCGGTCCGCAGCTTCGACCCGTGCCTGCCCTGCGGCGTCCACATGTACACCGGCAACGGCAAGGTGATCGAGCGGCTGCACACCCCGCACGCGTTCGGCGGGGAGATCGGCTGATGACCGACGTCGACCGGGTCGGCGAACGCATCGAGCAGCTGCTGGGCGAGTTCTCCGGCGCGGACGCCGAACTCGCCGAGGACCTCGTCCACACGCTGCTCGAGTTCTACGGCGCCGGCCTGGCCCGGATCGTGGAGCTCGCCGGCTCGGATCCCGTGCTGCTCGAGCGCCTCGCCGAGGACGAGCACGTCCGCGGCCTGCTCGTGCTGCACGACCTGCACCCGAGGTCGACGCACGAGCGGGTCACCGAGGCGCTCGACAAGGTCCGGCCGTACCTGGGTTCGCACGCCGGGGACGTCGAGTTCGTCGAGATAGCCGACGGTGTCCTGCGGCTGCGGCTGCAGGGCACCTGCGACGGCTGCCCGTCGTCGACGGTCACCGCGAAGTACGCCATCGAGCGCGTGGTCCGGGAAGCGGCGCCGGAGATCTCCGACGTCGTCGTGGAAGGGGTCGTGCCGGAGGAAACCGGCCCGGGTGGACGCACGCTGCTGCCGCTGGTGCCGTGTCCCGTGGAGGTCCCGTGACGGGCGGCCTGCGCAGGTTCCGCACTCCCGTCCGGCGCGCCGCGCCGGGCGAGAAGTGCGAGATGTGCGCGGAACCGATCAGCGCGGAGCACGGGCACGTCATCGACCTCGAATCCCGGACGATCCTGTGCACCTGCCGGGGCTGCTACCTGCTCTTCACCCACCGCGGGGCGGGCGGGAAGCGGCACCGGGCGGTGCCGGACCGCTTCCGGCACGCGCCGCGCTTCGGGCCGGGGACGGCGCTGTGGGAGACGGCCGGGATCCCGGTGAAGACGGCGTTCCTGTTCCGCAACTCGGTGCAGGACCGCCCGGTCGCGTTCTACCCCAGCCCGGCGGGGGCGACCGAGTCGCTGCTGCCGCTCGGCACGTGGGACGAGCTGCGGGCGGGCACACCGGCGTTCGCCGACATCGCCGACGACGTCGAAGCCCTGCTGCTGAACCAGCTCGACCGGGGTTTCGAGTGCTTCCTGGTGCCGATCGACGTCTGCTACGAGCTGGTCGGGATCGTGCGCTCGACGTGGCGGGGCTTCGACGGCGGCACCGAGGCGCACGAGGCCATCGACGGGTTCTTCGCGCGCCTGCGGGAACGCAGCGAGGTCGTGGCCGATGGCTGAGCTGACCTTCGACTGCATCGACGTCCGGCCGCTGAAGTACGCAGCGTCGCCGACGCTGGCGTTCAAGCTGCGGATCTCCGAGCTGACCGGGCAGCCCGTCCACGCGATGGTGCTGCGCGTCCAGATCCGCATCGAACCGCAGCGCCGCCGGTACGCCGACGAGGAGTCGGAGCTGCTCACCCACCTCTTCGGCGAGCGGTCCCGGTGGGGCGAGACGCTGAAGCCGTTCCAGTTCACGACGGTTTCGGTGACCGTGCCGGGGTTCTCCGGCGCCACCGAGGTCGACGCCGAAGTGCCGTGCACCTACGACCTCGAAGTCGCGGCCGGCAAGTACTTCCACGCGCTGTCCGAGGGTGTCGTGCCGATGGTGCTGCTGTTCAGCGGGACGGTGTTCGGCAAGGGCGGGCCGGGGTTCTGGGTCGAGCAGGTGCCGTGGCACACCCAGGCCGAGTGCCGGATGCCGGTGACCGTCTGGGACGAGCTGATGTCCCGCTACTTCCCGAACGTCGTGTGGATCAAGCTGCCGCGGGAGACGGTGGACGCGCTGCTCAAGTACAAGGCGGCCAACGCCCTGCCGACCTGGGAAGCCGCCGTCGAACAACTGCTGGCCGGTGGGCCGTGAACGCCGGAGAGCAGGCCCGCGCGGTCGGCGACGCCGTGCTCTACGAGGGCTACCTCCTCTACCCGTACCGGGCGTCGGCGCCGAAGAACCGGGTGCGCTGGCAGTGGGGCGTGCTGGTGCCGCCGTCGTACGCGTCGGCGGAGATCGGCGAGCACTCCTCCGCCCGCGTCGAATGCCTCGCCGAACCGGCGGACCACCCGATCCTGCACGTCAAGCTGCGGTTCCTCCAGGCGCGGACGCGGCTCGACACCGAGTGGGACGAAGCCGTCGAGCACGAGATCGACTTCGAGCTGCCCCTTTCGCGGCTCCCGGTCGAGACGCCCTTCCAGGTGCCGGGCGACGGCCAGCGGACGCAGGAGCTGTCCGGTGTCCTCACCGCCCGCGCCGACCCGCTCGACGGGCCGTTCGGCGGCGCCCGGCTGCGGCTGGACCTGCACAACACGACGTCGTGGCCCGCTGACGGCGTCCGCGAGCACGCCTTGCGGCACGCGCTGCTCGCCGCCCACCTCGTGCTCAGCGTCGACACCGGCCACTTCCTGTCGATGCTGGACCCGCCCGAGTGGGCGAAACCCGCGGTCGAGGCCTGCCGGCAGGAGCGGCTGTGGCCGGTGCTGATCGGCGACACCGCACGCAGCACGGTGGTGCTCGCGTCGCCGATCATCCTCTACGACGACCCGGCGATCGCGCCGGAAAGCCCGGGCGACCTGTTCGACGGCACCGAGATCGACGAGATCCTGACGCTGCGCACGATGACGCTGACCGACGAGGAGAAGCGCGAGGCCCGGGCCACCGACCCGCGCGCCGCGGCGATCGTGGACCGCGTCGACGCGATGCCGCCCGAGCTGCTCGAACGGTTGCACGGCGCGGTCCGGTCCCTGCGGCCGGTCCAGCCTTCCGTGACCGTCGCGGGCGTGCGCGTCGCCGAAGGGTCCCGCGTGCGGCTGCGGCCGAACCTGCGCGGCGCCGACGCCCAGGACATGTTCCTCGCCGGCCTGGTCGCCACGGTCCGGACCGTGCTGACCGATGTGGACGGTGTCACGTACGTCGCGGTCACCCTCGACGACGACCCGGGTGCCGACCTGCAGCACACGCACGGCCGGTACCGCTACTTCTCCCCCGACGAGATCGAGCCCCTGGAGGGTGCGGAATGAGACCCCGGGTCCTGGTCGCCGGCATCGGCAACATCTTCCTGAGCGACGACGGTTTCGGCGTGGAAGTCGTCAAGGCACTGGCGGGCACCGACCTGCCCGAATGGGTCCGGCTCGCCGACTACGGCATCGCCGGCATGCACCTCGCCTACGACCTGACGGCCGGCTACGAGACGACGATCCTGCTCGACGCGACGCCGCACGGACGCCCGCCCGGCACGCTCTCGCTCATCGAAGCGGACGTCGACGACCTCGCCGCCTCCGCCTCGATCGACGCGCACGGCATGCAGCCCGAAGCGGTGTTCCGGCTGCTGCGGCTGCTCGGCGGGGACGCCGGCCGGGTGCTGATCGTCGGCTGCGAACCCGGGTGCGTCGACGAAGGGATCGGCCTGTCCCCGGCGGTCGCGGCCGCGGTGCCGGCCGCGGTCCGCGCCGTCACCGAACTCGCCTGGGGCACCCGCCCCGAGCTGCCGGTCAAGGAAAAGACGGAGGTCTGAGCCATGTGCCTCGGCATACCGGGCGAGATCATCGAGATCAGCGAGGAGCGCCCGGACCTCGCGAAGGTGTCGGTCAGCGGTGTCAAGCGCACCATCAACATCGGCCTGCTCGACGACGACCCGCCGAAGCCCGGCGAGTGGATCCTCATCCACGTCGGCTTCGCACTGTCCAAAATAGACGAGCAGGAGGCCGCGGCCGCGCTGGAGTTCCTCGAGAGCATCGGCAAGGCGTACGAGGACGAGATGGCCGCACTGCTCGAATCACGGATCGAATAGGAGGCGTCATGCGCTTCGTCGACGAGTTCCGCGACGCGGAGAAGGCGCGGGCGCTGTCCGCGAAGATCACGTCGCTGTGCGAGCCGGGCCGCCACTACAAGTTCATGGAGGTCTGCGGTGGGCACACGCACACCATCTACAAGCACGGCCTCGAGGACTACCTGCCCGAGAGCATCACGCTGGTGCACGGGCCGGGCTGCCCGGTGTGCGTGATCCCGATGGGCCGGATCGACGACGCCATCCACATCGCCCGGCAGCCCGGCGTGCTCATGACGTCGTTCGGCGACATGATGCGCGTGCCCGGCTCCGGCGGGAACTTCTTCGACTCCAACGCCGAAGGCACCAACATCCGGATGGTGTACTCGCCGCTGGACTCGCTGAAGATCGCGCGGCAGAACCCGGACCTGCGCGTGGTGTTCATGGCCATCGGGTTCGAGACGACGACGCCGTCCACCGCGATGACGCTGCTGCGCGCGGCCGCCGAGGGCATCGGGAACTTCTCGGTGTTCGGCAACCACGTCACGATCATCCCGGCGATCAAGGCCATCCTCGACTCCCCCGACCTGCGGCTCGACGGCTTCATCGGGCCGGGGCACGTCTCCACGGTGATCGGCTGCCGGCCGTACGAGTTCATCGCGCGCGACTACGGCAAACCCGTCGTCGTGGCCGGGTTCGAGCCGCTGGACATCCTGCAGTCGATCTACATGCTGATGGTCCAGCTGTCCTCGGGGCGCTCAGAAGTGGAGAACCAGTACTCGCGCGTGGTGCCCTGGAACGGGAACATCGTGGCGCTGAAGGCCATCAACGAGGTGATGGAGCTGCGGCCGTACTTCGAGTGGCGCGGCCTCGGGTTCATCACGCACTCGGCGATGGCGATCCGCGAGAAGTACGCGGCCTTCGACGCCGAACGGATCTTCGAGATCCCCGGGCTGCGCGTCGCCGACCCGAAGGCGTGCCAGTGCGGCGAGGTGCTCAAGGGCGTGCTGAAACCGTGGGAGTGCAAGGTGTTCGGCACCGCGTGCACCCCGGAAACGCCGATCGGGACGTGCATGGTCTCGCCCGAAGGCGCCTGCGCGGCGTACTACAACTTCGGCCGGTTCAGCCGGCAGCGCGTCCGGGAGGCGAGCCGCGCATGACCACCACCGAGCGCGAGCAGCAGGTCCTCGACCGCATCGAGCGGGCGCGGCGCCGGCGCGCGAAGGTGCGGGAAGAGCGCATCACGCTGTCCCACGGCGCCGGCGGCAAGTCGACGCACACGCTCATCGAGGCCGTGTTCCTCGACGCGTTCCGCAACCCGCTGCTCGAGCCCCTGGAAGACGCGGCGTCGCTGACCATCGGCGACGCCCGCCTGGCCCTGACGACGGACTCCTACGTCGTCTCGCCGCTGTTCTTCCCCGGCGGGAACATCGGCGACCTGGCGGTCAACGGCACGGTGAACGACCTCGCCGTTTCCGGCGCGCGGCCGCTGTACCTCACCGCGGGATTCATCCTCGAAGAAGGCTTCCCCGTCGAGGACCTGCTGAAGATCGTCGAGTCGATGAAGGCGGCCGCCGAAGCGGCCGGCGTCCAGATCGTCACCGGCGACACGAAGGTCGTGCAGCGCGGCAAGGCCGACGGCGTCTACATCAACACCGCCGGAGTCGGGGTGCTCACGCGCACCGGGCTCGGTGTCGCCACCGCGAAGCCCGGAGACGCCGTCCTCGTCTCCGGGCCGATCGGCGACCACGGCGTCACGATCATGCTGGCCCGCGGCGAACTGGACATCGACGCCGACCTCGAGTCCGACACCGCGCCGGTGCACGACCTGGTGGCCGGGCTGCTGGCCGCCGTCCCCGGCGTGCGGGCGATGCGCGACGCGACCCGCGGCGGCGTCGCGACGATCCTCAACGAGATCGCCAAGGCCGCGGAGGTCGCCGTGGTCGTCGACGAGAAGGCCGTCCCGGTCCGGGACGAGGTCCGCGGTGCGTCGGAGCTGCTCGGGATCGACCCGCTGTACGTCGCCTGCGAAGGCCGGATCGTGGTCGTCGTCGACGGCTCGCAGGTCGACGCCGCGCTGGCCGCGTTGCGCGCGCACCCGCTCGGCGCGGACGCCGCGGTGATCGGGCGCGTCGCCGAAGACCCGCCGGGGATCGTGCTGCTGAACACCGCGTTCGGCGGCACCCGGATCGTGGACCTGCTGGTCGGGGACCCGCTGCCGAGGATCTGCTGAAATGCACGAAATGGCGATCACGCAGTCGGTCGTCGACGCGATCGTCGCCAAGCTGGGCGACGCGGCGGTGACGAGCGTGCGGCTGGAGATCGGGCGGCTGTCCGGCGTGGTGCCGGACAGCGTCCGGTTCTGCTTCGACGTCCTCTGCACCGGGACGTCGCTCGAAGGCGCCCGGCTGGACATCGCCGAGCCGTCCGGGCGGGCGCGCTGCCGGGCCTGCGGCGACGAGTTCACCCTCGACGATTTCATCCTGCTGTGTCCCTGCGGCAGCGCCGACGTCGCGGTGCTCGCGGGGCGCGAACTGCGCATCACCTCGGTGGAGGTCGGCCATGTGTGACACCTGCGGATGCTCGGACGCGGACGTCCGGATCACCGACCACGCCCAGACGGTGGTCATGGAGCAGGACATCCTGGCGAAGAACGACGAACTCGCGTCGCACAACCGCGCGCACCTGCGTGAGGGAGGTGTCTTCGCGATCAACCTGATGAGCTCGCCCGGCGCCGGCAAGACGACGCTGCTGGAGCGGACCATCCGGGACTCGGGCGGGCCCTGCGCGGTGATCGAAGGTGACCAGGAGACGCTGCTGGACGCCGAGCGGATCAAGGCCACCGGCGCGCCGGTGGTGCAGATCAACACCGGCGCGGGCTGTCACCTGGACGCGGCCATGCTGCACCGGGCCCTGCATTCGCTGTCGCCCGCCCACGGCTCGACGCTGTTCATCGAGAACGTCGGCAACCTGGTCTGCCCGGCGTTGTTCGACCTCGGCGAGGCGGCGCGGGTCGTGGTCCTGTCGGTGACCGAGGGGCCCGGGAAGCCGCTGAAGTACCCGCACATGTTCGCGGCGACGGACCTGGTGCTGCTGAACAAGGTCGACCTGCTGCCCTACGTCGACTTCGACGTCGCCGAGTTCGAGCGGGACGTCCGCCGGGTGAACCCGTCGGCCACGCTGCTCCAGGTCAGCGCGACCCGCGGCGACGGCCTCACCGAGTGGTACGACTGGCTACGGCGACCTGACCGAAGCTGATCCCGCCGTCGTTGGTGGGCACGTTCCGGTGGGTCAGGACGCGGAAGCCCCGCTGTTCCAGGCCTGCCACGGTCCGGTCGAGCAGCAGGACGTTCTGGAACACCCCGCCCGAGAGCGCGACCGTCGTGCTGTGGTCCCTCAGCCGGTGGCAGGTCTCCACGATCGCCGCGGCGACCCCGTTGTGGAACCGGGCGGCTCGCTTCGCCTTCGGGGCGGTGTCGTCCAGGAGAGCGGCGATGAGGTCCTCACCGTGGACGACGTCGTCGATGCGGGCCCGGTAGGCGGACCGTTCGGCGGGATCGGCCAGCTGTTCCAGCTCGATGGCGGCCTGGCCTTCGTAAGTGATGGTCTCGCGGACGCCGAGCAGCGCGGCCGCGGCGTCGAAGAGCCGTCCGGCACTGGACGTCAGCGGTGAGTTGAGGCCGCTGCGTTTCAGCTTCACGATGGTTTCGTCGGCGGGCCGCCCGAGTTCGTCCACATAGGACGCCGCCATCCGCCGGGGCTGCCGGATGGCCATGGCGCCGCCGGGCATGGCGACCGGCCGCAGGTGGGTGAGTCGTTCGTAGCCGCTCAGATCGGCCAGGAGGAATTCGCCGCCCCAGATCGTGCCATCGGGGCCGAAACCGGTGCCGTCGAAGGCGACACCGAGCACCGGGTCTTCGTGGTCGTTGTCGGCCAGGCAAGCGGCGATGTGCGCGTGGTGGTGCTGCACACCGAGCAGTTCGACGTCCTGTTCGAGCGCGTACTTCGTGGACAGGTAGTCGGGGTGCAGGTCGTGCGCGACGAGCACCGGGTCGACGTCGAAGAGGTGCTTGAAGTGCGCGATCCCCTCGGTGAACGCCTTCAGCGTCTCGTAGTTCTCGAGGTCGCCGATGTGGTGCGAGACGAAGGCGTGGCGGCCCTTGGCGAGGCAGAACGTGTTCTTGAGCTCGGCGCCGCAGCCGAGGAGGTGCTTCTGCGTTTCGAGCCGGACCGGCTCGGGCGCGTAGCCGCGTGACCGCCGCTGAAGCTGCGTCCGCCCGCGGACGATGCGCACCACGGAGTCGTCGGTGCGGATGTGGATGGGCCGGTCGTGGGTGAGGAAGGCGTCGGCGATGGGCGCCAGCCGTCCGAGGTCCTCGTCGCGGTACACGATCGGCTCGTCGGAGACGTTCGCGCTGGTCAGCACGATCGGGCCGGTCTCGGCCAGCAGCAGGTGGTGCAGCGGGGTGTAGGGCAGCATGAGCCCGATCCGCCGGTTCCCGGGCGCGACGGCGGCCGCGAGGTCCGCCCTCTTCGGCAGCAGCACGATGGGCCGTCGCCGGCTGCCGAGTGCTTCTTCGGCCGCGGTATCGACGTCGGCCAGCTCCCGGGCCTGCGCGAGGTCGGCGACCATGACGGCGAACGGCTTGTCCTCGCGGTGCTTGCGCTGCCGGAGCCGTCGCGCGGCTTCCTCGTGCCGGGCGCCGACGGCGAGGTGGTAGCCGCCGAGCCCTTTGATCGCGACCACTTTTCCGGCCCGCAGGGCGTCGACGGCCGCCGCGAGCGGATCCCCGCCCCCGGGCTCGAACCGCAGCGTGGGCCCGCAGGCCGGGCAGCAGACGGGCTGGGCGTGGAACCGCCGGTCGGCCGGGTCCTCGTACTCCTGCTCGCACCCGGCGCACATCGCGAAGGCGGCCATGGTGGTGAGCGGCCGGTCGTAGGGCACGCCCCGGACGATGGTGAACCGCGGGCCGCAGTTCGTGCAGTTCACGAACGGGTACCGGAACCGCCGGTCCGCGGGATCGGAGAGTTCGCGAAGGCAGTCGTCACAGGTGGCGGAATCGGCGGAGATCAGCGTATCGGCACCGCCGCCCCGCGGACTGCCGGCGATCCGGAACCCGGCCCCGCCCACGGCGGGGATTTCCCGCACCCGCACGTCATCGACCAGGGCCAGGGGCGGCGCTTCGGCCGTGAGCGCGCCGACGAAGCGGTCGACCTCCGACCGTGCCCCTTCGACCTCGGCGAAGACACCGTGCACGTCGTTGCCGACGAACCCGCTGAGCCCGAGCCGCGCCGCCAGCTGGTGGACGAAGGGCCGGAACCCCACGCCCTGAACCACCCCGACGACCCGGACCGCGACCCGCACCCGCTCAGTCTGCGCCCGAGCCGCCCGGGTCGCTACCGCATGGGCCGGGACCGCCAGGGCGGCCAGCCCCGAGCCGGACGGGGGCCGAAGAAATTCCGGAGCGGGCGGCAACCTTTCCGGGGCCGGCGGCAACTGAGCGGCAGAGCTGAGAATGACCCACCGCCAGGCCGCCCGCTGCGGCCCCGGCAGACCCGAGGAGTGCTGCTGTGAGGAAGACCAGGTCCACCGGTGCCCGGCACGCCGGACAAGCCCGTGCGAGTCGACTCGGCCGCCTGCCACCAGTTCGTCTCGGTGCGTGACGGCAGCGCGCTGGACGTGGCCGGCGCCGCGAGTCAGCAGTCGCAGCCGAAGGGCCGCGGGGCCTGTCCGGGCTCCGCCGCGGCCCGTGGTGTGCTGTACGGCGACCCGTCCTGAACACAGGCTGCACCGGCCGGGTCGCGCGAGCGCCGGCCCGGCCGGTGGACACCGGTACGTTGCCGCCCCGGAGCGGCGCATGGGCAGGAAGAGGGCAGCCGAGACACATGCTCCTCGATGACACGTCGGCGGAGTTCCACGACTTCTTCGAACGGCACTACGCCGGCCTGGCCCGGTTCTCCTTCCTGCTGACCGGCGAGCCGGACGCCGCCGACGACCTCGCCGCCGACGCCCTGGTCGCGCTGTGGCAGCGCTGGGACCGGCTGCGCGCGGCCGAGCACCCGCTGGCGTACGCCCGCGGGGTGGTCGCGAACCTGGCGCGGGAACGGGTCCGCAGCGCGACGCGCGAGCGCCGCCGGATCGCCCTGTTCTGGTCGCCGGGTTCGCAGCAGCAGCGGAGTCCCGACGTGGCCGCCGTGGTGGACGTGCGGGCGGCCCTGGACCGGTTGTCCTTCGGGAAGCGGGCCTGCGTCATCCTGAGGCACGCCTTCGACCTGTCGGAGAAGGACACCGCGCAGGCGCTGGGCATCTCGGTCGGCGCGGTGAAGAGCCAGACCTCGAAGGCGCTGGCCGAGCTGGAACGCCTGCTCGGCGCGCGAGCGGCGGGAGACCTGGCGGCGGAGAGGGGCGACCGGTGAACGACGAGATCGGCAGGCGGCTGCGCGAGGCCGCCGAGGCACACCGGCCCGACCGCGACCGGATGCTGGCCCGCGTGCACCGCGGCATGGCGGGCACCGCCGTCCCGCGGCGGAGCTCGGGCATCGCGAGGTCGTGGCCGAAAGTGGTGCTCGCCGGCTCCGCCGCGGCCGGCATCCTGGCCGTCGCCGGCCTCGCCGTCGCCGGAAGCGTCCAGACGACGCCGGCGCACCCGGACAGCGAGACCACGCTCACCGTCCCGAGCCCGAGCGAAACGCCCTCCACGCACTCCCCCGGCACGACCGGCGGGCCGCCGCCCGCACCCGGTCATCCGAACCGGACGACCACCGCACGGCCGTCGGCCGGCACCCCGACCCCGGCCGCACCGGCCGGCCGCCGGGTCGCGGACGGGCCGCTGTCGGCGCAGGGCGCCATCGATCCGCACAGCACCGTCTACTGGGCTCAGGCCACCCTCACCCTCGACGTCGCCGAGCCGCTGACCGCGTTCACCGTGGAAGTGCGCGTCACGCAGAACGGGGGCGTGCAGAGCACCGGCCAGTGGCAGACCGCGCCCGCCGACGACTTCACCGTCACCGCGCAGGAAAGCGACGGCGCCGTGGTCTACCGATGGGAGCTCAAGCCGGGCCGGACCGTCCCGGCCGCACGACACACCTTCGCCGTCCAGTACAACCACACGGCGGGCGCGCGCGACGCCGCCGCCGACAGCTACCGCGTGCGAGCCACGGCCTCCGGCGACATCCACACGGTGCAGGGCGGCTTCACCCCGGCGGGCTGAGGTCCCGTCCTTTCCGAGCCGGCACGAGGGGGCTTCCAGACCGAAGTGGACGGTTGCCGTCACGGCCGGGCAGCGGGTATTTCGCTGTCCCGGATCCGTTCTCCCGGGCACACTCCACCCATGTCGGGTTTTCCGCCGGCGGCGGCGCAGGCCGTGCTCACCGTCGTCCTCATCGCCCTCGCGGTGCAGTACGTACGGGTTTTCCTCCTGCACAAGAGCGCCGTGCGGCGGCGGGTACCGGTCCGGGCGACGACGACGGCGGTCCACCGCCCCGACCTCTACGCGCCGGACCCCGCAACGCGGCTGGAGACGTTCCGTGAGCTGGACGAGCGGGCTCACCAGGACCCGGCCCAGCGGCAGGGCTTCGTCGACCAGGTGCTGGCCCAGTTGCGCTTCGGCGGCTGGAGCCGGCGGCCGGACTGGCAGGACCGGCTCTGGGCGCTGGTGCTCCCGCACCTGCGCCCGGACGGGCCGGCGTTCTGGCCCGGCATCGACCTCCGGGTCGAGTACGCCGTCCTCACCGCCCTCGACCTGTCCGGCTGCGAGGTCCGCGACCTCACCGTCGACGAGGTGCGCTTCCGCGGCACCACCCGGTTCGTCCGCACCGTCTTCACCGGGGACGTCACGTTCGCGGGCTCCTGCTTCGCCGGGCACGCCCGGTTCCGCCAGGCCGAGTTCCGGGGCGCGGCGGACTTCGACCAGGTGACCTTCACCGGGACGGCCGCGTTCCCAGGAGCGATGGTGGCCGGCCCCGCCGGGTTCCACCAGGCCAGGTTCTCCGGACTCACGGACTTCACCGGCGCCCGGTTCGCCGGGCCGTTCGACGCGGTCGCCGCCGGGTTCGCCGGCCGGACGTCCTTCCGCGACGCCCGGTTCGCGGCCAGGACCCGGTTCGCCCAGGCCCGGTTCACCGGTCACGCCGACTTCACCGGGGCGACCTTCGCCGCCCCGCCGGGGCTGGCACGGGCGTGGGCGCGGACGGACTGGTACGCCGTCCGCACCTGGCCCGCGGGCTGGTCGGCCGGTGCCGAGGAGGTCGTGCTGCCGAAGCGTCCCGGCCGCTGGGCAGAGCTGCACGGCTGAGCGGCGAGCCCCGGCTGTCAGTCCGAAGTGGACGACACCGGGATCGGAGGATCGGGTGGCGCACGGTGGGCCTCCACGGCTCTCGGGGACAGCCGGCCACGGCGGTTCGGCGTCGCCACCTCCCCTTGGCTGCGAACCGCCGAACCGCCGGCCAGTGCCCCGAACACCGGCACGTCGTCGCCGGCTCGGCGACGACCGCCACACTTCACCACGGCGAGGGCCGGGAACGGCCGGATCCTGGACATACCTGGACGCTCACGGACACCGGCCCCTCAGCGGCGTGCCGACGGCAACGACGTCAGGACCGCGTCGGCGCGCGCGGCACCCAGCCGGCAGCCCGCCTGTCCGTGCAGGGCCCGAGCCCGCTCGGCGTGGGCCCGCGCCGCCCCGGATTCGCTGCGTTCGAGCTCGACGGCGGCCATCGCGAGCAGGCTGCCGGCCCGGATCAGGCCGTGGCCGGTCTCCTCGCCGAGGACCAGGGCTTGAGAGGCCCGGTCGTAGGCCTCGTCGAGCCTCCCTTGGCGCAGGTGCACGGCAGACAGGGCGACCAGCGCGTCCCCGCGGCCGCGCGGGTGGCTCGCCTCGCGGGAAAGGTCCAGCGCCGACTCGAGCGCCGTCTCGGCCTCGTCGATCCGGCCGAGCTCCAGCATGACCGTGCCGACAACGTGGTGCGCGCCCGCCTGCGTCCGTCGCATGCCGAGCCGGGTCGCTTTGGCCAGGGCGTCGCGGGCGGTCGCCAGCGCCTCCTCGTACTCGCCGAGGTCGCGCAAGGCACCCGCGAGGTTGGCGAGCACGCTGGCCTCGTCCGCGTGCTCCCCGGCCGACCGGCACAGCCCGAGACCGGTCCGGTAGTGCTCGACGGCGCGCTCCAGGTCGCCGAGCGCCTGGCTCGGCCGGCCCGCGTGGCTTTCGGCGAGCTGCAGCCCGGCGGCGTAACCCTGCCGAGCCGCCGTCTCGATCGCCTGGGTCTGGAGGGCGTAGGCACCGGCCAGCTCCCCCAGTTCCCAGAGGACGTCGCCGAGCACGACGAGGTTCGGGATGGACGCCACCCCGCCCTGGGCCAGTTCCAGGTCCAGGGCCCGCCGGTAGTGCCCGGCCGCGTCGTGGAGCCGGCCGACGGAGATCGACATGCGGCCCAGGTCGCTCAGGACGATTCCCCGGAGGTCCGGCGCGTCGAGCTCGTCGGCCAGTTTCCCGGCTTCGTCGAGGTGGCGGAGCGCTTCGGCGTGGTCCGACCTGCTCCAGTACGCGCTGCTGAGCACCCGCAGGCACAGCACCTGCCCGGCCGCGTCCCCGGCGACGCGGGCCGCGGCGAGCGCGGCTTCGCTGACCGGCAGCCACTCCGCGGACCGGTGCCGTTCGAATTCGAAGTGCAGGGCGACGCACAGCTGGGTCGCCAGCGCGTGGAGGCCCGCGGCGGCGGCCTGCCGGGTCAGCGTGGACAGCGTGGCGAATTCGACGTCGAACCAGGTCAGCGCCTCGCCGGCGGTCGCGAACGACGCGCCGCCGGATCGAGCACTCGCGTACTTCTCCCGGTACGGACGGGGGTGCCTCAGCTGCGCCGCCTCGGTCGCGAGCCCCGCGTAGTGGGAAATCAGCCGCTGCAGCGCCGAGTCACGCACGTCGCCGGCGTCTTCCGCCAGGCAACGGCGCTTGGCCCACGAATGCAGCAAGGCGTGCTGGCTGTACCGCGCCGGCGTCCGCTCGAAGAGGAGGTGCATGTCCAGCAGGGTGCCGACGACCGGAGCCAGCGACTCCGGCTCCAGCTCGGCCGCGGCCCCCAGCGCCGGCAGGGCGATCCCGTCGACCGGGAACAGCCCGAGGAGCCTGAACACCCGTTGCGCCGGGGCGTTCAACGCCCGGTAGGACAGCGCGACCGCGTTCTGCACCGCCGTCGCCCGGTCGACCGCCGCATCGAGCACCGCGAACGGATCGGCCGAACGAAGCTCCTCGACCATCGCCGAGAGGAGCAGGCCCGGCCGGACACGGGCGTTCGCCGCGGCGATCCGCAGCGCGAGCGGGAGACGTCCGCAGGCTTCGGCCAGCTCCGCGGTCGCCGCCGGGTCGGCATCGACCCGATCCGGACCGGCGGCGTGCCGGACCAGGGCCACGGCGTCGTCCGTCCCGAGCGGCCCCAGCTCGCAGGGCACCGCCCCTTCCCTGGCGACCAGGCCGACCAGTTTCGTGCGGCTGGTGATCAGGACGGCGCAGCCCGGCGAGCCGGGCAACAACGGACGCACCTGCTCGGCACTGCTCGCGTCGTCGAGCACCACCAGCAGGCGACGGCCGGCGACCGCGGACCGGAAGCTCGCGGCGAGCCGGTCGGCTTCCCGCGGTGTTTCCCGCTCGGCCGTCCCCAAGGCGCGCAAGAACCCGGACAGCACGTCGACCGGATCGGCCGGGGGAGCTTCGGCGAACCCCCGCAGGTTCGCGAACAACTGGCCGTCGGGAAAGCGGCCGGCGGCCCGGTGCGCCCACCGGATCGCCAGAGCCGACTTGCCGACCCCGGGCATCCCGGTGACGAGCGCGACCCGGGTGCCCGGCGAGCCGCTCACCAGCTCGTCGAGCGCGGCAAGCTCCCGCTCGCGTCCCACGAACCCGGCGACGTCGAGGGGCAGCTGCCGCGGAGGCGCGGCTTGCTTCTCCGTGTGGAGGTGGGCGGCCACCCGGAACCAGGCTTCGTTCCAGCTCGCCCACGCCGTGCGCGGCACACCCAAGGCGATGACGATCCGGTCGAACACGTCGGACGGGGGGTGGATCTTGCCGGACACGTAGGCGTGCACGGTCGAGCGCGGCACGTCCACCAAGCGGGCGAGCTCGGTCAGGCTGACTCGCGCCTTGCCGGTGCCGCGGGCCGCCTGCCGGCGCAGCAGATCGACCTCGCGGACGAACCCCGCGACGTCCGTGATCCGGGCCGGGTCCGGCCCTCCGGCATCGCTACCCACCAGCGTCCCACCTCCCGGACATCGTCCACTCGATCCAACCGCACCGGCCGCCCGCGGGCATCGGCGGCGCCGGCCCGGAATGCGGCAGGATGTCCGGCATGACGTTGCCGGCTCTGCCCGAGGAATCGTTCCAGCGCGTGCTCTGCGTCGTCGCGCACCCCGACGACATGGAGTACGGCACGTCCGCGGCGGTCGCCCGCTGGACCGCACGCGGCATCGAGGTCGGGTACCTCCTGCTCACCCGCGGCGAGGCCGGCATGCCGAACCCGCCCGAAGAGACCGCCCGCCTGCGCACCGCCGAACAGCGGGCGGCGTGCGCCACGGTCGGCGTCGACCACCTGACCATCCTCGAACACCCCGACGGCGTGCTCGTCCACGGCCTCGACCTGCGCCGCGACATCTGCCGGGAGATCCGCCGCTTCAAGCCGGACGCCGTGTACGGAACCGGCTTCGAGGTCGAGACCCCGTACGGCTTCGACCAGGCCGACCACCGCGCGGCCGGCTTGGCGACGCTCGACGCGATCCGCGACGCGGGCAACCGGTGGGTGTTCCCGGAACAGATCGACGACGAGGGCCTCGAACCGCACTCCGCACGCTGGTACCTGACCCCGGGCATGACGGACGCGACCCACGGCGTCGACGTCACGGGCGAACCACTGCGCCGCGGCGTCGCCTCGCTCGAGGCACACGCCGCGTACCTGGCGGCTCTCCCCGACCACCCGGCCCCCGCCGACTTCATCCCGCGGTTCGCCGCGATGGGCGGCAAGGCCATGGGCGTCGAGCACGCCGTCCTGTTCCGCGCCCACGATCTGCAGGCACCGCCGGAGCTCCCCACCGAATCCACCCAGGACTGACTCGGGTCCCGGGCAGCGGGAACCGCTGGAACACCCGCTCATCCCGACGAGCGCGCTTCGGCCCGACTGTGCTGTGTGCCGTGCTACCGTGATCTCCGGCGTGGCTCACGCCGGACCTCCGTCGACTGCCCCCAGCGCAGTCCCGCAGGGAGGCAAAGGGACTTCTCGTCTCGGGTCGTTGTCGTCGGCCTTGTCCGTCTCGGGCGTGGTGTTCGCTGGGGGAACTTCCGTCCGAGCCGCGGAAGGGCTTCCATGACGGCGAACAGGAACTTCAAACGCAGGGTTCGTGCCCGCGCGGCCAAGACCGGCCAGTCCTACACGACTGCCCTCCGGCACCTCCGGCAAGCGCCGGAAGGAGACGTCACGGCGGAGACGAAACGGCTGCGGCTGGCCGTGGCGCAGGCTGTTCTCCGCCAAGATCCCCGCCACCGTACGGAGCTGCGCGACAGTGGCAGCGACATCCGCCGGCTGATGCGCGAGGCGCACGAGGCCGGTGCGGCACTCGTGCACTTCCCCGAGGGCGCGACCTGTTCTCCGCACAAGCGGATCATGTCCGCCGAGGGCCCGGACAAGGTCGGGCCGGCGGACTGGACCCGGTTCGAGTGGGGTGTGCTGCGCCGGGAACTGGCCGCCATCGCGGAACTCGCCCGGAAACTCAGGCTGTGGACCGTGGTGGGCTCGGTGCACGGCTTGACCCCGCCGCACCGCCCGCACAACAGCTTGTACGTCATCTCCGACCGCGGAGAAGTCGTCACGCGTTACGACGAGCGCATGCTGTCGAACACGAAGGTCACGCACATGTACACACCGGGATCGGCGCCGGTGACCTTCGACGTCGACGGGCTGCGCTTCGGGCTCCTGCTCGGCATGGAGGTCCACTTCCCCGAGCTGTTCATCGAGTACGAACGACTCGACGTCGACTGCGTCCTGTTCTCCACAGCGGGACCCGGCCGGCAAACCGACGACGGCGACTTCGCCACCCAGGCGCAGGCGCACGCCGCCACCAACAGCTACTGGGTCAGCTACGCCGGCCCCACCCAGGACGTGGCCTCCGGCGTGATTTCTCCCGCGGGCCGATGGGTCGTGCGCTGCCCCGAGACCGGCAAGCCCGCCATCGCGACGGTCGACCTCGACAACGGCCCGGAGAACTTCGCACGGCGGTGGCGCCGCACCGCACGCTCCGGCGTGTACGACCCACACCTCGTCCAAGACGACCGCAGGAGCGACGACCGTCGCGTGTTTTGACCGCGCTGTCGCGACGAGCGCTCATGCCGAATTGAGTGTGTGCACGTTGGCAGATCGACATATTCTGCTTCTGTGATCGAGATCGGTTCGCGGGCGCGCACGCTGCCGGCACCTCCGTCTGCCGTCTGGGACTCGCTCGTGGAGCCTCGTCGGCCAGGAGCCCGTCCATGGCTCCACTTGCTGGCCGACGAAGTCGATCCCAGAGTCCTGGCCGCAGAGAAGCCCAGCCAGGCGGTGTGGTCATCGCTGTGGCCAAGCCGGCCCGATGATCAGGTACATTTCGCGCTGGCGGACTCGCGCGACGGAGGGACGTTATTGAGATTTACCTTGCTCACTCCCGACGAAGCCCCCGACCGGAGCAAGACCGGCCACCTTCGGCGACGGCTCAACCAACTGCTGTTCGCCGATCTTCGTTTCGCCTATGGCCAGTGAGCGGTGACAACTGCCCGACATCCGCTCAGGCCGCTGAGCGTGTCCGGTCAGCCTGATCGTGACGGTGGCCGTCCGGTTCAGTAGCGCAGTTCGGCCAGCACCCCGTAGTGGTCGGAGGGCACGGTGGCCCCGACCGGCGCGGTGCCGAGGAGTTCCACCCGCAGGGGCTGCCCGGCCCCGCCCCGATGGAACGATGTCGAGAAGACGTAGTCGATGCGCCGGTCCCGGGGGAACGCCGCCGCAGCCCACGGATTGCCGGTGGACCACGTGTATCCCGGGCCGACACCGGCGAATTCCCAGGCATCGTGCCAGCACGTCCCGGTACCCGCCGCGCGGCCGGTGAGCATCCGGATTTCGTCGCAGTCCGGCGCGGCGTTGAAGTCGCCGCACACCACCGTCAGCGGGCCACGGCCCAGTTCACGCACCCGCCGCGCGAGCTCGGTGACCTGGTCCTGCCGGACGCGGGTGTGGTGCAGCGGCCAGTCGAGCATGACGTTGACCAGCCGGACCTGGCCGCGCGGACCGTCGAGGTCGACCCGGACCGCGCTGCCCCCATGACCGGCGGGCCCGGGCAGGACCCAGGGTTCCACCGCGGCGATCGGCCAGCGGGAAAGCACCGCACTGCCCGACGTCACACCGTCTTCCACCCGGTCGCCGGAAAACCGGTGATGGTGCAGCCCCGCCGCGGCGGCGAGCTCCCGCGCTTGATCGTATCCGGGCGCCGACCACGCCTCCTGGAGCGCCACGACGTCCGGAGCGTGCTCGGCGAGGACGGCGGAGATGCCGGCCTGCCGTTGCTCCCACGGCCCGAACCGACCCCAGACGTTCCACGTGAGCAGCCGAAGCCGCGAGTCGATCAGCGGGCCATACGGCTGGAGAGGATCGACCGTCACGACCCGAGACGATACCGCCGCGGGACGGCGGACTGCAGGTGCTTCCAGGCTTCCGAGCCTCCCGGTGTCCGCTCATGCCGATGGGCGGGCATGCCGGTCTGCGTCCCGCAGATGCCCCCTGAATAGATCCAGGCAGGTCAGTCCAGCGTCCGCAGTGCCGTGCGTGCTGACGCGGCGCTTCCCGAAGGTGGTCAGCTGGACTCGCCGTGGTGTGTGTTGGTGGGCACGTACCGGAAATCGGCGTGCGTGGAGACGGATCCCGTGGGCACAATCGCGGTATGAACACCAACCCGTCGACGGCGCCAATGCGATTTGCCGATCCCGGTGTATCGCTGTATGCCGTGGCGGAGAACGCGATCCAGGTGGTATGTCCGGCGTGCCAGGGCCGCGCTGAGGTGGTGCCGTGGCTTGATGGGCAACCGCGTAGCCCCTACTCGATCAGGTGGCCTCGCCGGCTGGCGTGCCACGCTTGTGGCCACGTCAGGAACTGGCCCGGCGAGGCCAAGCACGCGACCTCGTGCTGGGGCGGTCCGGTTGATCCGTACTTCCGACAACCGCTGTGGCTGCGAGCGGATTGCTGCGGAGGCCAGACTCTGTGGGCGTTCAACGAACGCCACCTGGACATCCTGGAGGGATACGTCGGTGCCCGGCTCCGCGAACGCGGCGAACGTCCCGGGATGACCATGCTGGCCCGGCTTCCGGGATGGATGAAGTCGGCCAAGCACCGCACCGAGATCCTGCAAGTCATCGGCCGGCTGCGAGCGTCCCTCTCACGGTGACACTCGCAGTACACTGGTGCGGTCGTTGCGGCTGCCCGGCCGCGCAGCTGTGCTGCCTACCCATGTGGTCTCGGCGTCGACACCGGGTAACGACTCGGCCCTCGGCTTCGCGTGAAGCAGGGAGGTAAACCGGTGGATCTCACGGATCGTCGGGCAGCAGTCATGACGCTCTTCGAGGCCCACCGCGAAGCGCCGTTCCCGAGCCGGTGGCGGGGTGCCGACGTGGAAGGCATCGACATGGTGATGCTTGATGCAACCGCAGCCGGTGGTGTCTCTGCCTGGCTGGAAAGACAAGGTCTCCTGGACGACCGCGGATTCGCCGTCCTCGCCGAATGCGAACAGCGACTCGTCCGGGTCATCCCCGAGCTGGACGCCCATGGTCGCGATTACTACCAAAGACTTCTGGACATGGCGGTACTGGCGCTGGAGACGAACCATCCATGGCAACGTGGGAGTCCGGACGATCTCTAGCGCTACACCGGCGATCAGGCGCTGCAGGTCAGGATGCGCCGAAGTGCTGCCGAACCGGCTTGGTTCTGAGGCTGAGGGGTTTCCCATGCTCCGTCTGTGCCCTCCGTCGCTGCACCGAAGTGCCGCTGACCGACGCGCTGATGAGCCAGCACCGCCAGGTGCGAGTCTGAGCCGGACATCGCCTTCTCCTGCCGACCGGTTGTCCGTCGGAACACGCGCTCATGCCGATGGGCGGACGCCGCTGCAGTCGGCAGCGGTAATCGGATGACGCCAGGTACCGTATCCGGTCACAATGCTGAACATGCGACTCACCTGGACGATCCAGCACCACGGTTGGGCGCTCTGCTTTGTCGAGGACGAGCACGCCGGCGCCGAGGCGTTCGCTTCCTACGTCACCGATGGTCCCGAGCAGCTGCTGAAGGCCGTCGCCAGGGTCATCCTCCACGAGACCCACACCAAGGCCGAGTTCGAAGCCGAACCCACCGTTTACCGCTGGTTCTTCCACCGTGGCACGAACACGGTCACGATCCGCCTTCTCGAAGCAGCCGACCGGAAAACACCTGAGCATGAGGGAAAGCTGCTCTGGCAAAGCGAGCAGCCAACGACGACGCTCGCCAAAACCGTGCTCAGAGCATTCGACACCCTCTCCGACGACCTGGGCGAGACCGTCTACCAGACCCGGTGGGGTCGCCCGTTCCCCCGCCATGACCTGGAAGGTCTCCGGACAGCCTGGCGCCGAGCGTGCGTTCAGCTCTGCGAACTGGCGTCGCGCCGCTCGGTGATCCACCGGACCAAGGTTTCGACGTAGCCGGGTACCAGAGCGGTACCACCGTGTACTTGAACGCGGTGGTCAGCATGGGGAAACAGCTGGACTGTCAGGGTTGCTCGCGGATGACGTTCGGCATGGCAGGCGGCCGCGGCGAACAGGCCGATGCTGTCCGCGACCGGAACCAGTTCGTCGGCGCCGCCGAAGGTCGCCAGGTGCGGACAACGCAGACGAAACACGTCCGGGATCGGATCGTGGTCTTGTTTGCGCTTTGTGAACTCCCAGAGGCTTTCGTCGGTCTCTGACCAGTATTCGCCGAACAAATCTTCGACGGAGGCGGGGATCGAGAAAGACCCGACCAACCGCGTCGCTTCATCGAAGTCGGCGCCGCGCCGACCCGCTTCGACGAGTTGGTCGTACACGGCCAGGGTGACCTCGACATCGTGGGGCGTGATCCCGGCGATCGCCTGAAGGGCGGTGGCCAGCGCGTAACGGTCTTGAACGGCGGGTGTCATGCCGGGGCAGCCGTTGGTGACCACCCAGGGCACGTCCCCCCGGGCTGCGACGCGCAGAACGACCCAACCACCTTCGCTGTGCCCGAACAGGCCGGTGGTCTCGGCCTGGACGCCAGGCTGGCAGCGGAGGAAGTCCAGTGCGGCTGCAGCGTCGGCGGCGAAGTCGTCGATCGTTCCCGCGAGCCAGTCGCCGGAAGACGAGCCAACACCACGCTTGTCGTAAGAGAGCACGGCGAACCCGGCTTCCACGAGTCCTCGCTGGATTGGCGGGAAGAAGTTGTCGTTGGTGCGGTCCGACGGTCCGGAGCCACCGACCATGACCACCCCTGGAGCCGGGTCACGGCCGGCGGGACCGGCAAATGTTCCTGACAGCACCACGTCGACGCTGGGGAAAGTCACATCGCGAACGCGTTCACCGGTCACCATCTACCCAGTATCCGGATGCCCAGCACATCGCGCTCCCGCATCGCAGATCGCGCTGTCGCGTCGCCGGTACCAGGGTGAGCAGGGCTTTGCTCCATCGGCGGGCGGCACCGTCCGTCCGAGAGGACGGCGCTTGCGCCCAACGTCCGCTCTTGCCGCGGTGCGAGCGTTGAGGCGGGAACCCCGACACCTCCCGTCGAGACGTGAGTTCCCCGGACCCGGCCCGGCTCGAACGGGCTGCCACCCCCACCGTGCGACGGGCAGGACGCACCCTTACCGGGTAGATGCGCCTTGGGCGGGCTCGTCGCGATGGTAGGTCGCGGGCGCCGGCCACGGCGAGCGAGTTTCGATCACAGGAATCCGCACACCAATCGCGCGAGGATGCACGCTCATGCCGATGAGCGCCCAGATCGGCAGCTGAGAAGCACGACCTGCTCGGGATCGCACCGGGTCCCGACATCGGCCTGCCCGCCGTCCACGCGGGTGTCCTCCGGAACAGATCAGCGATCTGCGGGATGCTCGGCACGCGCGGACAGTTGCCATCCAGCCGTCGGCCGCCGCCCGGCTGGTGGCATCGGCGCCCGCCCATCAGGTCGAACGAGCCTGGACGCCGAGATGGCCAAGCGCGTCCTCGACCACGCGCGCGACGAACGCGGCGTCCAGGGGCTCGCGGGAGAACCAGCGACGGTAGAACAGCGGGCCGGCCACGGCGGCGGTGACATCGGCCGCCCCACGATCCGCGGCGAGCTCACCGCGAGTTCGCGCGCGTTCGGTCACCACACCGAAGGGAGCCATCAAGCGGGCGTGCAGATCCGCATGAAGCCCGGCCAGCTCGGGCTCGCGCTCGGCGGCGTCCACGATGGAGGGCAGGACCGCCGCCCAGCGGGCACTCCGCAGCTGCTCGGCCAACGCCTCGGTCAAGGCGACGAGATCCCCGCCGAAGCTGCCCGTGTCGGGAACCGGGGGCGCCGACCCGATCGTCGAGCACGCCTCGATCAGCAGCGCAGCCCGTGACGGCCAGTGCCGGTAGATCGTGGTCTTGGACACCCCCGAGCGGCGCGACACCTCGTCGATGCTGACCCCGCCGATGCCGCCCGCCGACAGCAACTCGTACGTCTGGGCGAGCACCGCCGCCTTGGACCGCTGAACTCGAACGTCGACACTGTCCCCGGATCGGGCCACCTGGTGATCTCCGCTTCTTTCTCTCCCAGAAACAGTACGCTACTGTACCGTACTGTTTCCCCGGGGTCGGACGGCCC
>NZ_JBFAZA010000040.1:0-95666 GCF_040681595.1 Amycolatopsis sp. NPDC051716 | reverse complement strand
GAAGGCCGCCTTGGGTGCGTTGAACGCAACCAAGGCCACATTGGGGCGCTCGGGGACCGGGCTGCTGTCACTGAACTTCGGACGCGCGACACTAGCGGACCGCGCGGGGCCCGCGCCGCCATCGCGTTGAACGAACACCGGCCCGCTGCGAGCGCGCAGAACTAACACCAGCCCGCCGCGAGCGCGCAGAACGAACACCAGCCCGCGGGGGCGCCCCCCCCCGTCTTCCACATTACCGGCGACCACCGACAGTTTCGGACCGCCGACCTACGAACACACCGCCGCGTCCACAACCGCGAGCAGGTGGCCGCTTGTCTCCGCCGGGGTCGGGTTCTCGTTCAGCACCACCGCCGCCCGGCGGCCGTCCGGGCCTACCCCGGCGAAGTTCGTGAAGCCGGGGATTCCTCCTTCGTGGCCCCACACCACTCCGCACGACAACGGGACGCTGCCCAGTCCGAGGCCGTAGCCGGCGCCCGGGATGCCGAGGTCGGCCGGCACCGTCCGGCGCATCTCCGCCAGCTCCGCCGGGCGCAGCAGCCGGCCGCTCAGGAGGGCGCCGTAGAAGCGGTCGAGGTCGGCCGGGGTCGAGACCAAGCCGCCCGCCGCGCCCGCGATCGTTGCGTCGAGGTCGCTGAAGTCCACCAGCTTGCCGCCGACCGGAATGTAGCCGACCGCGTGGGGTGCGGGCAGCCGCTCGTCGCCGCGGCGGGGGAGGTACGTGTCGCGCAGGCCGAGCGGGCCGGTGATCCGGCGGGCGATCTCGTCCGCCAGCGCGTGCCCGGTGACCTGCTCCACGAGCATCCCCGCCACGATGTAGTTCGTGTTCGAGTACGACCAGCTCGTGCCGGGCGGGAACAGCGCCGGGTGCTTCAGCGCCATCGCCACCAGCTCGGCCGGCTCGGCGCCGCGGTGCCGCAACGCCTCCGGGTCCGTCAGTTCGAGGTCGTCCGTGTAGCTGTAGAGCCCGCTCGTGTGCTGCAGCACCTGCCGGACGGTGATCCGCCGGTCGGGCAGGAGCCCCGGCAGGTAGCGCGAAACCGGCGCGTCCAGCCGCACCCGGCCCTCCGCGACCAGCTGCAGCACGACCGTCGCCACGAACGTCTTGGTGACGCTGCCCGCGCGGAACGAACCGTTGCGCGGGAACGGCTTCCCGGTGGCGACGTCGCCCGTGCCGCTGCGGGTGACCTGCGTCCGCCGGCCGTCCTGGACGACCGCCACCGCCCCCGGTACGCCGTCCTGGGCGGTCAGCACGTCCAGGCTCGCCTGGAGCGGGCTCGTGCCGGTGGCCGCCAGTGCCGGTGCCGCCGTGGTGGCGGCGAGCAGCACGACGAGCGTGCCGGCGGTGATGGCCCGCAATGACTTCCGCATGAGAAAACCCCCTGGTGTCTCGGTTTTCCCCACGCTAGGGGGACCGGACACCAGGGGGTATCGGGGAGGCCACCGGAAAAACCCGGGGGCCTGCCCCACCACTCAGCGCAGCTTCAGGGCGCGCTTCAGGGTGCCGAACAGGTCGGTCTGGTTGGTCAGGCCGACGATGTTGGCCGCCTGCGGGCCGAGGCCCGCGATGCGCACCTGCGTGCCCGTGTGCGACTGCGAGCCGCCCGCTTCCGCGGTGCCGTAGGCCAGCGTCATGTTCGCGCCCTCGTTGGTGATCAGGGTCGCGGTCAGGCCCGGCGTGGCGGTGGGCTCGACGATCTGGCTGCTGTGGCCGTGGTCGGCGGTCACCAGCACCAGGGTGTCGGGGTGGCTGCGGGCGAACGCCGTGCCCGCCGCGATCGCCGCGTCGAAGTCGATCGTCTCGCCGATCTGGCCGCACGGGTCGGCCGCGTGGTCCTGCTTGTCGATGCTCGCGCCTTCGACCTGCAGGAAGAAGCCCTTGTCGCTGCGGCGGTCGTCCAGCAGTTCCAGCGCCTTGCGGGTCTGGTCGGCCAGCTTCGGCTGGGTGGCGGGCACCTTCGCGTTCGGCGTGCAGCGGGACGGCGGGGTGCCGCCGTGCACGGCCGCCGGGCCGGTCCAGTTCACCGGCATGTTGCCGTCGGCGAACAGGCCGAGGACCGGCTTGCCCTTCTTCGCCGCGGCCAGGTCCGCCGCGGTGTTGACGACGTTGTAGCCGGCCGCCTTGGCCTGGTCCAGCACGGTCTTGCCCTGGAACTTGCCCGCCGTCACCTGCTGGTTGAAGTACTTCGCGCCGCCGCCCAGCAGGACGTCGGGGCGGGTCTGCACCAGCTGCTCGGCGATCGAGCCGAGGCCGCCGTTCTCCTTGGCGTTCTTCGCGCACTTGGCGGTCGTCTCGACCGGGCCCTTGCAGTCGCGGTTGACGACGTGCGCGCCGAGCACGGCCGGGGTCGCGTCCTGCACCTCGGCGGTGGTGACGTCGCCGGTGCGCAGGCCGTTGCGCTTGGCGATCTCCAGGATCGTCGGGACGTCGTTGCCGTAGGCGTCGACGGAGATGGCGCCGTTGTAGGTCTTGGTGCCGGTGGCCCAGCCGGTGCCGGACGCGGCCGAGTCGGTCACGTAGTTCGGCTTGCCCGGGTTGTTCTGCTCGACCGCGTAGGTCGTGTAGTCACCGGTCAGCGGCAGCTCGTCCATGGCGAGCCGGCCCGCGGCGCCGCGCTCGTAGTTGCGGGCGGAGGTGATCTCCGACTGGCCCATGCCGTCGCCGAGGAACAGGATGACGTTGCGGGCGTGGCCGCCCTGGATCGCGGCACGGACGTCGGCGGTGCGGTCACCGGTGCCGGCCGACGAGCGCGCGTCGGCGTTGTCGGAGCCGTTGGTGGCCAGGGCGACCGGGGCGGCGGCGATCAGCGCGGCGCCGAGCGCGCCCGCGACCAGCCACCGGCGGCGGCCGGCGAACAGCGAAGCCATGTTTCTCCTCGTTCGGGAACTTCGGGGAATTCGGGAGGTACGGCCCGGATATCGGACACGGGCTATTAGTCCTCCCGCATGTGTGCCGCGAAGGGACTGAAGGTGACCGGAGAGTGGCCGCTGGCCGAACTCATGACTTCGGGTGGGTGACCGGGAGCACGTCGGTTATTGACCGGCGAGGTGCCCCGGCTTGACGACCCCGGCTTCGTACGCGATCACCACGGCCTGGCTGCGGTTGCCGGCGCCGAGCTTGGCGAAGATGTTCCCCACGTGGGTCTTGACCGTCTCCAGGCTGATCACCAGCGCCGCCGCGATGTCCTGATTGGACAATCCGGTGGCGATGAGCCGGAGCACCTCGGCTTCGCGGCGGGTGAGCGTCTTCGCCGCCCGCGCGTGCTTCCCGCCCGCGGGCCGGTCGCGCACCAGCCGCCGGATCGCCTCCGGGAACAGCAGCGACTCGCCGGCGGCGACCGTCCGCACGGCGTGCGCGATGTCCTCCTTGCGCGCCCGCTTCAGCAGGAACCCGCTGGCCCCGGCCAGCAGCGCCTCGTGCACGTAGTCGTCGTTGTCGAACGTCGTGACGACCAGGATCTTCGGGGGTTCGGCGAGTGCCGCGAGCACCTGCCGGGTCGCCTCGATGCCGTCCGTGCCGGGCATCCGGACGTCCATCAGCACGACGTCCGGCCGGGTCCGCCGCACCGCGGCCAGGACCTCGCCGCCGTCGGCCGCCTCGCCGACCACCGGCAGGCCCTGCTGCTCCAGCAGGGCCCGCAGCCCGGTGCGGACCAGCGGCTCGTCGTCGGCGAGCAGCACCGACGGCGTCACGCGCCCACCCGCAGCGGGATGGACGCGGTCAGCCGCCACCGCGGCCCGTCCGGACCGGCGTCGAGCTCGCCGCGCAGGGCCTCGACGCGCTCGGCGAGCCCGGCCAGCCCGCGGCGCCCGGTCCGCGGCCCCTCGCCGGGCAGCGCGTTCACGACCGCGATGCCGAGGCGGTCCGGGCCGACCTCGACCCGGACGTCGACCGCGCCGGGGCCGGCGTGGCGCAGCGCGTTGGTCAGGCCCTCCTGGACGATCCGGTAGCCCTCGCGGGACACCGTGGCCGGCAGCGCCGCGACCGGCCCGGTGACGGCCAGCCGGACGTCGAGCCCGGCTTCGCGGGCACGCACGGTGAGGACGTCCACCTCGGTCAGCGTGCGCGTCGGCTCCTTCGCCGCCGGCTCCTCGCGAAGCAGGCCCAGGACGTGGTCGAGGTCTTCGAGCGCGCTGCGGGAGGCTTCTTCGATCGTGCCGAGTGCCCGCCGGACCTGGGCCGGGTCCGCCTCCACCAGATCGGCCACGGCCGCCGCCTGGATGGTCGACGTCGTCAGCGTGTGCCCGATCGAGTCGTGCAGCTCGCGGGCCAGCCGGTTGCGCTGGGCGAGCACGGCCGAGCGGCGTTCGGCCAGCGCCGCGCGCTCGGCCGCGGACGGGCCCAGCAGGGCCGTGGCGCCGGCCCGGAACACCGGGGTCGCCGCCGCCGCGAGCAGCAGCGCGAGCGCCAGCATGCCGAGCGCGACCGGCACGGTCCACGCGCCCGCGACGGCGGTCGCACCGAAGAACGAGAAGCGCGCCCCGTCGCCGAGCAGCCATAGCACCGGGGTCAGCATGCCGAGCGCCAGGACGCCGCCGATCGCGAGCAGCAGCCCGCTCAGCCCGGCGTGCAGCACCAGCCAGGCGGCCGAGCGCAGCCGGTCCGGCCACGCGGGCCGCGCCCGGCCGGGCGACGGCAGGTCGGTGCCGAGCACCGCGTTGGCGACGGCGACGCCGAAGCGCCGCATGGGACCGCCCAGCCCGGCCATCGCCAGCACCGTGGCGACCACCATCAGCGCCAGGGCGAACAGCAGCCGGGGCGTCCCGGGGAACACCGCGGCGACGAGGGCGAACGGCATCGCGGGCAGCGTCAGCGCCAGCCCGAGCAGGGCGTAGGGCACGCTGCGATAGCCGCCGGGGCGGACCAGGGAACGCAGGAAACCGGACATGACGGCGAGGTTATGGCCACGGCGGGCCGCGGGGCTTCCCCCTGGGGAGCCAGATCGCGCGGCGAGACCCGTCACAACCGGTTAGCAGGCGTTAGCGCCCTCCTCCTACACTCGGGACGTGGCAGACCGACCTTTGATCGCACCCAGCATCCTCGCGGCGGACTTCGCCCGGCTCGGCGAAGAGATCGCCGCCGTGGCCGGCACCGGGGAGAACCGCGCCGACTGGGTCCACGTCGACGTCATGGACGCGCACTTCGTGCCCAACCTGACCCTCGGCCTGCCCGTGGCCAAAGCCCTGATCGACAGCACCGACCTGCCGATCGACTGCCACCTGATGATCGACGACCCGGACCGCTGGGCGATCGGGTACGCCGAGGCCGGCGCCTACAACGTCACCGTGCACGCCGAGGCCGCGAAGGACCCGGTCGCGCTGGCGAAGAACCTGCGCGCCGCGGGCGCGAAGGCCGGCCTGTCGATCAAGCCGGGCACCGCGCTCGAGCCGTGGCTCGACGCGCTCGAGCACTACGACACGCTGCTGGTCATGTCGGTCGAGCCGGGCTTCGGCGGGCAGTCGTTCATCGCCGACGTCCTGGAGAAGGTCCGCACCGCGCGGCGGCTGGTCGACACCGGGCACCTGAAGCTGCTCGTCGAGATCGACGGTGGGATCAACGCCGACACCATCGAGCAGGCCGCCGAGGCCGGTGTCGACTGCTTCGTCGCCGGCTCCGCCGTCTACGGCGCCACCGACCCGGGCAAGGCGGTCGCCGCGCTGCGCGAACAGGCGGCCCGCGGCCGGGCCGGCTGAACTCCGCACCGGCACCGGAGAAGCCACCGGGCCGCGGCGGGTGTTGGATGGAAGGACCGGCGCACAGACCGGCTCACGAGGAGGCAGCGCACGTGTTCACCGGCATAGTCGAGGAGATCGGCGAAGTCACCGCGGTCGAGCAGCTGACCAACGCGGCCCGGCTGCGCGTCCGCGGCCCGCTGGTCACCAGCGACGCCGGGCACGGCGACTCGATCGCGGTCAGCGGGGTCTGCCTGACCGTCGTCGAGGTGGCGGGCGGTGAGTTCACCGTCGACGTCGTCAACGAGACGCTGCAGCGGTCGAGCCTGGCCAAGGTCGCGGTCGGTGACCGGGTCAACCTCGAACGCGCCACCCCGGCCGGCGGCCGGCTCGGCGGGCACATCATGCAGGGCCACGTCGACGGGACCGGGGTGTTCCTCGGCCGCGACGAGAACGGCGTGACGACGTTCGCGCTGCCGGCGCACCTGTCCCGGTACGTGGTCGAGAAGGGCTCGATCGCGGTCGACGGCGTCTCGCTGACGGTCGCGGCGATCACCGCCGACCAGTTCGCGGTGGCCCTGATCCCGACCACCCTCGAAGTGACCACCCTCGGCCGCCGGGAGGCCGGCGACCTGGTCAACCTCGAGGTCGACGTGGTCGCGAAGTACGTGGAAAAGCTGGCCGAGGCCCACATCCGCGACCAGGCGCACAATCGGGACGGCGGCACGGAGGAGCGGTCATGAGTGAGACGAGTGCACCCACGCCCGAAGCGGGCTGGACCCCGTGCGGCAGCGGAGCGGTCTTCGACGCCGACGCCATCGAGCGGGCGATCGCGGCCATCGCGGCGGGCCGCCCGGTCGTCGTGGTCGACGACGAAGACCGCGAGAACGAGGGCGACCTCATCTTCGCCGCCGAGAAGGCGACGCCGGAGCTGCTGGCCTTCATGGTCCGCTACACCTCGGGGTACGTCTGCGTGGCGCTGACCGAGGCCGAAGCGGACCGGCTGGACCTGCCCCCGATGTACCACACGAACCAGGACGCGCGCGGGACCGCGTACAGCGTCACGGTGGACGCGGCCGAGGGCATCAGCACCGGCATCTCCGCCGCCGACCGCGCGCACACGATCCGGCTGCTGGCCGACCCGGCGTCCACGGCGAAGGACTTCCGCCGCCCCGGCCACGTCGTGCCGCTGCGGGCCAAGGAAGGCGGCGTGCTGCGCCGGCCCGGGCACACCGAGGCGTCGGTCGATCTGGCCCGGATGGCCGGGCTCGCGCCCGCCGGCGTGCTCTGCGAGATCGTGTCCCAGAAGGACGAAGGCGACATGGCGCGCCGCGACGAGCTCGAGGTGTTCGCCGCCGACCACGACCTGCCGATCATCACCATCGCCGACCTGATCGCCTACCGCCGTCGCACCGAGAAGCAGGTCGAACGGGTCGCCGAAGCCCGGATCCCGCTGGCCGCGGGCACGTTCCGGGCGGTCGGCTACGACAGCCTCCTGGACGGCATCGAGCACGTCGCGTTCGTCTACGGCGAGATCGGCGACGGCCAGGACATCCTGGTCCGCGTCCACTCCGAGTGCCTGACCGGCGACGTCTTCGGCTCGCTGCGCTGCGACTGCGGCCCGCAGCTGGAGGCGGCCCTGGAAGCGGTGGCCGCCGAAGGCCGCGGCGTCGTGCTCTACATCCGCGGCCACGAGGGCCGCGGCATCGGCCTGCTGCACAAGCTGCAGGCCTACCAGCTGCAGGACGACGGCGCGGACACCGTCGACGCGAACCTCGCGCTCGGCGTCCCGGCCGACGCCCGCGACTACGGCACCGGCGCACAGATCCTGTGCGACCTCGGCGTCCGCACCATGCGGCTGCTGTCCAACAACCCGGCCAAGCGGATCGGGCTCGAGGGCTACGGCCTGCGCGTCACCGGGCGGGTGCCGCTGCCGATCTCGCCCAACCCGGAGAACCTGCGCTACCTGCGGACCAAGCGCGACCGGATGGGCCACGACCTGGCCCAGCTGGAGCACTACGACCAGGTCGGCGCGAGCCCCGAGCACGCCGATGGAGGAACACTGTGAGCGGCGAAGGCCGTCCGGACGATTCGCTGGACCTGACCGGCTGCAAGTCCCTGAAGCTCGGCATCGTGGCGACGCGGTGGAACGCGGACATCACCGACGTCCTGCTCGAGCGCGCGCTCGCCGCCGCTCGCGAAGCGGAGTTGGAGGAGGAGCCGACGGTGGTCCACGTCGCGGGCGCGATCGAGCTCCCGGTCGTGGTGCAGGCGCTGGCCCGCAACCACGACGCGGTGGTCGCGCTCGGCGTGGTCATCCGCGGCGGCACCCCGCACTTCGAGTACGTGTGCGACGCGGTGACGGCGGGCCTGACCCGGGTGGCGCTCGACGAGAGCACCCCGGTGGGCAACGGCGTCCTGACGTGCGACACGCACGAGCAGGCCGTCGACCGGTCGGGCCGTCCGGGCGCCAAGGAGGACAAGGGCTACGAGGCGACGGTGGCGGCCCTGGATTCCGCGCACGTGCTGCGGAGCCTGCGCCAGCCGTGGACCGAGCGGGGTTTCGTGTGACCGTGAAGACTCTCCTGGTGATCCGCCCGCGGCGCGCGATGATCATGTGCAGCGTGCTGGCGGTGGCGCTGCTGGCGGTGTTCGTGGTGGTGGCGGTCCTGCTGCGCAACGGCGACACGGGGGTCCGCTTCCAGCGCTCCGACCAGGCGGCGATGGTGGGCATCGGGATCCTGCTGTCGTGCGGCGTGATGCTGTTCGCGATCGCCAGGGTCCGGGCCGATGCCGAGGGCATCGAGGTCCGGAACGTGCTGGTCACCCGCCGCTTCGCGTGGAGCGACGTGCTGTCGGTGAGCTTCCCGGACGGGGCGTCGTGGGCCCGGCTGGAGCTGCCGGACGACGAGTACCACGCGGTGATGGCGGTCCAGGCCGTGGACCGGGACCGCGCGGTGGAAGCGGTGCGCGCGCTGCGCAAACTGCACCGCGCGGCGACCGGCGGCTGATCGCTTCACCACAGCCGACGCCCCGCCGCGGCGAGCGCAGGGCCCGGGCGCGCTCCTGTCAGTCCAGGACGCGCTGGACCCCGGGATCGAGGTCCGGCAGGAGCCCGCTCATCGCTTCGCCCGCCCCGGCGCGGCCGGTGGCTCACGCGAAATCGTGACGCGACCTCACCCGACCGGTTCGGCGGGGTGGGTCAGAGGTCCAGGTCGACCACGATCGGTGCGTGGTCCGAAGGGCCCTTCCCCTTGCGTGCGTTGCGGTCCACATAGGAATCCGTCACCGCGCCGGTGAACGCGGCGTTCCCGTACACCAGGTCGATCCGCATGCCCTTGTTGTTCGGGAAGTTCCCGGCCCGGTAGTCCCAGTACGTGAACGGGTGGTCGTACTTCAGCGGCCGCGGGAAGACGTCCGACAGGCCGAGGTCGCGCAGCCGGGCCAGGGCGTCGCGCTCCGGCTTCGTCACGTGGGTCGATTCCGCGAACAGCGCGATGTCCCAGACGTCCGCGTCCGTCGGGGCCACGTTGAAGTCGCCCAGCACCGCGAAGGGCCCCTCGGACACCTCCGAAGCCACCAGCGAATGCAGCGACGAAAGCCACTCCAGCTTGTACGCGTAGTGCGGGTTGTCCGGCTCGCGCCCGTTCGGCACGTACACCGACCACACCCGCACGCCCCCACACGTGGCACCGATCGCGCGGGCCTCCGACGCGCCGTCGAACTGCGGCTCGCCCGGCAGCCCGCGCACGACGTCCGACAAGCCCACCCGCGACACGATGCCGACGCCGTTCCAACGCCCGAGCCCGTACGCGGCCACTTCGTAGCCCAGCGCTTCGATCTCCGCCGCCGGGAACGCCTCCGTCGTGTTCTTCAGCTCCTGCAGGCACAGCACGTCCGGCGCCGTCTCCTCCAGGAAACCCAGCACGCGCGGCAGGCGGGGGACGATGGAGTTCACGTTCCAGGTGGCGATCCGCATGCCCGCGAGCATCCCACACACCACCGACAGAACCGGGGCGGCGCCGGAGCGCCGCCCCGGCGGAGATCAGACCCCGGCCGTCGTCCGGATCCAGGACCGGCTCGCCGCCACGCTGGCGTAGTTGTTCGTGCCGCGCGTGTTCGACCCGCTCTGGTTCTGCACCGTCGATGCCACGCCGACCTGGACGCCGTTCGCGACCTCGGGGCCACCCGAGTCGCCCTTCCACGCCGAGCCGTTGACGCCGACGCTCTGGATCGCGCGGCCGCCGTAGGCGTCCGTGGACCGGCCGGTCACCTGGACGTTCGCCGTCTTCAGCGCCGTCGCCGGCGGGCCGGTCGGGGTGGTGCGGCCCCAGCCGTAGATCTGGTTGGTGCTGCCGGTGGCCGGGTCCGCGCTGCCCAGCGAGATCGGCGCGGTGCTCGTCGCCGACGCCAGGTGCAGCAGCGCGATGTCACCGTTCGGTGACTGGTACTCGTTGTCGACGGCGATCTTCGTGCCCGAGAGCAGCGTGTTGCTGCCGACCCGGACGTACATGCCCGAGCCGTCCTGGTCGAGGCAGTGCACCGCGGTCAGCACCCAGCGGCTCGCGATGACCGTGCCCGAGCAGTTGAAGCCCTGGTAGTCGCGCCCGGGCGTGTTGACGTACACCTGGGCGCCCCAGGAGACGGTGGGCGCGGTGCTGCCGCCGACGATGTTCGGCTGGACGCCCGCGGTGGCGACCGCGCCGCCCGCGAGGGTGAGGGCGACGACGGCCGCGGAGACGGCGCCGAGGGAGCGGAGGAAGCTCACGACGGTGATCCTTTCGGTGGGGGACCGGATCGCCGTCGGAAAGTAACCACCGGGTCACAGGTGCGGACACCGACGAAGGTCGGAAGCGGACGAACACCCTACTTCCGGCGGGGCAACCGGTCGTGAGTGTTCAGGGCGGTTCTAACCCCCCAAAACACTCACGACCGGCCGCGGCAGACCCGGGGGCGTGCGAGAACTGTCGGTGTCGCCAAATAGGCTGGGGGAGTGGCTGACCCGACCACCTACCGTCCCTCGCCGGGGAGCATCCCGGATGCCCCTGGCGTGTACAAATTCCGTGACGCGACCAAGCGGGTCATCTACGTCGGCAAGGCGAAAAGCCTCCGGAGCCGGCTGAACTCCTACTTCGCCGACCTCTCCGGCCTGCACCCGCGCACCCGGCAGATGGTCACCACGGCCGCGAGCGTCGAATGGACCGTCGTCACCACCGAGGTCGAGGCGCTCCAGCTCGAGTACAACTGGATCAAGGAGTTCGATCCGCGGTTCAACGTCCGCTACCGCGACGACAAGAGCTACCCGATGCTCGCGGTGACGCTGAACGAGGAGTTCCCGCGCCTGCACGTCTACCGCGGCGCGCGCAAGAAGGGCGTCCGGTACTTCGGCCCGTACGCGCACGCGTGGGCCATCCGCGAGACGCTCGACCTGCTGCTGCGCGTCTTCCCGGCCCGCACCTGCTCGGCCGGGGTGTTCCGGCGCCACGGCCAGATCGGCCGGCCCTGCCTGCTCGGCTACATCGACAAGTGCTCCGCGCCGTGCGTGGGCCGCGTCTCCGCCGACGAGCACCGCGACATCGTCGAGGACTTCTGCGACTTCCTGGCGGGCAAGACCGACGTCATGATCAAGCGTCTCGAAGCGGAGATGGCCGCCGCGTCCCAGGAGCTCGAGTTCGAGCGCGCCGCCCGGCTGCGCGACGACCTCGGCGCGCTGCGCCGCGCCATGGAGAAGCAGGCCGTGGTGCTCGGCGACGGCACGGACGCCGACGTCGTGGCGTTCGCCCACGACGATCTCGAGGCCGCGGTCCAGGTCTTCCACGTGCGCGGCGGGCGCGTCCGCGGCCAGCGCGGCTGGGTGATCGACAAGGCCGAGGAGATGGACGTCCCGGCGCTGGTCGACCACTTCCTCACCCAGTTCTACGGCGACGAGGCCGAACTCGACGCCCGCGACGACGTCGACGCGGGGCCGGTGGTCCCGCGCGAGGTGCTGGTCCCGGAGCTGCCCGCGGACGCCGAGGCGGTCGCGGAGTGGCTCACCGGGCTGCGCGGCTCGCGGGTCCAGCTGCGGGTGCCCCAGCGCGGCGACAAGAAGGCGCTGGCCGAGACCGTGCAGCGCAACGCGGGGGAGGCGTTCACCCAGCACAAGCTGCGCCGCGCCGGCGACCTCACGGCCCGCTCGGCGGCGCTCACCGAGCTGCAGGAGTTCCTCGCCCTCGACACCGCGCCGCTGCGCATCGAGTGCATCGACATCAGCCACATCCAGGGCAGTGACGTCGTCGCGTCGCTCGTCGTGTTCGAGGACGGGCTCGCGCGCAAGTCCGAGTACCGGCGCTTCGCGCTGCGGGAGGCGGCCACGGAGGGTGACGTCGCCTCGATCGCCGAGGTCGTCCGGCGCCGGTTCTACCGCTACCTCAAGGAAACCGCCGAAGAGTCGAGCACCCCCGGCCTCGACCCGGAGACCGGGCGGCCGAAGAAGTTCGCGTACCCGCCGAACCTGCTGGTCGTCGACGGCGCGGGCCCGCAGGCCACCGCGGCCGCCGACGTGCTGGCCGAGCTCGGCATCACCGACATCGCCGTGATCGGGCTGGCCAAGCGGCTCGAAGAGGTCTGGCTGCCCGCCGACCCCGATCCGGTGATCCTGCCCCGGACGTCGGAGGGGCTGTACCTGCTGCAGCGGCTGCGTGACGAAGCCCACCGCTTCGCCATCGCCTACCACCGCGAGAAGCGGTCCAAGCGGCTCGTGACGTCCGAATTGGACAGTGTGCCCGGGCTGGGGCAGGCTCGCCGCACCGCGCTGATCAAGCACTTCGGCTCGGTGAAGAAGCTCAAGCAGGCCAGGATCGAAGAGATCGAGGCGGTGCCCGGCTTCGGCAGGCGCACCGCGGAAGCCGTGGTCGCCGCGCTGGCCGGGGAGTCCGGCGCCGGCCACGGCACAGAAGCAGGGAGTAGGGAAACACAGTGAGTGCGCAAGAGGAGATCCGCGGCTCCGGCATGGAGGTCGCGGTCGTGTCCGGGTTGTCGGGGGCGGGCCGCAGCACGGCGGCCAAGTGCCTGGAGGACCTGGGCTGGTTCGTCGTCGACAACCTGCCACCGGAGCTGATCGCCACCATGGTCGAGCTGGGCGCGCAGGCGCGCGGCGCGATCACCAAGGTGGCGGTGGTGATGGACGTGCGCTCGCGCGCGTTCACCGACGACCTGGCCTCGGTGATCAAGGACCTCGACGCCCGGGGCTACAAGCCGCGGGTGCTGTTCCTGGAGGCGACCGACGCGGTGCTGGTGCGGCGGTTCGAGGCCGTCCGCCGGGGCCACCCGATGCAGGGTGACGGCCGCCTCGCCGACGGCATCACGGCGGAGCGGACGCTGCTGGAGCCGCTGCGCGAAGAAGCCGACCTGGTGCTCGACACGTCGTCGCTGTCGGTGCACGACCTGCGCGCCAAGATCGAAGACGCGTTCGGCTCCGAGGCGAGCACCCAGACCCGGGTCACTGTGCTGTCCTTCGGCTACAAGTACGGCCTGCCGATGGACGCCGATCTGGTGATGGACGTCCGGTTCCTGCCGAACCCGTTCTGGATCCCGGAGCTGCGCGAACACACGGGCCTCGACGGCGAGGTCCGCAACTACGTCCTCTCGCAGGAGGGCGCCGAGGAGTTCCTCGACCGCTACCACCAGCTGCTGCGGCTGATCGGCGCCGGCTACAAGCGCGAGGGCAAGCGGTACCTGACGCTGGCCGTCGGCTGTACCGGCGGCAAGCACCGCAGCGTGGCGCTGTCCGTCGAACTCGCCGAGCGTCTGTCCAAAGAGGATGGTATGGCCGTGAAGGTGGTGCACCGCGACCTTGGTCGTGAATAACGTGCGCGCGGTCGCCCTCGGTGGTGGCCACGGACTGCACGCCACCCTGTCCGCGGTGCGGCGGGTGACCCCCGACGTCACCGCGGTCGTGACGGTGGCCGACGACGGCGGATCGTCCGGCCGGCTGCGGCGCGAACTCGGCCTGCTGCCGCCGGGCGACCTGCGGCAGGCGTTCGCCGCCTTCGCCGCCGAAGACGGCGGCACGCTGTGGGCCGAGGTCTTCCAGCACCGCTTCGGCGGTGACGGCGCACTGGCCGGGCACGCGGTGGGGAACCTGCTGCTGGCCGGGCTGTTCGAGGTGCTCGGCGATCCGGTCGCCGCGCTCGACGAGGCCTGCCGGCTGATGGGCGTCTCCGGCCGGGTGCTGCCGATGTCGCCGGAGCCGCTGGAAATCGAGGGGCAGGTCAGCGGCCTCGACAGCGAGGACCCGGCCGCGGTGCGCACCATCCGCGGCCAGGTCGCGGTGGCCTCGACGCCGGGGCAGGTGCAGCGCGTCAGCCTGCACACGCCGGGCCGGTCGGGGCGGCCGCCGCAGGCGTGCGCGGAGGCCGTCGAGGCCGTGCTCGCCGCCGACGTCGTGTTCCTCGGGCCGGGCTCGTGGTTCACGAGCGTTCTCCCGCACCTGCTCGTGCCGGGGCTGCACGACGCGCTCGTGCAGACGGCCGCGACGAAGGTGCTCGTGCTCAACCTTGTCCCCCAGCCGGGGGAAACCGCGGGATTCTCGCCGGAGCGTCACCTCGACGTACTCTTCGAACACGCCCCCGATCTGCGGGTCGACGCGGTGATCGCGGACCGCGATTCCGTCCCCGACCCGGCGAATCTCCGCCGCGCGGCGGAACGGCTGGGCGGCCGGGCGCACCTGGGGGCGGTGGCCGACCCCGGAGTGCCGGGACGGCATGATCCTGATGCGCTCGCGCGAACGATGCGGGAGGCTCTCGGTCTCGTCAGGGACGGGGAGCACGGGGGAGGAGCGAAAGGCAGGGAGGGGCAGTAATGGCGATGACCGCCGCGGTGAAGGACGAGCTGAGCCGGCTGGAGATCACGAAGATCGGGCCGCGCCGGGCGGAGGTCGCGTCGCTGCTTCGCTTCGCCGGCGGGCTGCACATCGTGGCCGGCCGGGTGGTCGTCGAGGCGGAGCTGGACACGGGCTCGGTCGCGCGACGGCTGCGCAAGGAGATCCACGAGCTGTACGGCCACCATTCGGACGTCCACGTCATCACCGCCAGCGGCGGGCTGCGCAAGGGCACCCGGTACGTCGTGCGCGTGGTGAAGGACGGCGAGGGCCTGGCCCGGCAGACCGGGCTGATCGACCAGCGCGGCCGCCCGGTGCGCGGGCTGCCCGCGGCCGTGGTGTCCGGGGGAGTGGCCGACGCGGAAGCGGCGTGGCGGGGCGCGTTCCTCGCCCACGGGTCGCTGACCGAACCGGGCCGCTCCTCGTCGCTCGAGGTGACCTGCCCGGGCCCGGAGGCGGCGCTCGCCCTGGTGGGCGCGGCGCGCCGGATGGGCATCCAGGCGAAGTCCCGCGAGGTCCGCGGAGCCGACCGCGTGGTGGTCCGTGACGGCGACGCGATCGGCGCGCTGCTGACGCGCCTGGGCGCGCACGCGAGCGTCCTGCAGTGGGAAGAGCGGCGGATGCGCCGCGAGGTCCGCGCGACGGCGAACCGCCTGGCCAACTTCGACGACGCGAACCTGCGGCGCTCGGCCCGCGCGGCGGTGGCGGCGGCGGCCAGGGTGGAGCGGGCGCTGGAGATCCTCGGGGAGACGGCCCCGGACCACCTGCTGGCGGCCGGCCGGCTCCGGCTGTCCAACCGCCAGGCGTCCCTGGAGGAGCTGGGCCAGCTGTCGGACCCGCAGATGACGAAGGACGCGGTGGCGGGCCGGATCCGGCGGCTGCTGGCGATGGCGGACAAGCGGGCCAAGGACCTCAACATCCCGGACACCGAGTCCGCGGTCACGCCGGAGATGCTCGAAGAGGAAGAAGCCTGAGAGCTCAGCTGTCGGGGCCGTGGTTCGGGCATTCGGCTTCGTGCTTCGCCTGCCAGGCGGCCTGCATCACCGCTTGCTGCCGCTCGAACTTGGCGTCGCGGCGCACCTGCCAGGGCGAGCGGGCCAGGCGGCGGGTGACCAGCAGCTGGTCGGGTGCGTAGTCGTTGCCGCTGTCGGCGACCTCGAGCCCGGCCGCGGTGAGGATCTTCCGCATCGCCTCGGCCATCGCCTCGCCGACGGCGACCGCCAGTGCCCCGAACGCCGCGGTCTCCGCCCGTTCCTGGAGCGGGTCCTCGGCCAAGGCCTCCTGGCTGGCGTCCCAGAAGAGGCTGTGCGCCTGCCAGTCGACCGTCACGCCGCGAAGCTCCGGCACATCGGCGTGCACGACGGCGCCGACCGAGCCGATCGGATCGTTGCCGGACAGCACCGGCAGCCCGGCCGCCATCAGCTCCTCCTGCACGGTGGTCGCGAGGACGTCCAGGCGGAACCGCCGGTCCTTGTCGTCGTCCGCAATTGTCATGAGCCCCCCTTGGCCGCGAGACGCATGACGATATCCCGCAGCCACGGTTCGGCGATCGCGGGTTCGCGCTCGAGCACCCGGACCAGCTTTGCGCGAACGGCCGGGGTGCGCCCGGCCTCGGCGATCCTCACCGCTTCGGCGAGCGCCCGGCGGGTCCGGTCGTCGCGGCCGGGCCGGCGGACTCGCCGGTCCGCCCACCGGTAGCGGCCGAACGACGGCGTCAGCTTGTGCTGGTGGTCGGCGAGGTAGCTGAACAGCGCGGACTCGACGGAGACGTTCCGGATGGGCACGTCTCGAGCCCAGTTCGCGTGCTGCTGCCACCGGTGAGTGTTCGGGCTGGTGTGCTTGCGCCGCGTCAGGCCGACGATCCGGACCCGGCGCAGGATCGCCGGCCAGTCCGCCCGTTCGTCGGCGGCCCAGTCCCGCAGGATGCCCAGCAGCTGCTCGAGCGTCCGGCCCGTCGACACGACGTCGGCGAAGACGAGGGGCCGGGAACCGCGGGCGAGCCCGGCCGGGGCCAGGCCGTGCGCGGCCAGGTTGGCCCGCAGCTGGGCCACTTCGGCCGGGTGGAGCCGGCCGCCGGGCCGGCTGTCCATCCACGTGGTGGACAGCGGCAGCAGGTGCAGCCGGCCCGGGTCGGGCAGGGTGCCGCCGAGGAGGTCGAAGACGGAGTCCGCGGACCGGCCGACGAAGTAGAGCTCGCCGTCCTCCGACCGCGCGAGCACTTTCGCGGCGCAGTCGATCAGGTCGTCGAGAAACCACAGGTCCGGCTCGGGAAGGCCGTCGAGCAGGGAACCGAGGTGATCGGGCCGCACCAGGTCCCAGCGGAACGGCCGGATCGCCTCGCGCACTCGTGGTTCCCCTCGGTTCATCGTGAGCCTAGGCGCGGTCACCTGCGGCCGTCAGCCGGTTTAACGCGGCGCGCCATCTCGTAACACCGCGGTAGCGCGGGGGAGCCGTGCCCGAAACGCGGGGCACCGAACCTCGGAGGCGAACGAGGGAAGGGGAAACGCATGCTGCAGGTTTCGCCGGAAATCGGCACCTGGATCACCCGGCGCAGCAGCAAGGCCGGGGACTGGACCACTGCGGAGCTCGTCGCGGCCAAACGCGGCACCACGGTGTCCGTGGTCATCCCGGCCCGGAACGAGGAAGCGACCGTCGGCGCGATCGTCACGGCGATCCGCGACGAGCTGCAGGGCGTGCTCGTCGACGAGATCCTCGTCGTCGACAGCCACTCCACCGACGCCACGGCCGAGGTCGCCGCGGCCGCGGGGGCGGACGTCGTCGCGCAGGACGCCGTCTTCCCCGGGCTGGACGGCCTGGCCGGCAAGGGCGAAGCCCTCTGGAAGGGCGTCGCGGCGACGAGCGGCGACCTGGTCGTCTTCGTCGACGGCGACCTGTACGACTTCACCACCGACTACGTCACCGGGCTGCTCGGCCCGCTGCTCACCGACCCGTCGGTCGCCTACGTCAAGGGCTTCTACCACCGCCCGCTCGGCACCGAGGCGGACGGCGGCGGCCGGGTCACCGAACTCGTCGCCCGCCCGCTGCTCAACATGTTCTGGCCGGAGCTGGCCGGGTTCGTCCAGCCCCTCGCCGGTGAATACGCGGGCCGTCGCGAAGTGCTGGAGAGCATCCCGTTCGTCGCGAACTACGGCGTCGAGGTCGGACACCTCATCGACCTGCTGGAACTGCGCGGCCTGGACGCCCTCGCCCAGGTCGACCTCGGCCACCGCGCCCACCGCCACCAGAGCACCCAGGCGCTGGGCCGGATGTCCGGCCAGATCATGCAGACGCTCTTCGACCGGCTGGAGCGCCACGGCCGGATGGTGACCGCGGCGCCGCCGGCCACGCTGCTCGCGCAGTTCCGGCGCGGGACGTCGCCCGGTGTCGAGCGCGAGATCGTGCTGACCGACCTGACCTCCCCGCAGCGCCCGCCGCTGAACAGCCTCGCGCTGCGGGACATCGCGTGATCACGCGGGCACGTGTTCGGGCTGCCAGCCGGGCGGCCCGAGCACGTAGCCCGCGCGCTCGCGCCACGTCCGGGCCGTGCGGAGGTCGCGCAGGATCGAGCCGTACTCGTGGAAGCCGACGCTGAGCAGGTTGTCCGTCTCGATGTTCTTCGTCAGCCCGTACGTCGGCCGCCGGCCCTCGGGGACGAAGCTGCCGAACATCCGGTCCCAGATGATCAAGATGCCGCCGTAGTTGGCGTCGAGGTATTCGGCGTCGCTGCCGTGGTGGACGCGGTGGTGGGACGGGGTGTTGAAGACGTACTCGAACCAGCGCGGCAGCTTGCCGATCTTCTCGGTGTGCACGAAGAACTGGTAGACGAGGTCGATCGACAGGCCGGTCAGGATCATCCACGGCGGGATGCCGGCCAGCGCCAGCACCGACCAGAACGGCAGCTGGAAGTACGGGGTCCACTTCTGGCGCAGCGCGGTCGAGAAGTTGTAGTGCTCGCTGGAGTGGTGCACCTGGTGCCCGGCCCAGAGCAGCCGCACGCGGTGGCTGGCCCGGTGGTAGGCGTAGAACACGAGTTCCTGGCCGAGCAGCATGAGCACCCACGTCCACCAGTCGCGCGGGTCGAACTTCACCGGCGCCAGCTCGAACAGCGCCGCGAACACGACCAGCATCACCAGCCGGAACAGGGCGTTGACGCCGACGGCGACCGTGCCCATCAGCATGCTCGTCCGGGTGTCGGCGAGGCTGTAGCCGATGACGCCGTCGTCGTGGCCGAGCACGTGCACCGCGACGATTTCGATCGTGACGAACAGCAGGAACACCGGAATCGCGAACAACACGGGGTCGCGCAGGTGCGCCAGGAACTCGGCCACGTCGCCTCCTCTGATCTGACCATACGGTAACTTACCCTCGGGTCACTTTACGCACGGTAGGCTCTGGCCTGTGACGGAGTCAAGGGCGGTCGGGACCAAGGGGATGCCCCGCGAAGAGCGCGAGGCCCAGCTCGTCGTGGCCGGCACCGAAGAGTTCGGCCGGGCGGGGTACGCGGGCGCGTCGATGGTCGAGATCGCGCGCCGGGTCGGGGTCACGAAACCGTTGCTGTACCAGTACTTCGGCTCGAAGGACGGGCTGTACCTGGCCTGCCTGCACCGCGCGGGCGGCCGCCTCACCGACGGTGTGGCGACCACCATGGCGGCCGGCGGCGAGCCCGACCAGATGCCGCTCAAGGTGCTCGCGGCGATCTTCACGACGTTCGACCACGACCGGTACGCGTGGCGCCTCCTGCGCGACGCGACGGTGCCGTCGACGGGCGACATCGCCGCGGCGGCCGCGGACTACCGCCGCCGGCTCGACGCGTTCGCCGTGCTCGGCGCCACGCAGCTGCTGACCTCCCGCGGCTTGGCCGACCCGGCGGACATCGAGGCCGTCGCCCAGGTGTGGACCGGCGTGGTCGACTCGCTGATCAGCTGGTGGATCGACCGGCCGGAGGAAGACGCCGACGCGATGACCGCCCGCTGCGCCCGGATCATGGGCGGCCTGTTCGGCTGGTGAGGTCCGGCCGGGGCCAGGGCGCTGGGCCGGGTCGGTTCGGCTATTGCTGTGCGGGCCGTGGCCGTGGTTGGTTGCCGGGTCTGGGGTGGGTCGGCCGGCCATTGCCGCGCGGACCGCAGCCGCCGCCGGGTCAGCCGCTCCCGCTCCCGCTCGGCTCGGGTATTGCCGCGCGGGCTGCGGCTGTGGTTGGTTGCCGGGCGTGGGGTGGGTCGGCCGTTCCCGCTCGGCTCGGGTATTGCCGCGCGGGCTGCGGCTGTGGTTGGTTGCCGGGCGTGGGGTGGGTCGGCCGTTCCCGCTCGGCTCGGCTATTGCCGCGCGGGCTGCGGCCGTGGTTGGTTGCCGGGCCTGGGGCGGGTCGGCCGCTCCCGCTCAGTCCGACCGATGCCGCGCGGACCGCAGCCGCCGCCGGGTCAGCCGCTCCCGCTCCCGCTCAGCTCGGCCAAGGCGGCGCGCACCTCCACCAAGAACCGCGGCCGGTCGTCGCCGTATGTGTGGTCCGCCGCCGACAGCGCCTGACCCAAGGCCTCCGAGGCGTCCTCGTGGGCCGCGGCGAAGATCGCCGGGAACGCCATGGCCCGCTGCAACGCGTTGTCGTGCCGTCCGTCCGGCGTGCGCACGAGCGTGTGCGGAACCTCCGGGTCCGACAGGAGGCGATCCCACGCCGCGGTCCAGTCGTCGAACGGCGCGGGCAGCGGAATCCCCTCGTCGAGGGCGCGCAGTCCGTCGGCGATCCAGCCGACGCCGTCGAGCCGGGCGCGCTCGAACGCGAAGTGGGCCACCCGCCGAGCGAGCGCGCGGCAGCGCTCCGGCCCCGCGGCGACCGCCGCCCCCACCAGGTCGCGGTCGAGCTTGGCGAACTCCCGCAACGAACCCGGCGGCAGCTCGAGGACCGGCGAGGCCGGGAGCACCCCACCCCACTCGCGAAGCAGCTGCTCGTGCCGGGCCTTCGTGCTCGCCTCTTCTTCGGCCCGGCACCGCGCCGCCCATCGGGCGGCAAGCTCCTCCTCGGTCGGCGGCGGGGGCAGATCTCGCACGAACCCGTGCGAGTAAGCCGCGATCGCGCTCGATTCGCGGACGACGACGTCCGGAGCCGCCGGCGCGGGCCAGAACTGCAGCAGGTAGCTGTCCAGCCGGGGCTCGCCGTCGAGGCGGGTGTCACGCTTGCTGCCCGCGTCCATCGCCGTGCCGCCGTAGCGGACGCGGTAGTCGCCGGGCGGCAGCTCGAGGTCCCACCAGGCCGAGCCACCCCAGGTGACCAGCACGGTCCGGCCCTCGGCGTGGAAGGAGGCCTCGACGACGTCTTCCGCGCCGCTGTCCGGTGGCTCGGACGAGTGCACCTCGGCGGTGAAGCCGACGTCGCCGGTGTGCAGCCCGGTGATGAGGAACAGGTGGCCGGGCAAGGCGGCGCCGCACAGCCCGTTGCGCTGCCCGGCGAAGCACGCCGCCAGGTCACCCTCGAACGGCTCCGCCTCGTCGTCGTGGACGTAGATCTGTCCATAGTGGACGTGAACGTCGCCGTGGACCACGGTTCGCATGCCGGCCAGCATGGCAGAGACCACCGACAGGTTTTCGGGGGTTCGGGTGGCGGAGCCCCCGACCTGGGGGCGAAGCCCCAGAAGATACCGACAGTTTCGGTTTGCCGCTTTTGCCCGCTTCTGTCGACACGGAGAGTGCTCTTCGCGAATTCGTTGCTCGAATGGCGTAGCGAAACCGCTCCGGTTCGCGATTAATCTGGGAAGCCGTCCCGTCGAGAGGTTGCCCCATGCCCGAACCAGCCGCATCCATCCCGGCCGATCCCCGGCTCGCCGCGCGGTTCACCGAGGACCTGCTCGACGGCTGCCGGGTCCTGGCCAAGGATTACGGCTACCGGCCCGCCCAGTTCGAACGCATGGTGCGCGAGCACGGCGGCGTCGAAGCGGCCCGGCTGCTGCTGCGCGGGGCCGGCACCGCGGGCGGGTTCACCGTGCTCTGGGAGAAGAACCAGCTCGGCCGCAGCTCCGAGGCGGTCATGCTCCGCGAGGAGTACGCCGAGCTGTTCACCCCCGACGAGCTCCTGCTGGCCCGCCGCCGGCTGGAGGAACACGGCTTCGACGTCGACGCCCACCTGCGCCGGATTTCCGAGCCGGGCTGAGCGGGCGCGGCAGGGGTGACCGGCGCCGCTCCGGTCACCCCTGCCGCGGCTTCTAGGCGGCGGCGCTGGACTTGCCGCGCAGCACCACGTTCGCCGTCGACGCGCCCTTGATCGCCGTTTCGATCTGGGCCATCGTCGAGGACGACGTCAGGCCGGGGACCGTGGCGGTGTTCAGGGCGTAGAGCGTGAACGTGTACGGGTGGCTCGAGCCGCCCGGGCAGGGGCCGAAGAACTTCTGCGCGTTCGCCCCGCTGCCCATCGCCTTCTGTTTCGCGCCGCCCTGGTCCGGCACGGTGTAGCCCGCGCCGAGGCCTTCGGGCAGCGACTTCGTGGCCGCCGGGACGTCCCAGATCGCCCAGTGCAGCTTGTTGCCGCTGTTGGCGACGTCGGCGAACACGACGGCGTAGCCCTTCGCGCCGTCGGCGGCACCCCACGCGAGCGGCGGCGACGGGTCCTGACCCGCCGTGCCGTCCCCGGCGCAGGTGTACTTGTCCGGGATGGTGGCGTTGTCGGCGAAGGCCGAGCTGGTCAGCTTGAAGCCGCCGGGCGTGCTGCCGCCCGGGAACTTCAGCCGCACGATCACGTTGTCCAGCACCGACGGCGTGCCGCCGTTCTTGTCGTTGTTCGTCGAGGTCAGCCAGAGCCCGCCGTCCGGGGTCTTGGTGACCGAGCGCAGCCGGCCCCAGCGGCCCGAGAACAACGTCGACACCGTGCCGACGCCGGTGCCCGCGGCGTTGATCTGCGTGGCGAACAGCTGCTCACCGGTGACGCCGGCGATGTAGATCCAGTCGTTGACGATCTCCACGCCGCTCGGCCCGGCCTGCGACGTCGACCAGGTCTTCTTCGGAGCGATGTAGCCGCTGCAGCTGCCCTGCGTGCCTTCGCAGCTGGGCCAGCCGAAGTTGCCGCCCTTCTGGATCAGGTTGAGCTCGTCCTGGCTGCTCTCGCCGAACTCCGCCGCCCACAGCTGGCCGCGGGAGTCCCAGGCCAGGCCCTGCGGGTTGCGGTGGCCGTAGCTCCAGACGTAGCGGGCGTTGCCGCCGGTGGCGTAGAACGGGTTGTCGCTCGGGGCCGAGCCGTCGGGGTTGAGCCGCAGGATCTTCCCGTTGAGCGAGCTCTTGTTCTGCGCGTTGTCGCTGTTCTTGGCGTCGCCGACGGTGGCGTACAGCTTGCCGTCCGGACCGAACTTGATCCGGCCGCCGTTGTGGTAGCGGTTCTTCGCGATCCCGGTCAGCACCGGCGTCGACGTCGACGACAGCGTGCTGCCGTCGTAGGTCATCTTCACGATCCGGTTGTCGCCGGACGCGGTGTGGTAGAGGTAGATCGCGTGGTCGGACGCCCAGTTCGGCGAGATCGCCAGGCCGAGGAGGCCGCCTTCGCCGTTGGTGCCCACCGCGCCCGGCACCTTGCCCAGGGTGGTCTTCTGGCCGGACGGCGTCACCAGCAGGACCTCGAAGCGGTCCCGCTCGGTCACCAGCGCGTTGCCGTTCGGGAGGAAGTCCACCGACCAGCCGAGGTCGACCTTCGCGATGTCCTTGTCGTACTCCGGGATGCCCCCGGCGCCGCCCGGAGCGCTGGTCTTCGCCGTGACGGCGTTGCTGGCGGCCGAGGTGTTGCCGTCGGGGTCACGGGCCTTGACGGTGAAGGTGTAGGACGTGCTCGGGTTCAGGTTCGTGATCGTCGTGCTCAGCGACGTCGTCGTCGCCACCTTGGTGGCGCCCTGGTAGACGTCGTAGCCCGAGATGGTGCCGCTGTTGTCCGTGGAAGCGTTCCACGCCAGGGAGACGCTGTTCGCGGTGACGCCGGTCGAGCGCAGGTTGCCCGGCACGCTGGGCGGGGTCGTGTCGTTGCTCGGCGGCGTGGTGAAGGTGACCACGTTGCTCTGCTGCGACGGGTTGCCGGCCGCGTCGTACGCGCCGACGGAGATGTCGTAGGCCGTGTTCGGGGTCAGGTTGTCCACGGTCGCGCTCGTGGTGTTCCCGTCGACGGTCTTGAGGATGTTGCCGCCGCGGTTGATCTCGTAGCGGACGACGCCGACGTTGTCCGTCGCGGCGGTCCAGGAGAAGGTCGCGGCCGTCGGCAGGATGTTGCTCGCCTTGAGGTTCGTCGGCGGCGTCGGCGGTTCGGGGTCGACCGGCGCGGTGAAGGTGTCGGTGAGCTTGTCGGCGTTCGGGCCGCCGGTGGCGGTGGTGGCGGTGGTCCGGACCTTGTTCACGCCCGCGGTGAGCTGCACGCTCGTGGTGACGGTCTTCCAGGTCGTCCACGCGCCGGTGGCGGGGAAGTCGACGGTGCCCTTGTCGCCGCCGTCGACGGTCAGCTTGACCGGCCGGTTGTCGGCGGTTCCGTTGGCGTAGCGGAAGGTCAGCGTGTGCGTGCCCGCCTGGGCCGCGTTCACGGAGTATTCGACGTAGCTGCCGGCGACGTTGTCGAAGTTGACGAACCCGGTGCCTGAGTAGCCGGCGTGGTTCGATTCGACCGCGCCCTGGACGATGGTGGCGTTCTCGGACTCGTACTCGGTGTCCGCGGCGAAAGCGTTTACCGGGGTGAGCGCGGTGAGGCCGAGCGCCGCGACCGCGGTACCGGCCAGTACCGCACGCCACGGTGGACGGGGTGCCACTGGGAGCCTCCTGCGTTGTCGGGGGACAGGGGGTGACCGGGGCGGAATGGTCGGCGGACCACCGGCGGCAATAGTTAGGAAAGTTTCCTATCTATGGGTCAGATCACACACCCTCCGAGCGGGCCCTGTCAATACTCGACACGATGGGTTACCCACCGTGCCAATGGTTTCCCGCTCAGCGGGGCGCCCAACCGCCGGCGGTCACCGGCGCTTGAAAGTCACCCGGCCGTCACCGGGGTTTCCGCCGCCCAGTCGCGGGGAACCAGGAACGACGCCAGCTCCGCCTCCGCGCTCCCCGGTTCGGGCGTGAACTCCGCCTCCCACCGCGCCAGCGGCGGCAGTGCCGAGAGGATCGCCTCGGCGTCGGCCTGCACCGCGGTCGCCGCGTCGTGGACCAGCGTGAACTCCACGTAGCGGCCGCGGCGGTAGAGCTGCCACTGCCGCTCGCGCTCGCCGTGCGGCAGGTCCTTGCGCCGTCGCACGATGGGGACGTACGCCGGGACGATCGCGGCGATGCCCGCCGCCGTGAACGCCGCCGAGCGCCGCCAGCCGTCCGGGCCCGGCAGGTGCAGGTGGTCGAAGAGGATGCCGCCGATGCCGCGGGCTTCGTCGCGGTGCGGGAGCCGGAAGCGGTCGTCGCACGCCCGCTTCGCCTGCGCGTGGAACGCCGGGTCGAGCGTGTCGCAGTGGTTCTTCAGGACGCGGTGGAAGTGCGTCGCGTCTGAAGCGAAGCCGTAACAGGGGAGCAAGTCGACGCTGCCGCCGAACCACCACGCGTCCGCGGTTTCGCGGTAGCGGAAGTGGGCCTGGAACGCCGGGACGTACGGGTTGCGCGGGTGGAGCACCACCGACAGCCCGGCCGCGAAGAACTCGTCCGAGAAGGCCGCGCTGACGACGGCCCGTTCGAAGACGTCACCGTTCTCCAGCCGCCGCGTGCGGCCCGAGCGGCCGAAGCGGCCACCGCCGTCGAGGCGTTCCAGCTCGGCCACCAGCTCCCGCTGGCCCGCGTTGACGATCGCCTGGACGGCGTCGCGTCTGTCCCCTGAAGGCATACCCCCCACCCCCGGAGGCAGATTACCAGCGAACCGGGGTCAGCCGGCGATGTCGGCCCGCGCGATCACCCTGGTGATCTTCGCCCGGACGAGGGATTCCTCCGGGACGGCGTTGCGCTTGCCGTAGGCCTCGGCCTGCTCGTCGCCCATGTACCGGCCGCCCAGCTTCGTCGCCCACTCGAGCATGTCGTCGTAGTCGTGGGTCAGCCGCGCCTCGGCGGTGAACTGGACGTAGGAGAACGGCGGCTTCTGGTCGTCGACGGCGAGCGAGATCCGCCCGTCGCGGGCGATGGCCTTGCCCTTGAGCGTCTCGGTGCCGGTGGTGAAGATCAACTCGTCACCGTCCGGGCCCTCGTTCAGCAGGAACCAGATCGGGGTGACGATCGGGGAGCCGTCCTTCCTGACCAGGCCCAACATGCCGGTCCGGGTGCCTTCGGACGCGAACTTCCACCACTCGTCACGGCTCATCTCACGCATAGGGGGGACGTTAATGCAAACACTGCGACGCGTCAGCGTCACCGTTGAGGGTGGTGGTGGGGGCATGGATGGAGTCACCCGCGCGTGCGCAGAGGGTGGCCGACTAGCCTGGCCTGCTGTGCGAGACGACGACAGGGCCGCGATGGGACTGGCCGACGAGGGGCTGACGCGCCGCCTCAAGGCGCTGGCCTGCACGGCGCCGCTGCACGACCTGGACGCGCGCAAGGCGAAGCTCGACTGGGCCGACGCCACGATCTACCAGATGGCCGAGATCGCGCTGCACACGATCGACCAGGTCACCATCGCGATGGACTTCGACACCGGCGCCGGCCACGACGAGGTCATCGACCGGCTGCTGCCGTTCATCGCCCAGCAGGCGCCGTCGCGGATGCCCGAGGAACACGTCCGGGTGGCCAAGTGGGTCCTGGACAACCTGATCAACGTCGGCACGACCGAGCGCGGCTTCCGGCGCGTCTACGGCTCCGTGGGGCCGGGCGGCTACCAGCGCCGCCAGTTCGACTTCAAGCTGCTCGTCGAGCTGGCCGCCCGCGACGGCGAGGTCTACCTGCGTGCCACCGACGAGGCCATCAACGTCCTGGTCGGCGCCCTCGACACCGACGTCGAATCGGCGCAGATCGCCGCCGAGGTCAAGCTGGAGAACCTGATTGCGCGGGGTCGTTTGGCCGACGCGAAGCTGGCCGCCGAGCAGGCCCGCTACCGGACCGTCCAGTACGGCGAAACCCTGCGCGCGAAGCTCGACGCGACCCGCCGCGACGTCCGCTCGGTCGACTGGGAACGCGAGGTCCCGGAGCTGCTCGACAGCGCGCTCAGCCACATCGAGGCCCGGTTCCGCGCCGAGAACGCCATCCTCAAGAACATCACCACGGCCCGCGACGAGACCGAAGACCTCGACCGCAAGCGCCGCGCCGCGGAGCTCGTCGACATCGTCGGCGACTGCATCCGGCGGCACACGCGCCTGCAGTCCCGGCTCGCCGACGCGGGCGCGGTCTTCCGCGCCGAGCAGGACCGCCAGCAGTTCTCCGGCCCGCCCCAGCGCGCGACCCTGGATCTCTTCGGCCAGCTCCTCGTGCCCACCCTGGGCCTGCCGCTGGCCGACGCCGTCGCGCCGGCCGAGCACTTCTTCCACGCCGTCGCGGGCATCTCCGCCCCGGTCGTGCCGTCCCTGTCGTCGCTCGTCTCGCTGCTGCTGCGGCCGGCCCCGGAACGCGACCAGCTGGTCGGGGAGATTCCCGAACCCGAGCTCATGCCCGCCGAGGTCACCGACAAGTTCGGCGACGACGTCTGGCGCGCCGCCGACGAACTCCTCGACCTGCCGGAGGTGCCGCGGCGGCTGTCGGGCCTGCTCGAAGAAGCCCGCCGCAGCCGCCAGCCCGGCCTCCCGGCCCTGGTCGCGCTGCGCGCGGTCCACGCCTACAGTCCCGGGGTCGGCGCCGCGCGGCGCCAGGGCGACCGGCAGGTGCTGGTGGCCGTCGACGACGGCACGCTCCTGGACGACCCGGACTTCGGCGGCGCCGACCTGCTGCTGTCCACCGCCGCCGTCGAGCGCGCCGACGAAGAAGAGAACGAGGAGGTCGCGTAATGGCGCTGTCCCACAGCAGCGTGGACGCCGAGGCCGCGGCCCGGCTGGTCGCCTTCGGCATGCGGCCGAAGCAGCTGCCCGCGCGTGACGTCGTCTACGGCGACCTCGTCCGCCGCTACGGCGAGGACAACGCGTTCAAGGCGCTCACCCACGCCGTCGCCGCCGGGCTCGGCCTGATGGTCCTCGAGGTCAACCAGCAGGCCGGCGCGGTCCTCGCGGCCACCGACGAATCCGTCTTCGAGATCAAGATGGACTCCTACGCCCGCCAGGCCAAGATCCGCGAGCGCCGCGAGACCGAGAAGGTGCTGCACGGCCTGATCCACCTGGCCACCGCGGCGCTCGGCTACCCGCGCCCGGACGACCTCGCGAACGACACCTACATCGGCCGCGTCAGCGTCGAGCAGGTCGACGCGATGGTCCGCGAAGCCGCCCGGATGCTCGACGAACGCGCGGCGGCGGCCGAGGCCAACAACGACCCGCTGGCCGACGCGCCCGAGCTCGAACAGGCCTGGCGCGCCTACACCCGGCGTCCCGCGGCCGCGGCCACCAAGGACGGCCGCCTCGCCGCCGACACCACCCGCGGCATGGTCTCCCGCGCCCTGCGGTTCCTCGCCGACCAGGGCTTCCTGGTCCCGGTGAGCGACGAGCAGGGCGGCACCTACCGGACCACGCCGCGCTACCAGATCCAGGTCCGCGAACTCGCCGCCGACGCCGCCTTCGACGACCTGCTCGCGCTCGACGTCGTGGCCGTCGCGACCGCCGGGGGCACGCTGCGCGCAGCGGCGTCCGACACGCTGTAGAGACACGCTGTAGAGGGGAATCGATGTACGAGCTTTCGCGGGTCCGCCTGCATTCGGTGGGCCCGGCGGGTGCCCGCTACCAGGACGTCGTGCTCGACTTCAGCGGCGTCGGCGCCAAGATCACCGCGCCCCAGCAGGACGCGCTGTTCAGCGCGGGCATCCACGCGACCGGCCCGGCCGAGCTGCGCCGCCCGTCCCCGGCGAGCGTGCTGTTCCTCGAGAACGGCGGCGGCAAGTCCGTGCTCATCAAGCTGATCTTCTCGGTGATGCTGCCCGGGCGACGCCAGGTCGTGGGCACGACCAGCACCAAGGTGCTGGAGAAGTTCGTCGCCGCCAAGGACGTCTCGCACGTCGTGCTGGAGTGGCTGCACGTCGAGAGCGGGCACCGGATCATCACCGGCAAGGTCTCCGAATGGCGCGGGCACGTCGTGTCCGCCGACTCCGAGAACCTCGTCGACTCCTGGTACTGCTTCCGCCCGACCGCGGCGCTGGGGCTCGATGCCCTGCCGATGACCCAGGACGGCCGGCTGCTGACGATGTCCGGCTTCCACGACAAGCTCACCGCGGCCCAGCTGGCCGAGCCCGAGCTGGAGCTGTCCTGGACCCGCCGTCACCACGAGTGGACCGGCCGGCTCGACTCCCTCGGCCTCGACACCGAGCTGTTCCGCTACCAGCGCGCGATGAACGCGGGCGAAGGCGAAGCGGCGGACGCGTTCGCCTTCGGCACCGACGACGCGTTCGTCGAGTTCCTGTTGAAGGCGGTGATCTCCGAGGACGAGCCGAAGGACCTCGCCGAGGTCGTTTCGACGTACGCGCACAACCTCGCGCAGCGCGGGGACCTGCTGTCGGAACGCGACTTCGTCGCCGGTGCGCTCGACCTGCTGGGGCCGCTGGCCGCCGAAGAGGGCGTCGCCGCGGAGTCGCGGAAGATCGCGGAGTCGGCCAAGGCCGACATGGCCGAGCTGGCCGGCCGCGTCGTCGCGCGCAACGAACTCGAGAACGCGCGGCTGTCCGGGCTCGAGGACCACGTCACCGAGGTCAAGTCCGCGGAGAAGCTCGCCGAGGGCGACCACCGGCGGCTCGCCGCGGCCGTCACGGAACTGCGCCGCCTGGTCGCGGTGCTGCGCCTGGACGAGGCCCAGGAGGCCCGCAAGCGCGTCGACGCCGAGCTGGCCGAGGCGAAAACCGAGGCCGAGGCCTGGCGGGAGACGGCGACGGTCCTCAACCAGCTGAACGCCGCGCGCAAGGCGAAGGACCTGCGCGAACTCGTCGGCAGCCGGGAGGAAAAGGCGCGGCCGGCCCTGAAGGCGCGCAACGACGCCGCTTCGGCGCTCGCCCGCGGGTTGCACGCGCTGGCGCAGGACGCCCAGCGCCAGGCCGACAAGGCCGAAGCGCACGCGGGCGCGTTGCGTGCCGAAGCCGAGAAGGCGCAGACCGAGCGCGACGAAGCCGCCAACCTCGCGGCCGCGCGCCGGGCCGAGGCGCGCGGGCTGGCCACGCGGATCACCGAGCTGCGCGAAGAAGTCCAGGCCGCCGTCCGCGCGGGGTTGCTGCCTTCGGGCGCCGACGTCGCCGAAGCTTCGCGGGCCGCGCGTGCGGCCGCCGAGCAGGCCGCTGCGGAGCTGACCCGCCGCGAACAGGAACTCGACCGCGTCGGCGCGGAGCTCCAGGCGGCGCAACGGGCCGTGAACGAGGCGCACCAGCTCGCGGGCACGACGCAGGACCGCCTGGAACGCGCCGCCGAGGACCTCGACCGCGCGCACCGCCGGACCGACGCCCTCGCCGCCGAAAGCCGGCTGGTCGAGCTGCTCGGCGCCGACGACGTCACCCTGGAGAGCGACCTCCCGGTGCTGCTGGAACGGCTGCGCGAGGCGAGCGCGGCCGTCGAGAAGGAGCAGACCGCGCTGCGGATGGAGGAGTCCGCCGACGAGCGGGCGCTGGCCGCGCTGGGGTCCGGCGGGCTGCTGCCGCCCCCCGAGGACGTCCAGGCCGCGCTGGACGCCCTGGAGGAGGCCGGGATCACCGCGTGGTCCGGCTGGCGCTATCTGTCCAAACTGGACGCTTCCCGGCGCGCCGAAGTGCTGGAAAGCCTGCCGCAGCTGGTGTCCGGGGTCCTGCTGAACGACGCCGCGCACGCCGAGCGCGCCCGTGAGGTGCTGACGACGCGGCGGCTGCTGCCGAGCGCGATCATCGCCGTCGGCACGACCGAGGCACTGCAGGCGCCGGCGCCCACCGCGCCCGGTGTCGAGTTCCTCGTGCCGCCGAACCCGGCGATGTACGACGAAGAAGCCGCCGACGCCGAGCGGGAAGCCGTGGCGCGGCGGCACACCGAGCGGCAACGGCGCCTCGAAGCGTTGTCCGCCAAGCTGGCCGCGGACGGCGCGTTGACGTGGAAGCTCACGACGTGGCGTGAGGACTACCCGGCCGGGGCCGTCGCCACCCTGGCCGAGCAGGCCCAGGCGGCCCGGACCGCGCGGGAGACCGCGCGGACCGCGCTGGCGCAGGCCGACGCGGAATTCGCGCGGCTGAGCGAAAAGGCGGTCTCGCTGCGCGAACGCGTCCCCGAGCTGCGGGCGGCCGCCGCCGAGGCGGAGGAGAAGGCGCGGCGGCTCGGCGAGCTGGGCGTCCGCAGCGCCCGGATCGCGGAGTGGACCGAAGAGGCCGAGCGCGCCACCGAGATCGCCGAGCGCGCCGACCTCCAGGCGTCCGACGCGGCGGGCAAGGCCGCGCGGCTGCGCGAGCAGGCGGGGGAGGAGCAGCGCACCGCCGACGGGCACCGCCGGACCGCGAGCACGGCGCGCGCCGAACTGGCCGAGGTGCCCGGGGCGGCCGACGCCGCGGACGGCCCGGCGCCGTCGGAGCCGGTGGACGCGCTGCGGCGGGCCTACCTGTCGGCGTCCGAGTCGTACGCGAAGGTCGAGGTCGGCAGCGACCTGCGCGGCGAGCTGGAGCAGGCGGAGTCCGCCGAAGCCGCCGCGGGCTCGGCGGTCGAGTCCATGGACGAAGCCGTCCGCGCCCGCGCGGCCGAGCTCCTGGAGACCCCCGACGGTTCCGACGCGTCGGCGCGGGCGGCCGCGCTGGCCCGCGCCCGCCGGGTCGTCGACGGCCTCGAAGACGAGCGCACGGAAGCGATCGGGCTCGTCTCGACGCGGCGCGCCGAGCTGGACGCGCTGCCGCTGCAGAACGGCGTCAACGGCGAGAAACCGCGGGACATCGAGCACGGCCTGGAGCTGATCGACGCGGCCGGGCTGGAGGCGTCGGCCGCCGCGCGCAAGTGGGAAGAGCTGCAGGAACGCCGGGCGGCGGCGGAAGCGACGCTGGACTCGGCGCGCACTTCGGCCTCGGGCTTCGCGCTGCTCGCCGAGTCGATGGGCCACCTGGTGACCGACACCGACGCTGCCGCCTACGACGGCGACGTCGACACCGCGCGCGCCCAGCACGCGCGGCTGAACGCCACCTTCAACCAGGCCCAGGACGCCGCCGACGCCGGCGACCGGCGGGTGCGCGCGGCCGCGGACCAGCTCGCGCAGTACGCGACGGAGAAGCGCTTCGAGAAGCTGAGCACCCCGGTGCGGCAGCAGGTCATCTCGGTCAAGCGCGACCAGCTCCCGGCGCATGCCGCCGAGTGGGCCGAAGCGCTGCGGCCGCGGCTGCGGTCGCTCACCGACGACCTCGCCCAGATCGACCGGCACCGCGGCGGCATCATCACCCGCCTGCAGGGCATGGTCGACGGCGCGCTGCGGACGCTGCGCTCGGCGCAGCGCGTTTCCCGGCTGCCGGACGGCCTCGGCGACTGGTCGGGGCAGGAGTTCCTCCGCATCCGCTTCACCGAGCTGGAGGACAACGCGCTCACCGAGAAGCTCGGCGAGGTCGTCGACGAGGCCGCCGTCGGCAAGACGGCCGACGGCCGGGACGTCAAGCGCGACGGGCTTTCCCTGGTGTTGCGCGGAGTCCGGGCCGCGGCGCCCAAGGGGTTCCGCGTCGACATGCTGAAGCCGGACTCGGTGCTGCGGACCGAACGCCAGCGCGTCTCGGAGATCCGCGACGTGTTTTCGGGCGGCCAGCAGCTGACCGCGGCGATCATCCTGTACTGCACCCTGGCGGCGCTGCGGGCCAACAACCGCGGCAAGGTCCGCAACCGGCACTCGGGCGTGCTGTTCCTGGACAACCCGATCGGCCGCGCGTCGGCCGGGTACCTGCTGGAGCTGCAGCGGGCGGTGGCCGAAGCGCTCGGCGTGCAGCTGATCTACACGACGGGCCTGTTCGACGCGGGCGCGCTGTCGGAGTTCCCGCTCATCGTGCGGCTGCGCAACGACGCCGACCTGCGGGCGGGCCGCAAGTACCTGTCGGTGGACTCGACGATCCGCAACTCCCTGGACGACCTGGGCGAGCCGGACGGCGTCGCACGGCTCTCGGCGACCCGGATGTTCACCCGGGCCGCCGAGGATCCCGCCGATTCCGCTGAGGACGAACAGACGGCCTGACGGGGAACAACTCCCGGCCTTCCGGGGTTCCCCCGCGCATGACGAAGCTGGGGCCGCTGGGGGCCACGCACAGCGCACTGGACACCGATGCCGCCGTGGCGACCGCGGCCGAACTCGAGGAGCTCGGCTACGCCACGCTGTGGCTGGCCGGCGGCCAGGGCGATAACCTGCCGCGCATCGCCGAGGTGGTCCGCGGGACGTCCCGGATCCAGGTGGCGAGCGGGATCCTGTCGGTGGACCGGGTGCCGTCCGCTTCGGTGGCTTCGGCGTACGCGGACCTGCCGGCCGGCCGGTTCGTCGTCGGGCTGGGCGGAGCGCACGGCCCGCGCCCCTTGGCGGCGCTGAACGACTACCTCGACGAGATCGAGGAGGCCGTCCCGCCGTCCGCGCGGATCCTGTCGGCGCTCGGGCCGCGAATGCTCGAACTGGCACGCGACCGCGCGTCGGGCGCCTACCCGTACTTGGTGACGACGGACTACATCGCTTCGGCGCGGGAAATCCTCGGGGCCGGCAAACAGCTCGCCGTGCTGCTCAACGTCGTCGCCGAGACCGACGCGGCCGCGGCGCGGGAGGCGATCCGCGGCAGCGGCTTGAGCTTCCTGACCGGGATGCCGGCCTACGCGGCCAACCTGCGCCGCATGGGCTTCACCGATCCGGACATCACGGACCTGTCGGACCGGCTCGTCGACGCCGTCGCGGTGTGGGGCGGCTTCGACACCGTGGTAGCGCGGCTGCGGGAGTACCTCGCCGCGGGCGCGGACCAGGTCGTCGTCCGGCTGGACGGCGTGCCGCGCGAGTGGTGGCCGGAGCTGGTGAAGGCACTGGCTTAGCCGCGGATCGCCCGCTGGTAGGCGGCGAGCGCGCCGGCGTCGTCGATGCTGCCGTGGTGGTGGACCTGCACCCAGCGACCGGCTTCGTAGGCGAAGAACCGCGTCGTGCGGATGCTCAAGGGGACGGTTTCGGTCACGCGGTACTCGCCGGTCTCGCGGCCGGCGAACACCGCGTGACCGGCACCGGAGTATTCGACGATGTCGCCGAAGGTGACGGTGACGCGGGCCGGGCCGTGGAAGACGCGCTCGTACAGCTCGGTGATCGCTTCGCCGCCGCGGAGGATGCCGCCGAGCGGGTTGTTCAGCTGGGCCAGCGGATCACTCGTCCAGACCCGGCGGAACGCGTCGAGATCGCGCTGGTTGAAGGCGTAGTAGAACGATTCGAGCGCGGCCAGCGCGCCCTCGCGGCCGGGCGTGGCTGCTTCGTCGAGCCGGTTGCGCGCGTCGGGGCCGAAGGTGGCGTCGAGGTGTCGCGGCACATTTGCTCCTAGAGTGTTCGACGGAGGTCCACCGGATGAGTGTACGACAATCATCGAACACTGCGCGGGCGCGCGGGCTCACGCACGCGCTCCCGGCGGCGGTTTCGCTGCAGGACGCCCTGGCCGCGGTCGCCGATCCGGTGCGCCGCAGCATCCTGCGCGAGCTGGCCGCCGTGCCGGAGTGGACGAAGGCGTGCGGCACGTTCGACCTGCCGGTGGCCAAGGCGACCCGCAGCCACCACTTCGCCGTGCTGCGCGCGGCGGGCCTGATCGAACAGCGCGACGAAGGCCCGCGACGGCTGAACCGCTTGCGGCGCCCCGAATTCGACGCGGCTTTCCCGGGCCTGCTCGACCTGGTGCTCAGTCACCCCGGCCCGTGAAGGCGAGGGTGGCGCCCAGGCCGATCATGACGAGGCCGCCGGTGCCGCCGACCAGCTCCAGGCGCTTCGGCGAGCGGGCGAACCACGCGCGGGCGGTGCCCGCGACCAGCGCCCACGCGCTGTCGGTGGCCAGCGCGATCGCCGGCAGGCACAGCCCGAGGACCAGCATCTGCCCCGGCACCGACCCCGCGCCGGGGTCGACGAACTGGGGCAGCAGGGCCGCCAGGAACACGATCGACTTCGGGTTCGCGAAACCGACGACGAAGCCGTCGCGCAGCACGGTCCCGACCCGGCCGGGTGCGGCACGCACCTTCGCGGCCATCGCGTCGGTCAGCCTCCGGCGGTGGCGCACGGCCTGGATCCCCAGGTACACCAGGTAGCACGCGCCGGCGACCTTGATCACGGTGAACACGGTCGCGGACGTCGTCACCAGCGCGCCGAGGCCGAACGCGACCGCGACCACCTGCGTGTACACGCCCACGGAGTTGCCCACGACGGTGAGCAGCGCGTCACGCCGCCCGACGGTGAGCGCGCGGCTGATCGTGAACAGCACGCTCGGCCCGGGGACCACGACCATGAGGAACGTCAGCGCGGCGAAGGCCGCGAAATGCGTGCCGGAGACCATTCCGCGAGGCTAGCGCCTGGTCGCCGGGCACGACCAGGAGTTTTTGTCGGTGCCGGGTGGTAGGAAAACCGGGTGCCTCCGAAGATCAGCACCCAGCAGCGCCGGGCCCGCCTCGCCGTCCGCCACCACCTCGCCGCGCCCGCGGCCTCGGTGGCGGACGCCGTCGCCGGGGTCGTCGCGCTGCACGCCACCGACCCGGCGACCGTCCACCTGTCCGCGTCCGCCCGCCTCGCGGCACCGGCGGTCGCCGAGGTCGAGCGGGCGCTCTACGAAGACCGGACGTTGCTGAGGCTGCTGGGCATGCGGCGCACGGTGTTCGTGACGGACCTGGACACGGCGGCGCTCGTGCAGGCGGGCTGCTCGGCGGACATCCTCGTGAAGCAGCGGAAACTCCTCGAGCAGCACCTCGGGCAGCAGGGGCACCCGGAGAACGTGCCGGAGCCGGCGAAGTGGCTGGCCGCCGTCGAGGCGTCGGTCGAGGCGGCCCTGCGCGCCCGCGGCTCGGCGACGGCGCAGCAGCTGAGCGAGGACGAACCCCGGCTGCGCCAGCAGCTGCTGATGGCGGCGGGCAAGCCGTACGAGGCGATCGGCAACGTGACGAGCCGGGTGCTGTTCCTGCTGGCGGCGGGTGGCCGGATCGTCCGCGGCCGGCCGCGCGGCAGCTGGCTCAGCACCCAGTACGTCTGGCACCCGCTGGACGAGTGGGTCCCGGGCGGGCTGCGGCCGTGGAGCGCGGACGAGGCCCGGGCGGAGCTGGCCCGGAGGTGGCTGCGCGCGTACGGCCCGGCCCCGGTGGCCGACCTGAGGTGGTGGACGGGCTGGACGGCGGGCCAGGCGAAGAAGGCGCTGGCGGCGGTGTCCCCGGTGGAGGTGGACCTCGGCGGCGTGCCCGGGGTGGTGCTGGCGGACGACGTGGCCCCGGTGCCGGAGCCGCCCCCGTGGGTGGCGTTCCTGCCGGCGCTGGACCCGACCCCGATGGGCTGGCAGGACCGCGACTGGTTCCTCGGTCCGCACCGCGCGGCCCTGTTCGACCGCAGCGGCAACGTCGGCCCGACGGTGTGGGCGTCCGGGCGGGTGGTCGGGGGCTGGGCCCAGCGAGCGTCGGGGGAGGTGGTGGTCAGGCTGCTGGAGGACGTGGGCGCGGAGACGCGCGCGACGGTGGAAGCGGAGGCGGCGAAGTGCGCGGAGTGGTTCGGCGAGGTTCGTGCGGTGCCGCGGTTCCGGACTCCGCTGGAACGGGAGCTGACGGGTTGAGGGCGCGGCCGCAGGTGGCCGCTGAACCTCCGGCCGGAGGTTCCCGCCGTCCTCGTGGCGGCGATCCCCGCGGCCGGAGGGCCCGCAGGGCGTCGCTGGATCGGTCGAGTCATCGACCTCACGTGCCGTCTCGCGGACCGCTGCCGCGCCCGGCGGGGGCCCACTTCGGGCTGAATCGGTCAAGCCGCGGTCGTCGGCTTGGCGCCGGCGTTCAGCCCGGCTGTCGCACACCCGGCGCGATCAGCCGGAACCGGTCCCGGCGCCCGGATTTCCCGCCGTTGGTGGTCTGCCGTGGTCCGCTCCGGAACACCCGCGGTGACGCCCTCGCTTCTTAATCGATTCTTGACCCGTTCGCCAAGTGGTGGAAGTCTCGTCAGGGCAGTCAGGGACGCGCATGCCCGCACGCTAGGGTGGCCGCGAGCCCGCAAGTCACGGCCGGGGGTCCCGGCCGATCCTCAGAGGAGTGGCAGCAGTGACCGTTCGCGTAGGTGTCAACGGCTTCGGCCGCATCGGCCGCAACTTCTTCCGCGCCGTGCAGGCCAGCGGCCACGACATCGAGGTCGTCGCCTTCAACGACCTCGGCGACGTCGCCACCATGGCCCACCTGCTGAAGTACGACTCCATCCTGGGCCGGTTCCCGGGTGAGGTCAGCGTCAGCGACGAGGGCATCGTCGTCGACGGCAAGACCATCAAGGCCCTCGCCGAGCGCGATCCGGCCAACCTGCCCTGGGGCGACCTGGGCGTGGACGTCGTGGTCGAGTCGACCGGCTTCTTCACCAACGCCGACGCCGCCAAGGCGCACATCGCCGGCGGTGCCAAGAAGGTCATCATCTCCGCGCCCGCCAAGGGCGAGGACCTGACCATCGTGCTGGGCGTCAACGACGACAAGTACGACGGCTCGCAGAACATCATCTCGAACGCCTCCTGCACCACCAACTGCCTCGGCCCGCTGGCCAAAGTCCTGCAGGACGCCTTCGGCATCGAGCAGGGCCTGATGACCACGATCCACGCGTACACGCAGGACCAGAACCTGCAGGACGCGCCGCACAAGGACATGCGCCGCGCCCGCGCCGCCGCGCTGAACATCGTGCCGACCTCGACCGGCGCCGCGAAGGCCATCGGCCTGGTCCTGCCGGAGCTGCAGGGCAAGCTGGACGGCTACGCGCTGCGCGTCCCGGTGCCGACAGGCTCGGCCACCGACCTCACGGTCACCCTGACCAAGGCCGCGACCCTCGAAGAGGTCAACGCCGCGTACAAGGCCGCCGCCGAGGGCGCGCTGTCGGGCTACCTGCGCTACAACGAGGACCCGATCGTCTCCTCGGACATCGTCACCGACCCGGCGTCCTGCATCTACGACGCGCCGCTGACCAAGGTCATCGGCAACCAGGTCAAGGTCGTCGGCTGGTACGACAACGAGTGGGGCTACTCCAACCGCCTCGCCGACCTGGTCAAGCTCGTCGGTTCGAAGCTGTCCTGAACCCGATGAGCGTCAAGAACCTCGAAGACCTGCTGGGCGAGGGCGTTCAGAGCCGGTACGTACTCGTGCGGTCCGACCTGAACGTCCCGCTCGACGGGGATCGCATCACCGACGACGGCCGGGTCCGCGCCGCGCTGCCGACGATCAAGAAGCTCGCCGACGCGGGCGCGAAGGTCGTCGTCACCGCGCACCTCGGCCGCCCGAAGGGCGAGCCGGACCCGAAGTACACCCTCGCGCCCGTCGCCAAGCGGCTCTCCGAGCTGCTCGGCGCCGAAGTCGCGCTGGCCGGTGACCTGGTCGGCGAGTCCGCGAAGGCGCTGACCGGCGGCCTGGCCGACGGTGGCGTCGTCCTGCTGGAGAACGTGCGCTTCGACGCGCGCGAGACCAGCAAGGACGCCGTGGATCGCTCCGAGCTGGCCGCCGAGCTGGCCGCCCTCGTGCCGGGCGGTGCGTTCGTCTCCGACGGCTTCGGCGTCGTCCACCGCAAGCAGGCCTCGGTCTACGAGATCGCGTCGGTGCTCCCGGCGTACGCGGGCGGCCTGGTGCTGGCCGAGCTGGACGTGCTGAAGAAGCTGACCGACGACGTGAAGCGGCCGTACGTGGTCGTGCTCGGCGGCGCGAAGGTGTCCGACAAGCTCGGCGTCATCGCGAACCTGCTGACCAAGGTCGACCGGCTGCTCATCGGCGGCGGCATGGCGTACACCTTCCTCAAGGCCCAGGGCCACGAGGTCGGCAACTCGCTGCTGCAGGCCGACCAGCTCGACCAGGTGAGGGGCTTCCTCGCCGAGGCCGAGAAGCGCGGCGTCGAACTGGTGCTGCCGGTGGACGTCCTCGCCGCGACGGGCTTCGCGGCCGACGCCGAGCACGAGGTCGTCGCCGCGACCGCGATCCCGGCCGACCGCGAAGGCCTCGACATCGGCCCGGAGACCCGTGAACTCTTCGCGGGCAAGCTGGCCGACGCCGCGACCGTGTTCTGGAACGGCCCGATGGGCGTGTTCGAGTTCGAGGCGTTCTCGGGCGGCACGCGTGCCGTGGCCGAGGCGCTCGTGAAGAGCGACGCGTTCACCGTGGTCGGCGGCGGCGACTCGGCGGCCGCGGTGCGGCAGCTGGGCCTGCCCGAAGACGGCTTCTCGCACATCTCCACCGGCGGCGGTGCCTCCCTGGAGTACCTCGAAGGCAAGGAACTGCCGGGCGTGACCGCTCTGGAGGAGAAGAACTAGTGGCACGCAAGCCGTTCATCGCCGGCAACTGGAAGATGAACCAGAACCACCTCGAGGCGATCGCGCTGGTGCAGAAGATCGCCTTCGCGCTGCCGGAGAAGTACTACGCGAAGGTCGACGTGGCGGTGCTGCCGCCGTTCACCGACATCCGCAGCGTGCAGACCCTGGTCGACGGCGACAAGCTGTCGCTCACCTACGGCGCGCAGGACATCGCGCCGCAGGACTCCGGGGCCTACACCGGTGACATTTCCGGCCTGATGCTGGCCAAGCTGGGCTGCAAGTTCGTCGCCGTCGGGCACTCGGAGCGGCGCGAATACCACGCCGAGTCCGACGAGCTGGTCAACAAGAAGGTCAAGGCCGCGCTCAAGCACGGCATCACGCCGATCCTCTGCATCGGGGAGAAGCTCGAGGTCCGCGAGGCCGGCGAACACATCCACCACACCACGACGCAGCTGATCGAGGGCCTGAAGGGCCTCAAGGCCGAGCAGGTCTCCGGCGTGGTGGTCGCGTACGAGCCGGTCTGGGCGATCGGCACCGGCAAGGTCGCGTCGTCCGCGGACGCCGAAGAGGTCTGCAAGGCCATCCGGGCGACCCTCCAGGAGAAGTACGGCGACGAGGTCGCTTCGTCCGTCCGGGTGCTCTACGGGGGATCGGTCAAGTCGGGCAACATCGGCGAACTGGTGGCCTGCGAGAACATCGACGGTGCCCTGGTCGGCGGAGCGAGCCTCGATGGTGAGGAGTTCACGAAACTCTGCGCACTCGCTGCGGGCGGGCCGCTGCCCTGATCGAGGCCACGACCGGGTAGCCTGTGTATCCGGTCCGTCACACAGCAGTGGACGAGTCCAGGGGTACGGTGGTGGTCGGAAACGACCATGCCGTACCCCTGCATTCTCCTAGAGCCCAGAGGATGACATGAAGCTGTTCCTGCAAATCCTGTTGATCGTCACCAGCGTCTTCCTGGTGGTCGCGGTGCTGCTGCACCGGGGCCGGGGCGGTGGCCTGTCGTCGCTGTTCGGCGGTGGGATGCAGTCGAGCCTGGCCGGGTCGAGCGTGGCCGAGAAGAACCTCGACCGGATCACCCTGGGGCTGGGCGCGGTTTGGCTGATCAGCATCGTGGGCCTGGGTCTGCTGCTCAAGGTGTGAGGCGTCCGGCGTTCCGTCGTCGGCCGCGACCGGGTCCGGATGGCGGTGCGCAGCGATTCGGCGTGCCTATTGGGGGGCGCGCCGCCGATTCCTAGGTGTGAGGATTCATGGTTGGCGGTAACGCGATTCGAGGCACCCGGGTGGGTGCCGGTCCTACGGGCGAATCGGAACGGGGTGAGTCGGCGCCGCGACGCCGTATTTCCTACTGGTGTGCCAACGGGCACGAAGCCCGACCATCGTTCGCGCTCGACGCGGAAATCCCCGACGAGTGGGACTGCCCCCGCTGCGGGCTCCCGGGCGGGCAGGACGAAAAGAACCCACCGGCCGCGCCGCGGACCGAGCCCTACAAGACGCACCTGGCCTACGTGAAGGAGCGGCGCAGCGACGCCGACGGCGAGGCCATCCTGGCGGAGGCGCTCGACCGCCTGCGCAAGCGCCGGGAAATCATCTAGCGTCTGCAGTCGATAGCCACCCCGAGGGAAAGGTGGACCCCTCGAGGTGGCTTTTCGCGCGCTCAACCAGCCATCCCCCCCGTGTCTCCCAAGCCATCACGTGTGATTGGCGGGTCATCACCCGTGTCTAGCGGGTCATCACGCGTGATTGGCGGGTCATCATCGTGATGGCTGCCCAATCACGCGAGTTGGCCGCCCAATCACGCGCGATGCCCCTCGGGACACGCGAGATGCCCCGCCGATCATGCCCACCCGCCTTCAGACGCGCCCCGGCGATGTCGAGAAACCGGACTTTTCGGGTACGCGCCCCACCGCATGTCGACTCCGGCGAGGGCATTCCGCGCGTTCCGGTGCTGAGCAGCCCCCGATTTCCACGCTACCGGCGGCCACCGACAGTTCGCGGGGCGGAACAGCCGCGAGCGGCGGATTCCGGACCGAAACAGCCCGGAATCCGCCGCTCGCGGCGTCGTGCGCTCCGGAAACGTCGGTATCCGCCGCTAAGCTGGATACCGGGGGCCGGGGGGCCGCAGGTCAGCGGTCCAGGGGATACCGGGCCCGGACGCGGAAGCCGCCGTCCTCCGTTCCCGATGTCTCGAAGCTTCCGCCCAGCAGGCGGGCTCGCTCGGCCAGGCCCGTCAGGCCGTGGCCGCCCGAGGGCAAGCCCTCCGTGGGGCGGCTTGCCCGCTCGTTGCGGACCTCGATCTTGAGCGCGCCGTGCTCACCCTGGATGCGGATGGTCGCCGTCGCGCCGGGGGCGTGCTTGTGGACGTTGGTCAAGCACTCCTGCACCGTCCGGTAGGCCGCCGCCGACACCTGGTTGGGCAGGGCCTCCGGGAGGTGCTCCACCGTCAGGTGCACCGGGACGTCGGACGTGCGGATCAGCCGGTCGAGCTCGTTGATGCCCGCCCGCGGGCCGTCGTCGTCCGAGCCGGCTCGCAGGACGCTGACCAGTGACCGCAGCTCCTCCAGCGTCCGCTTGGACAACGTGCGGATGACCTGCGCCGTCTCCAGCGCGCGGTCGTCGGTGGTCTGGGCCTGCAGCGCGCCGGCCTGCATGGCGATCAGGGTGATCTGGTGGGAGACGACGTCGTGCATCTCGCGGGCCAGCCGGGCGCGTTCCTCGGCGCGGACGGCGTCGGCGTGGAAGCGGCGCTCGCGGTCGCGGCTCGTGGCCAGCTCGGCGAGCTTGTTCGAAATCTCGGTGCGGGCGCCGATGAGCAGGCCGATCGCGATCGGCATGCCGGCGACGAGGACGCCGTAGATGCCGTCGAGGATGTGCTCGCGCCAGCTGAGCTCGGCGAAGTCCTCCAGCGGCCACTGCACGAACCGGCACATCCACACCAGCGCGGCGCCGACCCAGGTCTGCCAGTGCAGCTGACGGCGGGTGGCGAGCATGCCGAGGGTGATCATCGACGCGAGCTGCGCCCAGCCGGCCAGGAAGCCGGGGACCGCGACGAGCACGGCGAGGAACGGGAACTTCCGCCGGAACACCACCGCGAGGCAGGCGGCGCCGGACAGGTAGATCGAGTACGGCTGGGCCTTCTCCGGAATGACCAGCCAGACGTCGAGCACGGCCAGGATGACCGCGGCCGCCTCGATGGCGAACGTGACCACAGCGGGGCGTGGCACCGAGCCGAACAGGCTCAGTCCGCGTTTGCGCACCCGCTCGGCGGCCGATGGCCCCGAGCCGGCGATCGAGATGCCTGGAATCGAGAGTCCCTCTGTACTCATCGCTGGCGACCCCATTCGTCTTGTGGACTTGATGGTGAGAGGCGCTCAGGGCCCGATCGGGACGCGCAGGGGCAGACAAATGTGCGGATGCTAACGAGGTCACGTACGGAGACGGTTAGTTTCACCCGCGGTCGATGCTCCGGCGTCCGGATTCCGTAATCGGCTGGGCCGTCCGGGGGAGAACCGGCGACGGGTGCTACCCAGGGTGGAAGTTCTGTTTCCCACCGTGCGCCAAGACGACCACATCGTGGGATTCATGTTACCCAGGTGGGGTCGCCCGGCGGAAGTTCGCCGGCCGGAAACCTCCGGCAACCTGCCGACGAGCGAAGGCCCCCTGCCGAAGCAGGGGGCCTTCACCGAAACACTCAAGCCGGAACACGCGAGCCGACAGGCTCAAACCGACACGCTCAAGCCGTGGGCGGCTGGTACACCTTTGTCAGCTTGCCCGCCGCGGCCCGGTCCAGCAGCCACAACGTCCGCCGGTGCCCGCGAGCCCCGGCCACCGGCAGCTGGACTTCGCCGGCGCCCGCCAGCGCCAGCGCCACCGCGTCCGCCTTCGCCTCGCCGGCCGTCAGCAGCCACACGTCCTGCGCCCGCCGGATGGCCGGCAGCGTCAACGACACCCGGGTCGGCGGCGGCTTGGGGCAGTTGCGCACCGCCACCACCGAACGTTCGGTCTCGTACACCGCCGGGGACTCCGGGAACACCGAGGCGGTGTGCCCCTCCCCGCCGAGGCCCAGCAGCATGATGTCGAACGACGGCACGTCGCCGTGGTCCTCCGGGCCCGCCTGGGACGCCAGGACCTCCGCGTACGCCGCGGCCGCCGCGTCCACGTCGTCCCCGAACTCGCCGTCCGAGGGCGCGATGGCGTGGACCCGCTTCGGATCCAGCGGAACGTGGTCCAGCAGAGCCTCGCGGGCCTGCTTTTCGTTCCGCTCGTCCGAATCCGCCGGGACGAACCGCTCGTCACCCCAGTAGATGTCCAGGCGGGACCAGTCGATCGCGTCACGGGCCGACGAAGCCTGCAGCTCCGACAGCACCGCGATGCCGGTGCCCCCGCCCGTCAGCACCAGCGACGCCGACCCCTTGGCCGCCTGGACGTCCACCAGCCGGGTGACCAGGCGAGCCGCCGCGGCCGCCGCCAGGATGTCCTGGTTCGCGTAGACGACGACTTCCGTCTTGCTCATTTTTTGGCACCCGAAGCGGCACCCGAAGCAGCGGCCGAACCGGCGGCCGCGGCCGGGGACGTCACGTCCGCCTTGGCCGGCGCGCCCGTCTTGCCGTTCGTGCCCGACGTGATCTTGCCCAGGCCGTGCAGAGCCGCTTCGTAGACCTCGTCCGGGTCGAGCCGGCGGAGCTCCTCGATCAGGCAGTCCTGCGTGCTGCGCCGCTGCAGCGCGATCCGGCGGGTCGGCTGGCCCGGCTGGGTCAGCGTGCCCACGCGGCCGTCCGGGCGGTGCAGCTCCACCGGGCCCGACTTGCGGTCGAGCCGCACCGAGATGATCCCGGCCGCGCCGGAGCTCTTGACCCGCTTGACCGGCACCTTCAGGTACTCGGCCAGCCACGCGGCCAGCAGCTCGGTCGACGGCGAGTCGGCCTCGCCGGTCACCGTCGCCGCGGTGATCTTCTCGTACGGCGGCAGGTCCAGCGCGGAGACGAGCTGGGCGCGCCAGTGCGTCAGGCGCGTCCAGGCCAGGTCGGTGTCGCCCTCGGTGTACGCCTTAGCCCGCGTGGTCAGGGCCTTGACCGGGTTCTTCTCCGCGGCCGAGTCGGTGATCCGGCGCTGGGCCAGCTCGCCGAGCGGGTCCTTGTCCGGGTCCTTCGGACCGGCGCTGGGCCACCAGCACACGATCGGCGCGTCCGGCAGCAGCAGCGGCACCACCGCGCTCTGGCCCTGCCCGGCCAGCTGGCCGTACAGCCGCAGCACGATGACCTCGCTCGCGCCGGCGTCGCCGCCGACCCGGATCTGGCCGTCGATGCGCGGGGAGGCCGTGCGGGCGCCCTTGGCCACCACGATCACCCGCGACGGGTGCTCGCGGCTCGCGCCGTTGGCCGCCTCGATGGCCTCTTCGAGCTTGGAGTCGTCATCGGCCACGATCACCAGCGTCAGGACGCGCCCCAGCGCGACCTGACCGCCCTGTTCGCGGATCTCCACCAGCTTCTTGTTGAGTGCCGAAGTCGTGGTCGACGGCAGGTCGATGATCACGGGCGCCTCCATTTCCGGCCGGTGCGCGCCAGCATTTCGTCGGCGGACTGCGGACCCCACGTGCCCGGCGGGTACTGCTCGGGCGCGCCTTCCTTCGCCCAGTTCTCGAGGATCGGGTCGAGGATCTTCCAGGAGAGCTCGACCTCTTCGTTCACCGGGAACAGCGACGGCTCGCCCAGCAGGACGTCCAGGATCAGCCGCTCGTAGGCCTCGGGGGAGGACTCGGTGAACGCGTGGCCGTAGCCGAAGTCCATCGTGACGTCGCGGACCTCCATCGTGGTCCCCGGCACCTTCGAGCCGAACCGCAGCGTGATGCCCTCGTCCGGCTGGACCCGGATGACCAGGGCGTTCTGCCCCAGCTCCTCGGTCGACGTCGAATCGAACGGCAGGTGCGGCGCCCGCTTGAACACGACGGCGATCTCGGTGACGCGGCGGCCGAGCCGCTTGCCGGTGCGCAGGTAGAACGGCACCCCCGCCCAGCGGCGGCTCTGCACCTCGAGGGTCACCGCGGCGTAGGTCTCGGTCTTCGAGTCCTTCGCGAAGCCCTCTTCCTCCAGCAGGCCGGGCACCTTCGTGCCGCCCTGCCAGCCGCCCGCGTACTGGCCGCGCGCGGTGGTCTTGCTCAGCGGCCCGAGCGGCTTGGTGCCCGAGAGCACCTTGATCTTCTCCGCGCGCAGGGCCCGCGGGTCGAACGACAGCGGCTCCTCCATCGCGGTGAAGGCCAGCAGCTGCAGCAGGTGGTTCTGGATGACGTCCCGGGCGGCGCCGATGCCGTCGTAGTACCCCGCGCGCCCGCCGAGGCCGATGTCCTCGGCCATGGTGATTTGCACGTGGTCGACGTAGTTGGCGTTCCAGATCGGCTCGAACAGCTGGTTCGCGAAGCGCAGCGCCAGGATGTTCTGCACCGTCTCCTTGCCGAGGTAGTGGTCGATGCGGAACACCGACTCCTCGGGGAAGACGTCGTTGACGATCGCGTTGAGCTCTTCGGCGCTCTTCAGGTCGTGTCCGAAGGGCTTCTCGATGACGACGCGCCGCCAGGTGTTCTCGTCGGCGTTGGCCAGCCCGGACCGGGCCAGCTGCTTGGTCACCACCGGGAACGCGCCGGGCGGGATCGACAGGTAGAACGCGGTGTTGCCGCCGGTACCGCGTTCCTCGTCGAGGTCCTTGATCGTCTGCGCGAGCCGGTCGAAGGCGTCGTCGTCGTCGAAGGTGCCCTGGACGAACCGGATGCCTTCGGCGAGCCGGTTCCACACCGACTCCTTGAACGGCGTCCGCGCGTGCTCCTTGACCGAGTCGTGCACGAGCTCGCCGAAGTCCTGGTGCTCCCAGTCGCGGCGGGCGAACCCGACGAGCGAGAAGCCCGCGGGCAGGAGCCCGCGGTTGGCCAGGTCGTAGATGGCGGGCATCAGCTTCTTGCGGGCCAGGTCGCCGGTCACCCCGAAGATCACCAGGCTGGACGGCCCGGCGATCCGCGGGAGCCGCTTGTCCCGCGGATCGCGCAGCGGGTTGCTCCAGGTCATGCGGCCCCCTCCTGTACCGCGCGGACGACGGCCGCGAGGCCCGCGGCCCGGTCGGTCAGGTGCAGGCGCAGCACGGGGCGGCCGTGCTCGGCGAGCACCTGCCCGTCACCCAGGGCCTGGGCGTGCTGCAGCTGTCCCAGCGTGTACGGCCGGTCCGGCACGTCGAGGTCCTGCTCGACGGCGCCGGTCAGCTGCAGGAAGACGCCGTTCTGGTGCCCGCCCTTGTGGTACTGGCCGGTGGAGTGCAGGAACCGCGGGCCCCAGCCGAACGTCGTCTGCTTCCCGGTGCGCTTGGCGATCTCGCCGCGCAGCACCGCCGTCGAGGCGTCGTCGAGCCGGTCGAGGTAGGCCTGCACCGCGATGTAGCCCGTGTCCGGCGCCGAAGCGAAGAACGCGCGCAGCACGTCGGTGAGGCTGCCCTCGGTGGAAACCCCGTCGCTGCCGAAGATCTCGACCGGGCCGTCCACATTGGACGGCTCCTCGCCGCCCTTCAGCTTCTCCGGGTCGTCCAGCAGCGCGCGGGCCGCCTTCTTGGCCGTTTCCACGTCGGGCTGGTCGAACGGGTTGATCCCGAGCAGCCGGCCGGCGAGCGCCGTGGCGAACTCCCAGAGCAGGAACTGCGCGCCCAGCGAGCCGGTGACGGCGAGCTTCGCCGCACCCTGCGGGCTGCCGACCGCGGTGGGCGTGGCGTCGGACTTGGCGTCGGCGAAGCCGGGCGCCTCCGGGCCCTCGACCGCGACCGGCAGCAGGCCGGTGCCCTGCTTGCCGGTGGACTCGGCGATCAGCTGCTCGGCCCAGTCCGGGAAACCCTTGATGCCCGAACCGCTGTCGGCCAGGACGACCTTCTCGGCGCCCGCTTCGTGCGCGGCGGCCCACGCGGCGGCCAGCTTGACCGCCGGGTTGTCCGCCGAGTCCGCGGCCAGCTCGTCGGCCACCGAAGCGGCCTGGTCGAGCAGCCGGGCGACGTCCGCGCCGGCGAGCCCGGACGGGACGAGCCCGAACGCGGTCAGCGCCGAGTAGCGGCCGCCGACGTGCGGGTCGGCGAGGAACACCTTGCGGTATCCCTCCTTTTCGGACAGTTCCTGGAAGGGCGAGCCGGGGTCGGTGACGACCACGATCCGCCGCGCCGCGTCGATCCCCGCGTCAGCGAACGCTTTCGCGAAGATCCGCCGGTGGCTGTCGGTCTCGACGGTGCCGCCCGACTTCGACGACACCACGATCACCGTGCGCTCGAGATCGCCGGCGAGGGCGTCCGCGACCTGGCCCGGGTCGGTGGTGTCGAGGACGGTCAGCGCGACGCCGTCGGTCGCGGTGATCACCTCCGGCGCCAGCGACGAGCCGCCCATGCCGGCCAGCACGACGCGGTCGACGCCCTCGGACCGCAGTTCGGTGCGCAGCGCCTCGATCTCGCCGATCAGCGGCCGCGACGACTTGTGCAGCGTCGTCCACGACAGCCGGATCGACGCCTCGGGTTCGGCGTCCGGCCCCCACAGCGTGGCGTCCTTGGCCGCCAGCTTCGACGCGGCCTGGTCGGCGACCAGCCGCTCGGCCAGCGGCGCGGCGCGCTCCGCCAGTTCGGCGTCCACGATCTCGACGCCGGTCTTTTCGCCTGTCGTCATGTCGTGCTTCAGCCCTTCGCCTTTTCGAGCTGGCCGTTGACGGTCTCGAGCAGCTCCGTCCAGGACTTCTCGAACTTCTCGACGCCCTCGTTCTCCAGCACCAGGAACACGTCGGTGATGTCGATGCCGACGGCCTCGAGCTGGTCGAAGACCTCCTGCGCCTCGGCGGCGCGGCCGGTCACCTGGTCACCCTTGAGCTCGGAGGACTCCGCGACGGCGTCGAGGGTCTTCTCCGGCATGGTGTTGACGGTGTCCTTGACCACCAGGTCGTCGACGTAGAGCGTCGGGGAGTAGTCCGGGTTCTTCACGCCGGTCGAGGCCCACAGCGGGCGCTGCGCGTTCGCGCCGTCGGCCGCGAGGGCCTTCCAGCGGTCCGTCGACAAGCGCTCCTCGAAGGCCGCGTAGGCGAGCCGGGCGTTGGCGACGGCCGCCTTGCCGCGCAGGGCCTTGGCCTCGTCGGTGCCGATCGCGTCGAGCCGCTTGTCGATCTCGGTGTCCACGCGGGACACGAAGAACGACGCGACCGAGTGGATGCCGCGCAGGTCGTGACCGTTGGCCTTCGCCTGCTCGAGACCGGCGAAGAAGGCGTCGATGACCGCCTTGTACCGCTCGACGGAGAAGATCAGCGTGACGTTGACGCTGATGCCCTCGGCCAGGGTCTTGGTGATGGCGGGCAGGCCCTCTTCGGTGGCCGGGATCTTGATCAGCACGTTCGGCCGGTCGACGGTCTTCCACAGGTCCTTCGCCTCGGCCACCGTCTTGTCGGTGTCCTTGGCCAGGCGCGGGTCGACCTCGATGGAGACGCGGCCGTCGACGCCGTTGGTCGCGGTGTAGACGTCGCGGAACAGGTCGGCGGCGTTGCGCACGTCGGTCGTGGTCAGGTCGCGGATGGTCGCCTCGACGTCGGCGCCCTGGGCGGCGAGCTCTCGCGTCCGCTCGTCGTAGGCGTCGCCCTTCGACATCGCGTTCGCGAAGATCGTCGGGTTCGTCGTCACGCCGACGACGTGCTTGTCGCGGACGAGCGCGGCGAGGTTGCCGGTGTTCAGGCGTTCACGCGAAAGGTCGTCGAGCCAGATGGACACACCGGCCTCGGACAGTGCCGCGAGCTTGTCGTTGCTCATTACTGTCATCCCCTTCAGGAATTCTTGGTGTTCTGGATCGAGCGGCGGGCGGCCTCGACGACTGCTTCCGCGGTGAACCCGAACTCACGGAACAGTGTGGCGGCATCGGCGGAGGCGCCGAAGTGCTCGATCGAAACGTTCACCCCGGCGTCACCCGTGAAGCGGTGCCACGACTGGGCGATGCCCGCCTCGACGGACACGCGGGCCTTCACGGCGGCCGGGATGACGGATTCGCGGTAGGCCGCGTCCTGCGCGTCGAACCACTCGACGCACGGCATCGAGACGACACGCGCCTTCACGCCGTCGGCCTCGAGGGTCTTCTTCGCCTCGACGGCGAGCTGGACCTCGGAGCCGGTGCCGATCAGCACGACGTCCGGCGTTCCTTCGGAGTCAGCCAAGACGTACCCGCCCTTGGCCACGCCTTCGGCACTGGTGCCCTCGAGCACCGGCACGTTCTGGCGGGTCAGCGCCAGGCCGGACGGGTGGTGGATGTCCTCCAGCACGGCCTTCCACGCGTACGCGGTCTCGTTGGCGTCCGCCGGGCGGACGACGTTGAGGCCCGGGATCGCGCGCAGCGCGGAGAGCTGCTCGATCGGCTGGTGCGTCGGGCCGTCCTCGCCGAGGCCGATCGAGTCGTGCGTCCACACGTAGGTGACCGGCGCCTTCATCAGCGCGGCCAGCCGGACCGGCGGGCGCATGTAGTCGGAGAAGATGAGGAACGTCGCGCCGTACGGGCGGGTGCCGCCGTGCAGCGCGATCCCGTTGAGGATCGAGCCCATGGCGTGCTCGCGGACGCCGAAGTGCAGCGTCCGGCCGTACGGGTTGGCCTGCCACATGTCGGTGGCGGCCTTCTCGGGACCGAACGAGTCGGCGCCCTTCATCGTCGTGTTGTTGCTCTCGGCCAGGTCGGCCGAGCCGCCCCACAGCTCCGGCAGCGGTTCGGCCAGCGCGCTGAGGACCTCACCGGAGGCCTTGCGGGTGGCGATGCCCTTGGCGTCCGGCTCCCACTTCGGCAGGTGGTCGGCGAAGCCTTCGGGCAGCGTGCGGGTGGCCATCCGGTCGCCCAGCTTCTTGCGCTCCGGGTTGGCGGCGGCCCAGGCCTCGTACTTCTCCTGCCACTCGGCGTGGGCGGCCTTGCCGCGCTCGAGCGCCTGGCGGGTGTGCTTGAGCACGTCGTCGTCGACCTGGAAGGACTGCTCCGGGTCGAAGCCGAGGATCTTCTTGACCGCGGCGACCTCGTCGGCGCCCAGCGCGGCGCCGTGCGCCTTGCCGGTGCCCATCTTCTTCGGTGCCGGGTAGCCGATCACCGTGCGCACCGCGATGAACGACGGCCGCTGCGTCTCGGCCTTGGCGGCCTTGATCGCCTCCTCGATCGCGACGACGTCCTCGCCGCCCTCGACGACCTGGGTGTGCCACCCGTAGGCCTCGTAGCGCTTCACGGTGTCCTCGGACAGCGCGATGTTCGTGTCGTCCTCGATCGAGATCTTGTTGTCGTCGTAGAAGACGATCAGGTTGCCCAGCTCCTGGCGGCCCGCGATGGACGAGGCCTCGGAGGTGACGCCCTCTTCGATGTCGCCGTCGGAGGCGATCACGAAGATGTGGTGGTCGAAGATGCTCTCGCCGGGCGCCGCGTCCGGGTCCAGCAGGCCGCGCTCGCGGCGGGCCGCCATCGCCATGCCCACGCCGTTGGCCAGGCCCTGGCCGAGCGGGCCGGTGGTGGTCTCGACGCCGTCGGTGTGGCGGTACTCCGGGTGACCCGGGGTCTTGGAACCCCACTTGCGCAGCTGCTTGAGGTCCTCGAGCTCGAGGCCGTAGCCGGCGAGGAACAGCTGGATGTAGAGGGTGAGGCTCGAGTGGCCGGCCGAGAGGATGAACCGGTCGCGGCCCGGCCAGTGCTGGTCGTTCGGGTCGTGGCGCATGACCCGCTGGAACAGCGTGTAGGCCAGCGGCGCCAGGCTCATCGCGGTGCCGGGGTGGCCGCTGCCACAGTTCTCCACCGCGTCCGCGGCGAGCACCCGCACGGTGTCCACGGCGCGGGTGTCGGTGTCGGTCCAGTCGGCGGGCGTGTTGCGCCGGAGGAGTGGGTTGTTCTCGCTGGTAGTGGCGGTTTCGGACACTGAACTCCAACTCCCGGTCATGATGGTTGCGGCTGGTCTTCCTCGTTCCGGTTACCCGTACACGCGGCTGCTTATCTCAATCGATCCCGAAGGGACGATATTCCTGCTCGCGGCCATGCGCAGGGGCAATCGCGGCCCGTCGCGGCCAGCCTAGTGCTTGGGCCGGTCGAGGACCCGCGATCACCCACGGGATTCACCACGTCTAACATCGTTCGAGGGTTCAGACCGGCGTTCCACCACGGCCTTCCGGACGGACCCGCCCGAACCTGACGCAGGGAGTGAAATGTCGCCGGTGAACGCTGCGCACGGACGCAGTGAAGACACCAGCGCCGTGCACCCGACCGGTGATCGACCGCACGGTGACCGGCGAAGCATCCGCCGGGTCGTCGGTGCCTACGCCGCGCTGGCGAAGCCGCGGGTGATCGAGCTCCTGCTGGTGACCACCATCCCGGCGATGTTCCTCGCCGGCCGTCAGATCCCCTCGCCGTGGCTGGTCCTGGCCACGCTGGTCGGCGGGACGATGGCCGCGGGCAGCGCGAACGCGCTCAACTGCGTGATCGACGCGGACATCGACAAGGTGATGAACCGCACGAAACGCCGTCCGCTGGTCAAGGACTCGGTGCCCCGCCGCGGCGCGCTGATCTTCGGCTTGGTCATGGGCGTCGCCTCGGCGGTCGTGCTCTACCTCACGGTGAACCTGCTCTCGGCGACCCTGGCGATCGCGACGATCCTCTTCTACATCTTCGTCTACACGCTCGGCCTCAAGCGGCGCACGTCACAGAACGTGGTCTGGGGCGGCGCGGCGGGCTGCATGCCGGTGGTGATCGGCTGGGCCGCCGTCACCGGCACGGTCCAGTGGCCGGCGTTCGTGATGTTCGGCGTGATCTTCTTCTGGACCCCGCCGCACACGTGGGCGCTGGGCATGAAGTACCGCGACGACTACGAGCGCGCGGGCGTCCCGATGCTGCCGGTGGTCGCCACCGCCCAGCACGTCGCCCGCCAGATCGTCATCTACTCGTGGGTGATGGTGGCGTGGACGCTGCTGCTGCTCCCGGTGACGTCCTGGCTGTACGGCACGTTCGCGATCCTGGCGGGCGGCTGGTTCCTCTTCTACGCGCACAGCCTGCAGGCGGCGGTGCGGCGGGGTGAAGAGACGAAGCCGATGGCGCTGTTCCACCGGTCGAACACGTACCTGATGATCGTGTTCGTGGCCCTGGCCGTCGACTCGGCGATCGGCCTGCCGACCCTCGGCCTGCCGTTCTGAGCCCGGCGGCGTTCTTCGCGGACGTCGTCGAGACCGGCACCGTCCTCGGCGCCGATTCCACGTGGTCGCCCGAGCAGGTGGCAGAGCTGTTCGGCGGCCCCTACGGCGACAACCCTTCGAAGCGGTTCCTGTGGCGTGACCACGGCCTGGTCGAGTTCTTCTGGGAGCGGGCCGGCCGGCGCTGGGTGGGGACCCACTTCTCGGTGCAGGCGCACCGGCTCCGGCTCGGCGATCCCGAGACGGTCAACCGGGTGATCCGCGACCGCTACGGCCCCTTTCCCGGTGCGGTGACCTTCGACGAGGTCAGCGCGCTGCTGACGGCGCGCGGCGTGGCACTGGCGGAGGTGCCCTACCCGGCCGAGCCGGACGAGCTGCGCACCTTCCGGCAGCCGGATGCGGGGATCCTGGTTCACGTGGTCGCCGGGACGTCCTACGGGCACGCCGGCGACCTCTACCGCGTGGCCAGCTCGACCACCGGAATCCCGTGATGTCCCCGCTGCTCAGGAAGATGGGCCTCGCCGTGGTCGCGATCGCCGTCTTCGGGTTGCTGGCGCTGCTCGGCCGGGGGAAGGTCCCCGCGCTGGACGAGAGCCTGCTCACCGGCGGCTGCGCCATCCCGGCCCGGATCACCGCGGTCCCCGGCCCGGCCCCCGACGGCGGTGCCGTCCGCGTCGCCGAGCAGGGGCCCGGGGCCGCGGTGCTGGAGAACACCAGCGCGCTGGCCGCCTACCGGATTCCCGTGACCTCCGGCTCCCGGACCGTCGAAGTGCCGGTGCTCACACCGGGCCAGCGGATCGGCGTCGTCCTCGACCGGCCCGTGGTCGGCCCGGCGAGCTGGCTCGCGCCCGAGGCACTCGGCGGCCTCACCCCGGTGACCGCCACCGTCGTGCCGGGCGGGGTCCGCTACCGCTCGGAGAACTGCCGGGCGCTGACCAGCCGCGGAGCCGCCGCGCTGGTCCGCGACGCCGGCGGGCGGATCACCGGCGGCGAGCAGCTGCCCCCGGCGAGCGTCTCGTGCGCCCCCGGCGAGCGGGTCCTTCCCGGCGGCGCCGCGCACACCGAGGTCTACCCGTACTGCGCCCTCGGCGCGGAATGATCGCGCGGCGGCCGCCGTTACACTTCACTGGCTCTTTTTCCCTTGAGGCGAAAGCAGGATGCTCTTGTCCGTCTCCTCGGACGACTTCTCCGCCGAGCTCGCCCGCGAGCAGGCGTACGTCACCACCCTCTACTCGAAGCTCGACGCCGAGCGCCTCGAAGCCCAGCGCCGCCTCGACCAGACGCTGCGACAGACCGGCGGCACCCCGCAGGCACGCACCGAACGCGACGTCGCCACCACCCTCTACACCGACCGGCTCGCCCAGCTCGGCTCCGTCGAGCAGGGCCTCGCCTTCGGCCGGCTCGACTTCGTCCCCGAGAGCGCCGAGGAGACGACCTACGTCGGCCGCCTCGGGCTGTTCGACGAAGACGACGACTACCGGCCGCTGCTGGTCGACTGGCGCGCTCCGGTCGCGCGGCCGTTCTACCTCGCCACCGCCGCGTCACCCGAAGGGGTGCGGCGACGGCGGCACCTGCGGTCGCTGAGCCGCAAGGTCACCGGCTTCGACGACGAGATCCTCGACCTCACCGCCGCCGACCAGGGCCAGGACCTCGGGCTGGCCGGGGAAGCCGCGCTGCTGGCCGCGCTGGAGCAGCGGCGCACCGGCGAGATGAGCGACATCGTCGCGACCATCCAGGCCGAGCAGGACCGCATCATCCGCGCCCCGCTCGGCGGCGTCATGGTCGTGCAGGGCGGCCCGGGCACCGGCAAGACCGCCGTCGCGCTGCACCGCGCGGCCTACCTGCTCTACACGCACCGCCAGCAGCTCACCACCCGCGGCGTGCTCGTCGTCGGCCCGAACAGCACGTTCCTGCGCTACATCGGCCAGGTGCTGCCCTCGCTCGGCGAGACCGGCGTGCTGCTCGCCACCGTCGGCCAGCTCTACCCCGGCCTGACCGCCGACGGCGTCGAGCCGCGCGAAGCGACCGAGGTCAAGGGCCGGCTGGTGATGGCCGAGGTGCTGGCCAACGCCGTCCGCGACCGCCAGCGCGTGCCCGAGCCCGTCCTGGAGATCGAGTACGAGCACGACGTGCTGCGGCTGGACCGCAAGACCTGCACCGACGCCCGCACCCGGGCCCGCCGCTCGCGGCGCCCGCACAACCCGGCCCGGCGCCTGTTCGTCTCCGACGTCCTCGACGCGCTGACCCGCCAGGCCGCCCGCAAGCTGGGGGAGGACCTCCTCGACGGGCAGGACCTGGCCGACATCCGCGCCGAGCTGGCCGCGGACGAGCGGGTCGCCGCCGCCATCGACTCGCTGTGGCCGGTGCTGAGCCCGGAAGGGGTGCTCGACGACCTGTTCGCCGACCGCGAACGGCTCGGCAGCGCCGCTCGCAAGCTGCTGCCGGAGGCGGATCTCGCGCTCCTGGAGAGCGGCCGCGACGCCCGCTGGACGCCGGCCGACGTGCCGCTGCTCGACGAGCTCGCCGAGCTGATCGGCGTCGACGACACCGAGGCCCGCGTCGAGCGCAAGCGCCGTGAACGCGAGGATCGCGCGTACGCCGAGGGTGTGCTCGACATCCTGGAGCAGGACGAAGAGATCATCGACGAGGAGCTGCTGCGCGTCTCCGACGTCCTCGACGCCGAGCTGTTCGCCGAACGCCAGCAGGAGCGCAGCGAGCTGACCGCCGCGCAGCGGGCCGCGCAGGACCGGACCTGGACGTTCGGGCACGTGATCGTCGATGAGGCCCAGGAGCTGTCGGCGATGGACTGGCGGCTGCTGATGCGGCGCACGCCGAACCGGTCGATGACCCTGGTCGGGGACGTGGCCCAGACCGGTGCGGCGGGCGGGGCGCGGTCGTGGGGCGAGGTGCTCTCGCCGTACGTCGAGGACCGCTGGCGGCTGGAGCAGCTGACGGTGAACTACCGCACGCCCGCCGAGATCATGGCCGTCGCCGCGCGGATCCTCGCCGAGGTGGATCCCGCCCTCTCGGCGCCGTCTTCGGTGCGGGAGACCGGGCTCCCGCCGTGGTCGGTGCGGACCGGGGACCTGGCCGCGGAGCTGCCCGGGCTGGCCGCCCGCGAACTGTCCGAAGTGGATGGTGGCACGGTGGCGGTCCTGGTGCCCGCGGCCCGCTTCGACGCGGTGTCGGCGCTGCTCGCCGGCCACGACGAGCGGCTGAGCGTCCTGACGGTCGAGCGGTCGAAGGGCCTGGAGTTCGACTCGGTGGTGCTGGTCGCGCCGGACGAGGTCGTCGCGGGCTCGCCGAGGGGCCTCAACGACCTGTACGTGGCCCTGACGCGCGCGACCCGGCGGCTCGGGGTGGTCGCCACCGGTGACGACGTCCCGGCACTCTCCGTGCTTGGCTAGGGTGCCCGGCATGCAGAACATCGGGAAGATCGTGGTCGCCGCCGCGGCGGCGCTGTCGCTGGCCGCGTGCGGCCAGGCCCCCAAGACCCAGACGGCGGCGCCGCCCTCGTCGGCCGCGCCGTCGCCGAGCGCCGCGCCGGCCACCCAGAGCAAGGGCCGCGAGTGCACCGCGGACGACATCAAGACGACGGGGAAGTTCGGCGAGAAGCCCGAAATCACCATCCCGGACGACTGCGACCCGCCGAAGAAGCTGATCACCAAGGACCTGTCCGAGGGCACCGGCGAGGGCGCGAAGGCCGGCCAGCAGCTGCAGATGAACTACCACCTGGTGACCTGGTCGGACAAGCAGGTGCTCGACAGCTCGTTCGGCCAAAAGCCGTTCGACCTCGTCCTCGGCGCCGGCAAGGTCATCCCGGGCTGGGACCAGGGCCTGGTGGGCATCAAGCAGGGCGGCCGCCGGCTGCTGATCATCCCGCCGGACCTGGCCTACGGCGAAGGCGGCAACGGCATGAAGCCGAACGAGACGCTGGTGTTCGTCACCGACGCCGTCTCGGTCGCCGCCGCCTGACGTGCGTGAAGGCCGCCGCGGGGGTTCCCCGTGGCGGCCTTTCGGCGCGTCAGGGGATGAGCAGGAGCTTGCCGGTGGTGCGGCGGGCCTGCAGGTCCTCGTGGGCCTGGCGGGCGTCGGCCAGGGCGTACTTGCCGCCGATGCGGACGTTCAGCTGCCCCGCGAGGATGGCGTCGAACAGCTCCTTCGACCGCCAGTCGATCTCCTCGCGCGTGCGCGTGTAGTGCACGGACGTCGGGCGGGTCAGGTAGAGCGAGCCGCCGGAGTTGAGGCGCTGCGGGTCCAGGGGCGGCACCGGGCCGCTGGAGGCGCCGAACAGCGCGAGCAGGCCGCGGACCTTCAGGCTGGCCAGGCTGCCGTCGACGGTGTCCTTGCCGACGCCGTCGTAGACGACGTCGACGCCCTCGCCGCCGGTCAGCTCCCGGGTGAGCTTCGCGAAGTCGTCGCGGTCGTAGCGGATGACCTCGTCGGCGCCGGCTTCGCGGGCGAGCTTCGCCTTCTCTTCGGTCGACACCGTGCCGATGACGCGGGCGCCGCGCGCCTTGGCCAGCTGCACCAGGAGCAGGCCGACACCGCCGGCGGCCGCGTGGACGAGCACGTCGTGGCCCGGCTTGACCTCGAAGGTGGAGGCGACCAGGTAGTGCGCGGTCATGCCCTGCAGCATGGTCGCGGCCGCGGTCTCCAGCGAGACGCCTTCGGGGACCCGCACCGCGACCGACGCCGGGACGAGCTTGCGGGCCGCGTAGCTGCCGATCGACCCCTGCCAGGCGACGCGGTCGCCGGGCGCGAAGCCGGTGTCGGCGCCCGCCTCCACGACCGTGCCGGCACCCTCGAGGCCGAGCACGACCGGCAGCTCCATGGGGTAGATGCCCTGGCGCTGGTAGGTGTCGATGTAGTTGACCCCGGCCGCGGCGACGTCGACCAGGAGCTCGCCGGCCTGCGGGGCGCGGACGTCCACTTCGGCCGGTTCGAGCACTTCCGGGCCGCCGGTCTTCGTCACCTGCACTGCGGTGGGCATGGGTCCTCCTCGGATCGGGTTCTCCCGGTGCAACTATGGCCGAGGCCACGCTGTTCCGCGTTCCGGCGGGTTGTTGGTTATCGTTCGGAGCGTGGCTGATTCCGAAGAGACCGTCGTTTCGCCGACCAGCGCGCAGCTGGGCGCGGCCCGCAAGTTCGTGAAGGCGCACGGCAAGCCGTCCCGCGCGGTGGTGGAGAACATCGGCCGGGCGGGCGCCCGCGTGGTTCTGGTCGGCGCGGACGGCGCGCTCGGCGACGTCGTCGTGCCGTCGGTGGCGACCGGCGAGGCCCTGATCGAGGCGGTCGAGGACCTCGCGCCGGCGACGTGGGACGCGGAGACGGTCAACCAGGCGAAGATCGGCCCGGAGCACCGCCGCAAGATGGCGGGCAAGTGAGCCCCACGGCGATCCTGGCCGGCTGCGCGGAACTCCCTTCGGGTGACGGCGACGACGACGCCATCGGGCCCGCGCTGACCGCGCTGGGCTTTTCGGTCTCGTGGGCGCCCTGGGACTCGCCGGCCGACTTTTCCTCGGCGGACGCGGTGGTCCTGCGCGCGACCTGGGACTACGCGGCCCGGCGGACGGAGTTCCTGGCGTGGTGCGAGTCGGTGCCGTCGCTGTTCAACGCCGCGGAGGTGGTGCGGTGGAACACGGACAAGTCGTACCTGGTGGAGCTGCTGGACGCGGGTGTCCCGGTGGTCCGGACTTCGCTGGTTTCCCCCGGCTCACCGGCGTCCTTCCCGTCGTCGGACTTCGTGGTGAAGCCAGCGGTGGGCGCGGGTTCCCGCGGAGTGGCCCGGTTCGCCGGCGGCGCTGACGCTTCGGAGCACGTCGCGGCGTTGCACGCGGAGGGGCACGCGGCACTGATCCAGCCGTATCAGTCCAGTGTGGATACTTCGGGCGAGCTCGCGCTGGTGTACCTGGGCGGGATTTACTCCCACGCGTTCACCAAGGCAGCGATGCTCGAGTCCACAATGGATGAGTCGGGGCTGTACCGGTCGGAGAAACTGGCGCCGGCCACGCCGCCTCTCGACGCGGTGGCGCTGGCGGAGGACGTCTTGGATGCGGCTTCGGCGTTGCTGGGGATCCTGCGGGCGGAGTTGCTGTACGCGCGGGTGGATCTGGTGCGCGGGGCGGACGGGAAGCCGTTGCTGCTGGAGCTGGAGCTGACGGAGCCATCGCTGGGGTTCCGCCAGACGGACGGGGCCGCGGCGCTGCGATTCGCCTCGGCGGTGCGGCAGCAGCTGGCGTAACTTCACCGGGCCACCTGCACGGCCGCCAGGACGAGCGCGACGACCGCTCCGATCACCGTCACGGCGCTGGAGCCGGTGACCAGGTAGAGCCCGCCGATCCCGGCCAAGCCGGCTTTGATCGATTTTCGGAGCGCCCGGGAATTGTCCTTTTCTTTGCCCACCGTACTACCCCTCTCTATGGTGTACTAGTACGCCGTCGTTCCAGGGTGCCTCGTGAGAGCCGGGACCGGAAATGATCTTTGGTGGTGCGGAGGTGTTTCTTCGTGTCGGACTTTGCCGCGGATTGTCGATCTTTGCCGGGGGTTCTCGAGGAGTCGCCCGCGAAGGCCGCGCTGGGGTCACTGGCCAGGCGCCGGGACGGAGATCTGTTCGGGGCTCTTCGCCGCGCGGCCGAATCTTCGTCGAGCGGCTCCGGCACTTCGCTCGGCTGCCTGGTCGATCCGACCGCCTCGTTGCCGGGGGCGACGCCGGAGCTGCGCGCCTGGGCGAGCTGGGGGCTGATCGTCGACGAGATCGCCAAGCTGGGGTCGGTGGTGGAACCGCGGGAGCAGTTCGTCCTGCTGGCCGCATTCCGGCTCCCGCCGATTCCGGACGGGAGTACGAGCTGGGCCGCGAACCTCGGTGATCGATTCGGCCAATTGGCCGAAGTCCGTGGTCTTTTCGGAGAACGGAAGCCGCTTTCGAACACCCCGATGAACAAAGCCTGGGCCGGCGCCCTCGAAATGCTCGCCGCCGCCGTGACGGGGCAGCTGGGGCACCTCGAAGGCGAAGATTGGCGGCCCTACGTCGAGATCGGCCGAAAAGCGGCGGAGCAGTCACCCCGCCGTCTCTCCTCGGATCGGCGAAGCGGTGCCGGATCGCCCTTCCGAGCACCGTCGCCCGGCGCGCAACCGGTCTTCGTGGAACGCATGCTCGTCAGCGTGGTCATGCGTCGCCGGTTGGTCTCTCGGCGCATCACGGAACGCGACATCGTCGCCTGCGAGGACGGTGTCGACGGGTTCGACGTCCTGGCGTCGGCCGGCCGGACGGCCGACCTGTCCGAATTGCCGGTGAAGGCGATCTGGGCTTGCCGTCTCTCGACGCCGCGTGCCAAGCCGCCGGCCCCGGCGCGACTTCGATTCCCGAAGGTGCTTCGCCGAGGAGACCGGCATCACTTCGTTTCCGAGACCTGGGACGAGGACGCTGAAGGCTGGCAGCGGCGGATCGGTGTGGTGGTGGATCACCACGGCGTCGCGCCAGGAGCTTTCGACGACCACGGCCGCCCCATCGCCGGACTGACGGTGCGGGTGAACTGCGATCCGCAGTGCCTGCCCGATGCCTGCTGGTGGTACGCGGAGGAGACCGAACCCGGACGGTTGCGACGACCACCGGACGGCGATCGCCGTCTCCTCGAGGTTGGCGACGGCTTCGTGGAGCACACTTTCGAAGGACCGTGCCAACCGCGTGAGGGCTACGGGATCGTCTTCAGGTGGCCGCACGAGTGACTTGCCCCGGTCGGCCGGATCCCTACGGAGTCGTGACCCTCTTGGCGGCCAGCCGATCGGCCCTCGGCCACCGAACATCGGTCGCCCACCCGAACTTTTCGAACGCCCAGATCACCCGCGCCGAGACATCCACCTGCCCTCGCAGCACTCCGTGCCGCGCACAAGTCGGGTCCGCGTGGTGGGAGTTGTGCCAGGACTCGCCCATCGACAGCAGCGCCAGCGGCCAGAAGTTCGCCGCCTTGTCGCGGCTGGCGAAGGGCCTCTCGCCGATCAGGTGGCAGACCGAGTTCACCGACCACGTCACGTGGTGCAGGAACGCGATGCGCACCAGTCCCGCCCAGAAGAACGCCGTCACGACGCCCCACCAGGACCAGGAGATCAGGCCGCCGAGGATCGCCGGCAGGGTCAGGCTCAACGTGATCCACAGCCAGAAGTAGCGGTTCACCCAGCGCAGGTCCGCGTCCGCCACCAGGTCCGGGGCGAAGCGGTCGGCGTTGGTCACCTCGCGGCCGAACATCCAGCCCATGTGCGCGTGCCAGAAGCCGCGCAGCAGGGCCGACGGGGAGGTGCCGAACAGCCACGGCGAATGGGGGTCGCCCTCGCGGTCGGCGAACGCGTGGTGGCGGCGGTGACTGGCCACCCAGAAGATCACCGAGCCCTGCACCGCCATGCTGCCCGCGATGGCCAGGAGCACCCGCAGGGGCCGCGATGCCTTGAACGCGCCGTGGGTGAAGTACCGGTGGAAGCCGACCGTCACGCCGAGCGTCGCGAACGTGTAGAACGCGGCCGCGAGGATGAGGTCGATCCAGCTCATGCCCCAGCCCCACACCAGCGGGACCGCGATGAGCAGTGCCGCGAACGGCACCAGCAGGAAGGTCTTGAGCACGATCATCTCGCCGGTGCCGCGGCGGTGGGAGATCAGCGGCTTGGGCGCGGTGCGCGACGTCATGGCGCGAACATTAATACACGGCCGGGGCGCGCACGCCGACGCGGAGTTAAGCCCGCGTTGACGTCAGGCGGCTGCGAGCTCCCGGGGCGCCGCCACCAGCGATGTCACCGGGCCGCGATCGCGGCTGCCGGTCCACAGGGACGCCGTCGCGATGATGACCGCCATCGCGCCCAGGACGTGGAACGACACCATCGCCTCCGGCACGCCCAGCGCGTACTGCAGCGAGCCGAGACCCCCCTGCGCGACGGCGACCACCCACACCACCGTGTAGCGCCGCCAGAGGCTCTTCGGGGCGCCGACACGCAGCAGCTGGAGGCCGAACACCGCGAGCAGCAGCAGGTAGAGCACCAGCAGTCCGCCGTGGACCTGGGCGAGCGCCTCCACCGGGGCGTCGAGGCGGTGGGTGTTGATGTCACCGCTGTGCGGGCCGGCGCCGGTCACCGTGGTGCCCGCCGCCAGCACGAGCCACATCACGGCGGCGAGCAGGACCAGGATCGTGCGGCCGGCCGCCGGGACCAGCGGGCGGGCGGGTTCGTCGCCTTCGCGGAACGCGCGCAGCAGCAGGACGGCCAGCCAGACGAGCGGGGTCGTCGCGAGGAAGTGGATCGCGACGGTCCACCACTCCAGCTTCGCGAGCACGGTGAGCCCGCCGACGACGGCCTGCAGCACGACGCCGCCGGGCATCGTCCAGGCCAGCTTGACCAGGCGCTTGCGGCCCGGGTGGTCGATCTGCACGCGCCACGCCGTGACGACCGCGACGGCGGCGACCAGGATGACGACGCCGGTGAGCAGCCGGTTGCCGAACTCGATCCACTGGTTGAGCGCGTCGATCCCGGAGTCGTGCTTCGGCACGAGGCTGCCGGCGACGCACTGGGGCCAGGTCGGGCAGCCGAGCCCGGACCCGGTGACGCGCACGATGGACCCGGTGACGCCGATCAGCGCCTGCGCGAGGACCGCGGCGATCCCGACGGCCCGCTGCACGGCGGCGGAGGGGTACGGCAGGCGGGCGACGAGGCTGGTGAACGGCACGGCATCGATGGTAGAGCGCGCGGAAAACGCGCTTTCGGCAGGTCCGGGCGCCCAGAACGGCGAGGCGGGCGCAAGGGACCAAGGTCACTCGGTTTTCTTCTGCTTCTTCTGGAAGAAGCCCATCGACTGCGCGAAGACCGCACCGAACCCCACCACGGCCAGGGGAACCGTCCGGAGCCAGAACGTTCCCGCGTCCACCTTGATCAGCAGGACGAGCACCCCGATCGCCACCGCGAGCAGGAGCAGCATGATCAGGAAGACGCGGGTTTTCGAGACCATGTGAACTGCCCCCTCGGGTCCGGCTGTGGTCCGGCCGACCTTCTCAGAGGTGGGGCGTGGTTCGTGAGGTCACTTCTACCCGGGAGTTCAGGTGAGCTTCGTCGTCCGGGAAGCCACCGCTCCCGCGACCACCGCCCAGACCGCCAGCACCGCGAGCGGCCCGGGCGCGAACGACCCGTCCACCAGCGCCGCGCGCATCCCCTCCGCCAGCGCGCCCGACGGCAGCAGCTCCACCACCCGCGCCAGCCCCGAGGGCAGGGAAGCCGGCGCCAGCAGGATCCCGCCCGCGAGCAGGAGCGCGAACCACACGATGTTCGCCAGCGCCAGCACGGCTTCCGCGCGCAACGCGCCACCCAAGAGCACGCCGAGCGCCCCGAACGCCAACGTCCCGAGCACCAGCAGCAGCACCGCCGACACCAGCCCGGACAGCGACGGCGACCAGCCCAGGAACGCCGCCACCACGCCGATGATCACCGACTGCAGGGCCACGACCACCAGCGCCGCCGCCAGCCGGCCCGCGACCAGCAGCCAGCGCGGCAACGCCGTGGCCGAGAGGCGCTTCAGCACGCCGTAGCGCCGGTCGAAGCCGAGGGCGATCGCCTGGCCGGTGAACGCCGACGACATCACCGCCAGCGCCAGGATCCGAGGGGTGATCCAGTCCACTTTGGACGTCGAGCCGAGCGCGGACGCCGGCAGGATGTCCAGCAGGGACAGCCCGATCAGCAGCGCCAGCGGGATCAGCAGCGTCAGCAGCACCTGCTCGCCGTGGCGCAACGTCAGGCTCACCTCGACGCGCGCGTGCGTCCGCAGCATCCGGCCCAGGGATCCCCGGCCGGGTGCCGGGGTGAAGACGCCGGGCTCGAAAACGCTCATGCCCGCAGCTCCCGTCCGGTCAGCTCCAGGAAGACCTCTTCCAGGGTCCGCTTGCCGACCTGCAGTTCTTCCGGCAGCACGCCCTGCTGCGCGCACCACGCCGTCACCGTCGACACCACCTGCGGGTCGACCGAGCCCACCACGGTGTACGTCCCCGGCGCCGACTCGCGCACCGCGTAGCCCTCCGGCAGCGCCGCGGTCAGCAGGGCCGTGTCGAGCCGCGTGCGGGCCTTGAAGCGCAGCCCCGCGTTGCCCGTCTCGTCCGTCGTCAGCGACTGCGGTGCGCCGGACACGACGACCTTGCCGTGGTCCACGATCACCACCGTGTCGGCCAGCGCCTCGGCCTCCTCCATCAGGTGCGTGGTCAGCAGCACCGAGACGCCGTCGGCGCGCAGCGCACCCAGCAGGTCCCACACCAGGTGCCGGGCCTGCGGGTCCATGCCCGCCGTCGGTTCGTCGAGGAACACCAGCTCCGGGCGCCCGACCAGGGCGCACGCCAGCGAAAGCCGCTGCTGCTGGCCGCCGGAGAGGCGCTTGAACGGCGTCCGCCGCACCGCGGCAAGCCCGAGGATGTCCAGCAGCCACGCCGGGTCCAGCGGGGTCGCGGCGCAGGACGCCACCAGGCGCAGCATCTCGTCGGCGCGGACGCCGGGGTACGCGCCGCCGCCCTGGGGCATGATGCCGACGCGGGGACGCAGCGCCGAAGACTCGCGGACCGGGTCGAGGCCGAGCACGCGCACCGTGCCCGCGTCAGGCTTGAGGAAGCCTTCGCAGATCTCGACGGTGGTGGTCTTGCCGGCCCCGTTCGGGCCGAGCAGGGCGAGCAGGCTGCCGCGCTCCATCCGCAGGTCGAGGCCGTCGACCGCGCGGGTGGAGCCGTAGCTTTTGACCAGCCCGGTGATCTCGACGGCAGGGACGCTCACATCGGGTCACGATACGGCGTCGACCGGCTCGGGCACCCGCGGGGACGGCTTGGCGAGCAACACGGGAGCGAGCCGCCGCACGATCAGCATCCCGCCGCCGCAGACGACGATCGCCGCGACGTAGGCGAACGGCAGCACGTACGGGCGGCCGTCGAAGGTGCTGCCGGTGGGCGGGAGGAGGAACGGCAGCGCGGCCGAGAGCACCGCCGCCGCCACCCGGAACCGCGACGTCCCGGCCGCGGCGGCGAGCGGGATCACCGCCCAGAGCACGTACCAGGGCTGGAGATTGATCTGCAGGATCATCACCGCGCCCATCGAGACGCCGAGCCCGATGATCGGCCGGTAGCGCCACTTGAAGCTGTCCCACAGGAACTTGAAGGTGATCCCGACGGCGACGAGGTAGCCGAGCACGCCGAGGATCGGCACCAGCGCGTCGGTGTGGTTGCCGAGCCCGAGCGCGATGCCGAGGACGCCGGAGAGGTTGGCCAGCTCGGCGGTGGGGGAGATCCAGGAGCGGACCAGGCCGGGGGTGCTGAACGTCGCCCCGAACCAGCCGAAGCCGAGCCCGGTGCCGAAGCAGACGGCCACCAGGACCACGCCGAACCACAGCGCCATCGGCACGCCGGCCACGAACAGGTCCTTGAGCCGGCCGTGCCACCGCCGGGCCACCATTACGGCGAAGAACGGCAGCGCGAACACCGCGGGCAGCTTCACCGCGACGCCGAGGGTGATGATCGCGACGCCGAGCCCGATGTACAGCAGCTCCCCGCGCGCGAGCGGGGGCGGGGTGTCGCCCTTCACCCGGATCGGCAGCCGCCGGATGCCCACCTCCAGCCCGGCGAGCATCAGGCCGACGGCGAGCGCGTCGTTGTGGGCGCCGGCCACGAAGTGGAAGATCAGCAGCGGGTTCAGGGCGCCGAGCCACAGCGCGGTCGCGGGCTGGACGCCGAACCGCCGCGCCAGCCGCGGCAGCGCCCAGACGATGAGGACCACGCCGGCCAGTGCGAGCACGCGCTGCAGCAGCACGCCGACCGCGATGCTGTTGCCGGCCAGCGGGGCGAGCCAGCCGCCGAGGCGCAGCACGAGCGGCCCGTACGGCGCCGGCGTCTCCCGCCACATGTTCGACACGCCCGCGGTGAACTTGTCCGCGACGCCGAGGGCCTGCGCCGGGCCGAGGGTGTAGGGGTCCATCCCGCGGTGCACGATCTCGCTCTGCGCCAGGTAGCTGTAGACGTCGCGGGAGAACAGCGGCGGGATGACCAGCAGCGGCAGCACCCACAACGCGATGGTGCGCGCGAGCTGGCCCTGTGACGCCAGGCGCGTGCGGCTGGGCTGGGCGAACCGGCCGAGCATCAGCCAGCTCAGCACCAGGATGCCCATCCCGGAGATGGCGATGGCCAGCGACACCGTCGGGATCCGGGTGAACAGCCGCAGCACCGGGATCTCCTGCACCGGGTTGATCACCGGGGCGGCGCCGGCGCCGAGGGACCCGAGCGCCAGGAAGAGCGACCCGACCGTGCCGAAGCGGCGGACGACGTTCAGGCCCCGCTGCTCACCGGCCTCCAGGGGGAGCGGTTCCCGGGGGTGGACCGGGGAGAGCGTCACCGGGTGGGCACTCCCGGCTTCGAGCCGTGCCACTTGCTGCTCCTGTTCGCCCACTGCCACGCGTGCAGGGTATCGGTCCGCCCCCGAGTGAGTCGGGTCACTGCCGGACACCCCGCCTTTGCCGACCGGCGGGAAATAAGACACACTTGTGTTGTGAAAAAGACGGCGACGGGCGACCAGGCGGGCGGCGATCTGCCGCGTGCCGTGCACCCGCACGTTCCGTCGCAGGTCAGCGCCGAGGGCAAGACCCGCCAGGAGGTTGCCCGGCTGCTGCTGGAACAGGGTCCCATGACCGCCGTCGTGGTCGCCGAGCAGCTCGGGATCAGCCCCACCGCCGTCCGCCGGCACCTGGACGCACTTCTCGCGGATGGCGAAGCCGAGACGCGGGACGCGCCGCGGCGAGGACCCCGGGGCCGGGGCCGCCCGGCGAAGCTCTTCCTGCTGACCGAGCCCGGCCGCGCCCGCTTCGGGCACGCCTACGACGACCTGGCCGTCTCCGCCATCCGCTTCCTGGCCGAGCACGCCGGCGAAGACGCCGTCCGCGCGTTCGCCGAGCAGCGCATCGAGAAGCTGGTCGGCCCGCACCGCTCCGCGATCACCGGACCGGGTGATCCGGCGGCCCGCGCGGAGGCCCTCGCGACCGCGCTGAGCAGGGAAGGCTACGCTGCGTCGACCCGCCAGATCGGCGCTGGTGGCCGCGAAAAGCCGGCGCCCGGCCAGAACACCGGCGCCCAGCTCTGCCAGCACCACTGTCCGGTCGCCCACGTGGCCGCGGAGTTCCCGCAGCTGTGCGAGGCCGAGACGGAGGCGTTCGCCAAGCTGCTGGGCACCCACGTCCAGCGGCTGGCGACCATCGCACGCGGTGACTCCGCGTGCACCACCCACGTACCCGTCACGGCGGGTCAGCCGGCCCATCCCGAGCCGGTAAGCACAGAGCCTCCGAGGGCGGCCCAGCTGCGGTCCCCGGAGGAAGCACGGATCCCGAATGGAGGGAAACCCGCATGACTGCCGCTGCCGAGCAGCGCACTCCCACCACCGCGCCACTGAGCCAGGAAGAGACCATCGAGTCCCTTGGCAAGTACGCGTTCGGCTGGGCCGACTCCGACGAGGCGGGCGCCAGCGCCCGTCGCGGGCTGAACGAGGACGTCGTCACCGACATCTCCTCGAAGAAGTCCGAGCCGGAGTGGATGCGCGAAGCGCGACTGAAGGCGCTCAAGCTCTTCGAGAAGAAGCCCATGCCCAACTGGGGGGCCGACCTCTCCGGGATCGACTTCGACAACATCAAGTACTTCGTCCGCTCCAGCGAGAAGCAGGCTGCGAGCTGGGAAGACCTTCCCGAGGACATCAAGAACACGTACGACCGGCTGGGCATCCCCGAGGCGGAGAAGCAGCGCCTCGTCGCCGGGGTCGCCGCGCAGTACGAGTCCGAGGTCGTCTACCACTCGATCCGCGAGGACCTCGAGGCCCAGGGCGTGCTCTTCCTGGACACCGACACCGCGCTCAAGACGCACCCGGAGCTGTTCGAGGAGTACTTCGGCTCGGTCATCCCGGCCGGCGACAACAAGTTCTCCGCGCTGAACACGGCGGTCTGGTCCGGCGGCTCGTTCATCTACGTGCCCAAGGGCGTCAAGGTGGACATCCCGCTGCAGGCCTACTTCCGGATCAACACCGAGAACATGGGCCAGTTCGAGCGCACCCTGATCATCGTCGACGAAGACGCCTACGTGCACTACGTCGAGGGTTGCACGGCGCCGATCTACCAGTCCGACTCGCTGCACTCGGCGGTCGTGGAGATCATCGTCAAGAAGGGCGCCCGCTGCCGCTACACGACCATCCAGAACTGGTCGAACAACGTCTACAACCTGGTCACCAAGCGCGCCAAGTGCGAAGCGGGCGCGACCATGGAATGGATCGACGGCAACATCGGTTCCAAGGTGACGATGAAGTACCCGTCGGTCTTCCTCATGGGCGAGCACGCCAAGGGTGAGGTCCTCTCGGTCGCGTTCGCGGGCGAGGGCCAGCACCAGGACGCGGGCGCCAAGATGGAGCACCTCGCGCCGTACACCTCCTCGACGATCGTGTCGAAGTCGGTGGCGCGCGGCGGTGGCCGCACCTCGTACCGCGGCCTGGTCCGCGTCGCGAAGCGCGCGCACCACTCGCGCTCCAGCGTCGTCTGCGACGCGCTGCTGGTGGACACGATCTCGCGCTCGGACACGTACCCGTACGTGGACATCCGCAACGACGAGGTGTCCATGGGCCACGAGGCCACCGTGTCGAAGGTCAGCGAAGAGCAGCTGTTCTACCTGATGTCGCGCGGTCTCGACGAGGCCGAGGCCATGGCGATGATCGTGCGCGGGTTCGTCGAGCCGATCGCGCGTGAGCTGCCGATGGAGTACGCGCTCGAGCTGAACCGCCTGATCGAGCTCCAGATGGAAGGGTCCGTCGGCTAGTCATGTCGGTTACCGAGAACAACGTTTCGGAGTCGCTCCGCGAGGGGGCCGTCATTCCGGCGGCCTCCCGCGCGGAGCGCTTCACCTCCTACGACGTCGAGGCCTTCGAGGTCCCGAGCGGCCGTGAGGAGAACTGGCGCTTCACGCCGATGAAGCGGCTGCGCGGCCTGCACGACGGCAGCGCGGTCGCCACCGGCGAGATCACCCTCGAAGCCGACGCCGCGCCCGAGCTGGGCGTCGTGACCGTCGGCCGCGACGACCCGCGGCTGGGCCAGGCCGGCGTCCCGAGCGACCGGATCGCCGCCCAGGCGTACTCCTCGTTCACCAAGGCCACCATCGTGACGGTGCCCAAGGAGACGAAGGCGTCCAAGCCGTCGGTGCTGCGCATCCACGGCCCGGGCGAGGGCCAGGTCGCCTACGGGCACCTGCAGGTCCGCGCCGAGCCGTTCGCCGAGGCCGTCATCGTGCTCGACCACGTCGGCTCCGGCACCTACGCCGACAACGTCGAGTTCGTCATCGGCGACGGCGCCAAGGTCACCGTGGTCAGCGTCCAGGACTGGGCCGACGACGCGGTGCACGTCTCCGAGCAGCACCTGAAGCTGGGCCGTGACGCCGCGCTGCGGCACACCGTGATCACCCTGGGCGGTGACCTGGTCCGCGTCTCGCCGACGGCGACCTTCACCGACAAGGGCGGCGACGTCGACATGCTCGGCGTCTACTTCGCCGACGGCGGCCAGCACCAGGAGCACCGTCTCTTCGTCGACCACGCGGTGCCGAACTGCAAGTCCCGCGTGGGCTACAAGGGCGCGCTGCAGGGCGAGGGCGCGCACACGGTCTGGATCGGCGACGTGCTGATCCGCGCCGCGGCCGAGGCCACCGACACCTACGAGTTCAACCGCAACCTGGTGCTCACGCCCGGGGCCCGCGCGGACTCGGTGCCGAACCTCGAGATCGAGACCGGCGAGATCGAAGGCGCCGGCCACGCGAGCGCGACGGGAAGGTTCGACGACGAGCAGTTGTTCTACCTGCAGTCGCGCGGGATCGCCGAAGAAGCCGCCCGCCGGCTGGTCGTGCGCGGGTTCTTCCACGAGATCCTGGTGAAGATCGACGTCCCCGAGGTGCGCGAGCGCCTCGAAGCCGCGATCGAGGCCGAGCTCGAAGCCGTTGGCGCCTGACGCCGTCCACCGCAGACTTTAGGAAACGAAGAATGGCTACCCTGGAAATCAAGGACCTGCACGCCTCGGTCGACACCGACGAAGGCGCCAAGGAGATCCTCAAGGGCGTGAACCTGACGATCAAGTCGGGCGAAACCCACGCGATCATGGGCCCCAACGGCTCCGGCAAGTCCACCCTGTCCTACGCGATCGCCGGTCACCCCAAGTACCAGGTGACCTCCGGCGAGGTGCTGCTCGACGGCGAGAACGTGCTCGAGATGAGCGTCGACGAGCGCGCCCGCGCCGGCCTCTTCCTGGCCATGCAGTACCCGGTCGAGGTGCCCGGCGTGTCCATGTCCAACTTCCTCCGCACCGCGGCCACCGCGGTGCGTGGCGAGGCCCCCAAGCTGCGCCACTGGGTCAAGGAGGTCAAGGAGGAGATGGGCAAGCTCGAGATCTCGCAGGAGTTCGCCGAGCGTTCGGTCAACGAGGGCTTCTCCGGCGGCGAGAAGAAGCGCCACGAGATCCTGCAGCTGGCGCTGCTCAAGCCGAAGTTCGCCATCCTCGACGAGACCGACTCCGGTCTCGACGTCGACGCCCTGCGCGTCGTGTCCGAGGGTGTCAACGCCTACAAGGCTTCGAGCGAGGTCGGCGTCATGCTGATCACGCACTACACCCGGATCCTGCGGCACATCACGCCGGACTTCGTGCACGTCTTCGCCGGCGGCAAGATCGTCGAGTCGGGCGGCAAGGAGCTGGCGGACGAGCTGGAGGAGAACGGCTACGTCAAGTACGTCGGCAAGCCCGAGCCGGCCGCGCTCTGACTTTCGCCAGTACACACCGAGAATGAGAGGAGTCGGCCCGATGACCACCACCTCGGCCAGCTCTGTGCCACTCGACGTGGCGGCCCTGAGGGCCGACTTCCCCATCCTGTCGCGCACGGTCCGTGACGGGAAACCCTTGGTGTACCTGGACTCCGGGGCGACGTCCCAACGCCCGACCGCGGTGTTCGAGGCCGAACGCGAGTACGTGTTCACGTCGAACGCCGCCGTCCACCGCGGTGCCCACCAGCTCTCCGAAGAGGCCACTGACGCCTACGAGTCCGCGCGCGCGAAGATCGCGGAGTTCGTCGGTGCGGACCCCGAAGAGCTGGTGTTCACCAAGAACGCGACCGAGGGCATCAACCTCGTCGCGTACTCGATGAGCAACGCCGCCACGGCCGGTCCCGAAGCTTCGCGTTTCGTGGTCGGCCCGGGCGACGAGATCGTCATCACCGAGATGGAGCACCACGCGAACCTCGTGCCGTGGCAGCAGCTGTGCCAGCGCACCGGGGCGACGCTGAAGTGGTTCAAGGTGACCGCGGACGGCCGGCTCGACCTGTCCGATGTGGACGAAATGATCACCGAGCGCACCAAGGTGGTCGCGTTCGCGCACCAGTCGAACGTGCTCGGCACGGTCAACCCGGTCTCGCTGCTGGTCGAGAAGGCCAAGGCCGTCGGCGCGCTCACCGTGCTCGACGCCTGTCAGTCGGTGCCCCACTTCCCGGTCGACTTCCACGCCCTCGGCGTCGACTTCGCCGTCTTCTCCGGGCACAAGATGCTCGGCCCGTCCGGCATCGGCGTCCTCTACGGCCGCACCGAGCTGCTCGAAGCGATGCCGCCGTTCCTCACCGGCGGGTCGATGATCGAGATGGTCCGCATGGAGGGCTCGACCTTCGCGCCGCCGCCGCAGCGGTTCGAGGCCGGCGTTCCGATGACGTCGCAGGCCATCGGCCTCGGCGCGGCCGTCGACTACCTCTCCGCCATCGGCATGGACCGCATCGCGGCCCACGAGCACGAGCTCGCCGCGGCGGCCATCGAGGGCATCGGCGCCATCCCGGGCGTCCGGATCATCGGGCCGACGGACCTGGCGGACCGCGGCGCGACCGTGTCGTTCGTGATCGACGGCGTGCACCCGCACGACGCCGGCCAGGTGCTCGACAGCCTCGGCATCGCGGTCCGCGTCGGCCACCACTGCGCGTGGCCGCTGCACCGGGCCTGCAACGCGCAGGCGACCGTGCGCGCGTCGTTCTACCTCTACAACGACCTGTCCGAAGTGGATGCCCTGGTGGCCGGGGTCCGCGAGGCGCAGAAGTTCTTCGGGGTTGCCCAGTGAACTTGGAGAGCATGTACCAGGAGATCATCCTGGACCACTACAAACACCCGCACGGGCGCGGCCTGCGCGACCCGTTCGACGCCGAATCGTTCCAGGTCAACCCGACCTGCGGCGACGAGGTGACCCTGCGGGTGAAGATCGACGACGGGAAGGTCGCCGACGTCTCCTACGATGGCCAGGGCTGCTCGATCAGCCAGGCCTCGACGTCGGTCTTGACGGATCTCGTCGTCGGCCACACGCTTGAGGAGGCGTTCACCACCATGGACGCCTTCGTGGAACTGATGCAGGGCAAGGGAAAGATCGAGCCGGACGAGGACGTGCTGGAGGACGGGATCGCCTTCGCGGGCGTCGCCAAGTACCCGGCCCGCGTGAAGTGCGCCCTCCTCGGCTGGATGGCTTTCAAGGACGCCGTCGCCCGGACGACCAGTGGAGATGGACAGGCATGACCGAAGACACCGCCACCGACGCTCGCGAGGGCCGGACCGCCGCTGACCTGGACGCGGAAACCACCGCGACGCAGGATCTCGACCTCGCCAAGCTCGAAGACGTCGAAGAAGCCATGCGCGACGTCGTCGACCCGGAACTCGGCATCAACGTCGTCGACCTCGGCCTGGTCTACGACATCCGCGTCGAGCCGGACAACACCGCGACCATCGACATGACGCTGACGTCCGCGGCCTGCCCGCTGACCGACGTCATCGAGGACCAGACGTCGGCGGCGCTGACCTCCGGCGGCCTGGTCAAGGACTTCCGGATCAACTGGGTCTGGATGCCGCCGTGGGGCCCGGAGAAGATCACCGACGACGGCCGCGAGCAGCTGCGCGCGCTCGGCTTCACCGTCTGAGTTCGTTCGCGTCGAGCGGGTCACCTTCCGAGGTGGCCCGCTTTGCGTATAACGCCCTATACCGCGCGTGCCAGGCCAGCGCGTACAGCCCGAGCGTGGCGAAGAACCCGCTGCAGGCACCGGTGACCAGCAGGTAGGTCGCGTTGCCGACCACCCCGGCGCGGGTCATCGGGTCGTGGTGGGCCAGGAACGGCAGCGCTTGGACGAGCCCGCCGATGAGCGTGCCGGCCGCCAGGAACGCGGCGACGCTCTTGCGGTGGCGGGTGCCCGGCGGCGCCGGCGCGACCGGCGCGGTGCGGTACCAGCGCCACAGCCACCAGGCGAGGACGGCGGCACCGGCGATGGTGCTGACCAGCTGGATCAGCCGGCCGACGTCGACGCCGGTGACGAGCGGGGTCCGCAGGAACGCCGGGCCGCCGCTTTCGTGGGTGAAGGCGTCCCAGCCGACGTGCGTGGCGGCGCCGAGGACCAGCGAGAGGGCGATCCAGCCCGGTCGCCGCCAGCTGAAACCCCCGTGGATCCGCCCGGCGAGCGGTGCGGGCGCCAGCGCCAGCAGCGGCCGCTTCAGCAACGCGTGGAACAGGGCCAGCAGGACGAGCGCGATGAGCGGGTCCAGCCAGAGGACCGCGGTGAATTCGTGGGTCTCCGTCAGGCCCACGCTGTGGAGCCGCGGCACGAACCAGAAGAGGTCCGGCGCGACCGACCCGGCGACGAGGGCCGAGGGCACCAGCGGGCGTCGCACCAGGGGGAGCACGGCGGCAGGATGACTCAGCGTGAACGGCACCGGGTTAGTATCCCGGGGTGGTCCTGCGGTCGATCGTCCTGTTCCTGGCCGCGGCCGTGTGCGAGATCGGCGGCGCCTGGCTGATCTGGCAAGGCATCCGCGAACACCGGGGTCTGCTGTGGATCGGCGGCGGAGTGGTGGCGCTGGGGGTGTACGGCTTCGTGGCGACCCTCCAGCCGGACGCCCACTTCGGCCGCATCCTCGCCGCGTACGGCGGGGTGTTCGTGGCGGGGTCGCTGGCCTGGGGCGTGGTCGCGGACGGCTACCGCCCGGACCGCTACGACGTCATCGGCGCCTTGCTGTGCCTGGCCGGGGTCGCGGTGATCATGTACGCGCCGCGGACCGGGTAACGCCGCAGGTGGGCGGGCGATAGATCGTCGTGACCGACCTCGCGTTCCCGCCCGCGCCGCCCGAACTGCCGAAGCCGCGCCGGATCTCGCCCGCCCTCGTGGTGGGCGTCGTCGTCGCCCTGCTGGGCCTCGGTGTGACGGTGGCCGGGGTGGGCACAGGGTTCTTGAGCTACCGGGCCTACCGGGTTCCGGGTCCGGCGATGAGCCCGGCGCTCAAGCCCGGCGGCGAGGTCGTGGTGCGCGCCCGCGGTGGCGAAGAGGTCCACCGCGGGGACGTGGTCATGTTCGATCGTGGGGCGTTCGCCCACCCGGACAGTTCCGGGCCGAGTGTCTTCCGGGTCGTCGCGGTCGCCGGGGACGTCGTCGCCTGCTGCACCGAGGGGCGGCTGTCGGTGGACGGCCGGCCGATCACCGAGACCTACCTCAGCCAGGACGAGTACGCGCACGACGCGGCGGCCGCCCTGCCGTACCTCGTGCGCATGCACGACGGCCAGGTGTTCCTGCTCGGGGACGAGCGGGGCAGGGCCCGCGATTCGCGCTTCCTCGGCGTCGTGCCGCTTTCCGCGGTCACCGGCTTCGTGGTCGGCACCGGCAGTGCCTTCCGCCCGGCGCCACTGCCGCGCACCACCGCCTTCACCGACGCGGGCCTGCCGGGCGCGCCGTTCGAAGACCGGATGTACCCCGCGCTGCGCTGGTGGCTGCTCGGCGGCGCCGTCCTGTTCTTCGCCGGTTTCATCGGGCTGATCGTGACGCTCGTCCGGACCGCCGGAAGACGACGAAGAGCAGCCGCAGGCCCACCAGGGCACTGATCACCAGCAGGTTGTAGCCGAACACCTGGTGCAGCGTCAGGTCCGCGGCGATGCGCGGCCCGCCCGAACCGGTCAGCAGGAACACCGCCATCAGACCGGTGGCCGCGCCGACGAAGGCCAGCAGGGCTTCGTGGACCAGGCCGGTGACGACGTCGCGGTCGCGTTCGTCGGAGAACAGCCGGACGTTCACCGACAGCCGGCCCTCCTCCACGGCCGCGCCGATCCGGTCGATGCGGCGGGGGATGCGTCGCAGCACCGGCAGCAGCGCCGTCAGCTCGCCGACCGCAGTGCGGCCGAGCGAGCCCGGCCGCAGCCCGGCGCCGACCTGCTCGACGGCGAACGCGCGGGACTCGGCGACGACGTCGAAGCCGGGATCCAGCGCGGCCAGCGTGCCCTCGACCGTGGCCAGCGCGCGGAACACCGCGGCCACCGGCGGCGGCACGCTGAGCCGGAAGTCCGCGACCACGCGGAACAGGCCGGTGAACAGGTCGAGGTCCGGCGTGCGGCCGGGGCCGAAGTGCCGGGCGACCAGGGCGCCGAGGGCGCGTTCGAGGCGCTGTTCGTCGATTTCGCCGGTGCGGTCGACGATTTCGAGGAGCCCGTCGCGCAGGCCCGCCGGGTCGCCGCGGTCCAGGGCGAGCAGGAGGTTCTGCAGGCCGCCGCGCAGCCCGCTGTCGAGCAGGCCGACCGAGCCGAAGTCGAGCAGGCCGAGGCGGCCGTCACCCAGCAGCATGAGGTTGCCCGGGTGGGGGTCGGCGTGGAAGACGCCGCCGATCATCACCTGGTCGAGCAGGCAGCGAAGGAGCGAGCGCGCCAGCCGCTTGCGCTCGGCCGCGGGCAGCGTGTCCTTCGCCGCGGTGAGCGGCCGGCCGGTCAGCCGGGACATGACCAGCACGCGATCGGTGGAGAGTCCCTTGTGGACCTTCGGCAGCCCGACGTCCGGGGAGCCGGTGGCCGCGATGGCGCTGATGTTGCGGGCTTCGATGGTGAAGTCGAGCTCCTCGGCCAGCGCGGCGGCGAACCCGTCGGCCAGTTCGGCGACGCCGAGCGACCGCGCCCAGTCCGCGCGGTCCTCCAAGGCCGCGGCGACGCGCCGGACGATGGCGATGTCGCGTTCGGCCTGCTCCCGCACCCCCGGCCGCTGCACCTTGACCACGACGTCCTCGCCGCTGCGCAGCTTCGCGCGGTAGACCTGCGCGACCGACGCGGCGGCCAGCGGTTCGGGGTCGAACTCGGCGAAGACGTCGTCGGGGGAGCCGCCGAGTTCGTCGGCCAGCAGGGCCCACACGGCGTCGGCGCGGGCGGGTGCGACCTGGTCCTGGAGCTTGGCGAGCTCGTCGGCGAACACCGGGGGCAGCAGGTCCGCGCGGGTGGAGAGCAGCTGGCCGAGCTTCACGAACGTCACCCCGCCCTCCTCCAGCGCGCGGCGCAGGGAGCGCGCGAGCTTGGCGTGCCGCCCCCGCGCGAGGCCGGGTTCGCGCCGGCCGGTGAGGTAGCGGCCGAGGCCGTGCTTGACCGCGATCCGGCTGATCTGGGCGTACCGGCGGGCGCGAGAAAACCGGCCGCGCAGCCGGCCGAGCCCGACGCCGTGCGGCAGCGCCATCTCCACGACGAACAGGAAGATCAGGGTCGCGAGGAAAGCGCTGCCCGCCAACGGGATCAGCAGGCCGATCGCCGCGCCGCCGTGGCGCAGCAGCGAACCGGGGAACGCCTGCGCGATGCCGCCGGCGACGAGCCACCCGAACGCGGCGGCGCACAGGGCGCGCACGGCACCGATCCGGACGCCGAGCACGCGCCGGGCCGCGGCGACGAGCGGCCACAGCAGGAGCACGTACAGGGGGAGGGTCAGCAGGCCCAGCAGGATGTCCATCGGTTCCCTTTCGCCGGGACCGAGCAGACCACGGCGGCCGCCACCGGCGGCTCACGCGGCGGCGGGAGGGCTCTCCCTCCCGTGGGGGAACGACTTTCGGCCGTGGCCCCGGCGATGGTTGCCTTCTAACCTGATCGCGCGAACCACGGTGAAGTGCTTCCTGAACCGGACGAAGGAGACACGATGAACGGACGCGTGATCGGCCGGGTCGTGGCGTTGGCCACGGCCCTCGCGGCCCCGCTCGGCCTGGGCCTGGCCACCGCCCCGGCCGCCTCGGCGGCCGCGGTCACGACGCTGTACTACAGCTCGTCGGGCGCCCCGGACTACCTCGCCCAGATCGACCAGGGCGCGGCCAACTGGAATGCCGCCGTCACCGACGTGAAGCTGGTCAAGCGGAACACGAGCGCCACGATCGTATTTCACGAGATCCACAGCGGCGGCTCGTACACGAACACCAACGGCCACGGCCGCGGCCAGATCTACCTGGACACGAGCCAGGTGGCGGAGGGCTTCGACCCGACCCGCATCGCGGCGCACGAGCTGGGGCACAACCTGGGCCTGCCGGACCACTACAGCGGCCCGTGCACGGAGCTGATGTCGGGCCACGGCCCGGGCACGGCGTGCAAGAACGCCAAGCCGTCGGCGGCCGAGGCGGCGAAGGTGCAGTCGTTGTGGGTGAACGGGCTGGTGGCCGCGGCCGAGAGCCGCGCGGTCGCTTACTGAGCCGGTTCGTGGTGGCCTCCGGTGCGCCGGAGGCCACCGCTTGCCGTGTAACAGCGGATCACGCCGGAGCGACCTACCGTCATCAAAGCGTGAGCCCGGTCGAGGGGGAGGGACATGAACTTATCCGTACTCTTGTCCCCGGTAGTTCCCGTGGCGGCGACACTTCTCGTATTCGTGACATCTTACTTCGTCGCACGGACTCGGAGCCGCGACAGCGACCTGCAGAGTCAGGTCGGCATCGAACTCCGCGAGCAAGCCGCGAGCAAGGTCTCGGAAGCGAAGGAAAATGCGCAGCTCTGGACGTCGAAGCGCCTTTCCGCCGCCGATGAGCGAGACCGGCCGGTTTCCGATGATCTCGGAGAATCGCCCGGCACGCCGGGGGCCGAGCGGGTTCGCCTGAAGAGCGTGGCGGCGGAAATCGTCGCGAATGCCGTTGATTCAGCGTCCCGTGACGTCAACCGGTACACCCGTTATGCCGATGAGGCGCTGAGTCGGTCGAAGATCGCCTTCTGGTTCAGCCTCGTGCTGGGCGCGATGGGCTTCGCGACCATTCTGACCGGTGCGGTCATGGCGTACTTCGCCAGTTTGGACGCGTCGATCGTCTCCGGTGTGGCCGGCGTGGTGAACACGTCGATCGCGGCGCTCCTGTATCAGCGCTCCGATGTCGCGGACCAGCGCGCCAGTACCTGGTTCGAGAAGGCGGGTGACAATCTCAAAGAGAGCGACAACCTCCAGCGAGCACTCGAAGTTCTCGACTTGCTCGACGACGCCGAGACGCGCAACCGGCTCATCGCGATCGCCGGGATCAAGCAGTTGTTCCCCGGAGAGAACGCCGAAGCTCTTTCGGATGTGATGGAGCTCAAGCGATAGCGCTTCACATCGCCGGTTTCCGGCGCAGGCCCAGGGTGACGCCGGCGATGACGACCGCGCCGCCGAGCACCTGGGTGATCGTGAGCGTCTCCCCGGCCAGCACGACCGCCCAGACCAGGCCCGCCACCGGCACGACGTTCAGCAGGTTCACCGCGACACTCGGTTCGAGGCCCCGGAGCCCGTGGTTGTACAGCAGGAACGCCGCCACCGAGCACAATCCGGCCAGGAACCCGATCCGCAGCACGGTTCCCCCGCTGGGCACGCTCCACCGGTCCACTTCGGACAGTGACAGCAGTACGAACCCGCCCGCGCCCGCGAGGGTCTGGTAGTACGTCACCACGATCGGCGAAGCGCCGGAGCCGTCCCGCCGCGCCAGGATGTTGTAGGCCGCCCAGACCACTCCGCCCGCGATGAGGAACAGGTCGCCCCACAGGGAGTGGGAGCCGCCCGGCTGCCCCCGGACCACCAGCCACACGCCCGCGACCGCCACCAGCATGCCCGTCAGCCGGGCGGGGGAGAAGGCCGCGCGGCCGGACAGGACCAGCGTCAAAATCGGGTACGAAGCGACGATCAGCGTCGCGTCGGACGCCGTCGCCAGGTCGACGCCGACGTTCTCCAGCGCGAAGTACGCCGTGATCCCCAGCAGACCCGCGGCGCCGATGGTCAGCCGCTGCCGGGGGGAGGGCAGCCGACGGCGGTCGGGGCCCGTGTGCACCGCCACGCCCAGGACCGCCGCCGCCAGCACGAACCGCAGGGAGCCCAGCGTCATCGGCGGGATCTCCGCCAGCGCCACCTTGGTGACCGCGAACGAACTGCTCCAGATCAGCGCCGCGCCCAGGACGGCGGACACGGACAAGCCCACACGAGGTGAATCGGTGATCATGGCGCCGACGGTAAACAACAGTCAGCGCCAAGACGACGAACGCCGTGTAAGATTCGGTAGCACCGCGAAATGTCGAATCTAACGATGAGAAACCGAGAGCAAGAGCTCGATGGACGAACTTGACACGGCCCTGCTGACCCTCCTCCAGGAGGACGCCAAGCAGACCAACAAGGAGCTCGCCCGCCGCCTGCACATCGCGCAGTCCACCTGCCTCGAACGGGTGCGGGACCTCACCCGGCGCGGGATTGTGCGCGGGCACACCGTCGACGTCGACCTGAAGAAGATCGGCCGGCCCGTGCAGGCGATGGTCGCCGTGCGGCTGCGGCCGCCCGACCGGGCCGTGATCGAGTCCTTCCGCGCCTTCGTGACCGGCCTGCCCGAGGTGCTCTCGGTGTTCGTCATGTCCGGCAGTGACGACTTCCTGCTGCACATCGCGGTCGCCGACAACGACCAGCTGAGCGGGTTCGTCCTCGACCGGCTGACCCAGCGCCGGGAGATCGTCGACGTCCGGACCTCCGTCATCTTCAACCACTTCCGCCGCACCGTGGTGACGCCGTCCGACGGCGAGGGGTGAGGCGGTTCCACCGCGAGAGGGAGGCGCGCCCGGGTGCCGGGCTGCGAAGATCGGCCGGTGCGCATCTTCGGGCCCCTGACGAGCAAGGCGACCTACCGCCGGTGGGTCTACCTCGTCCTCGGCGGCGCCATCAGCGTGCCCTACCTGTTGTTCTCCGCGGTCGCCGTGCCGTCGCTGCTGCCGTTCGTCACCACGCCGGACCGGGCCATTCTCGTCGGCGGCCTGCTCACCCTGGCCGTCCTGGCCGGGACGGCGTTCCTGCCCGCCGTCCACGTCCTGGAGTCCACCGCGGTCCGCGAGCTGCTCGACGACCCGGTGCCGGACGCGCCCGCGAAACCGCACACCCGCCGGGGCCGGCTGCGCGCCGCGGCGATGTTCGTCCTGCACGTGGGCGCCGGGTTCGTCGTCAGCTTCTTCAGCCTCGCCGCCCCCGTCGCGCTCGGGCTGTCGATCAGCGCCGTGTTCACCGGGCAGCTCTTCCAGACCGGCGAGGGCGACGCCGTCACCGTGCCGGTGGGCTAGGCCTCGGTCTGGCTGCCGGTGGTCCTCCTGCTCGGCCTGGTCCTGCTGATCTACGCCGTCAGCGTGGCCGGCGGGCTGCTGCGCCGGGCCGCGACCGGGCTGCTCGGGGCCACCGCCGCCGACCGGATCGCCCGGCTCGAACGGCGGACCGAGCAGCTCGCCGAACGCAACCGCCTGGCCAGGGAGCTGCACGACTCGGTCGGGCACGCGCTGAGCGTCGTCACCGTCCAGGCGGGCGCCGCCCGGCGGACGCTGCGCACCGACCCGGACTTCACCGAGCGGGCGCTCGGCGCCATCGAGGAGGCCGCCCGCACCGCGCTCGATGACCTCGACCACGTCCTCGGCCTGCTGCGGGAGGAGGCGGCCGGCCGGACGCCGCTGCCGACGCTCGCCGCGCTGCCCGCCCTGCTCGAAACGACCCGGCTCGCCGGCACCGACGTCACCGCCGACCTCGGCGGCGACTTGGCCGCCGTGCCGCCGGTGGTGTCCCGCGAGGTGTACCGGATCCTGCAGGAATGCCTGACCAACGCGGTGCGCCACGCCGGTAGGGTCCCGGTGACGGTGGTCGTCGGTGTCGCGGCGCACGAGCTCCGCGCGCGGGTCGCGAACCCGCTGGGGAGCGCTCCGCGCCGGGCCGGGGGCGGCCGGGGCCTGCGCGGGATGGCCGAGCGGGTGGCGGTGCTCGGCGGTGAGCTGTCGGCCGGGCCGGTGGACGGGCAGTGGGAGGTCGTGGTGCGGGTGCCGTGGGGGAACGGGCGATGAGCGTGCGCGTGCTGCTGGTCGACGACGAACCGCTGATCCGGGCCGGGCTCCGGGCGATCATCGACAGCGAGGCCGGCCTGAGCGTGGCCGGCGAGGCAGCCGACGGCGCCGAGGTGCCCGGGCTGGTGGCCCGGCTGCGTCCCGACGTCGTGCTGATGGACGTGCGGATGCCCGCGGTGGACGGCATCCGCGCCACCACCCACCTGATGTCCACTGTGGACGAGCCGCCGAAGGTGATCGTGGTGACCACCTTCGAAAACGACGACTACGTCTACGACGCCCTCGTCGCGGGAGCCAGCGGCTTCCTGCTCAAGCGCGCCCGGCCGGAGGAGATCGTCGCGGCGATCCGGACCGTCGTGGCCGGTGAATCGCTGCTGTTCCCGGCGGCGATCCGCCGGCTGGCCGCCCAGCGCGCCCCCGGCCCGGCCGGTGACGGCCTGGCCTCGGCCGGGCTGACCGAACGCGAGCGGGACGTGCTGCGGCTGGTGGCCGCCGGACTGTCCAATGTGGAGATCGCGGGCGAGCTGTACGTGGGGGTGCAGACGGTGAAGACCCACGTGGGCAACGTGCTGGCGAAGCTCGGCGCGCGGGATCGCACCCAGGCGGTGATCCGGGCGTACGACTCGGGCTTCGTGACGCCGTCGCGCTGATTCGGGCACTATGGGCCGCATGACTGCCGCATACGACGACTTCGCCGAGGCGTACACGGCCGAGAACGAACACAGCCTGATGAACGCCTATTACGAACGGCCCGCGACCCTGGCGCTCGTCGGCGACGCGACCGGACGGCGGATCCTCGACGCCGGCTGTGGCTCCGGCCCGCTGTTCGCGGCGCTGCGGGAGCAGGGCGCGGTCGTGACCGGGATCGACCAGAGCGCCGAAATGCTGGCGCACGCCCGGCGGCTGCTCGGCGACGGCGCGGACCTGCGGGTCGCCGACCTGGCCGGCCCGCTGCCCTTTGCCGACGGCGAGTTCGACGACGTCGTGGCGTCCCTGGTGCTGCACTACCTGCGGGACTGGGACCCGGTGCTCGCCGAGCTGCGGCGCGTCCTGAAGCCCGGTGGCCGGCTCATCGCCTCGGTCAACCACCCGATGATGGTCAACCTGACGCACCGCCACGAGGGTCCCCGGCCCGACTACTTCGAGGCCTACACCTGGACCGACGAGTTCGAGCTCCACGGCGAGAAAGCCCGGATGACCTTCTGGAACAAGCCGCTGCACGCGATGACCGACGCGTTCACCGCGGCGGGCTTCCGGATCGCCGTCGTCAGCGAACCGCACCCGGTGCCGGCCGCGCGCGAGCTGTTCCCCGGCGACTTCGAAATCCTGGACACTTTCCCGAGCTTCCTCTTCTTCGTCCTGGAAGCCGGGTAGGGCTCAGTCCGGTAAGTCATCGGCGCCAGAAGACGATGGTGGTGATGGCGAATTCGGCCTGGCCCGATCCGGGCGACGCTGATGCCGTCCAGCAGTGGAACTAGCTGCGGGTCGTCTCGCGGCTTGGCCCGGGTGGGCAGGAATCGCATCGGCAGACAGCGTCCGTCGACAGCGAAGTGTCGGTCCGCCCAGGGACCGGCCGGGTCGCGCCCGGACCGCGCTGGAGTCGACCCGCCACAGGCTCAGTCCAAGCAGAACTCGTTGCCCTCGACGTCCTGCATGTTGAGGCACGATTCGTTGTCCTCGTCGGCGAGCAGGAGCTGCCCGCGGACCGCGCCGAGCGGGACCAGCCGTGCGCACTCGGCCTCGAGCGCGGCGAGGCGCTCTTCACCGACGAGCCCGGTGCCGACCCGGACGTCGAGGTGCACCCGGTTCTTGGCGACCTTGCCTTCCGGAACGCGCTGGAAGTACAGGCGCGGGCCCACGCCCGTGGGATCACTGCAAGCGAGGCCCGAGCTGTGCAGCTCGTACCCGAGCACCTCGCACCAGAACCGGGCGACGCGCTCGGGTTCCGCGCAGTCGAAGGTGATCTGGACCTGCCTGACCGACGTCATGCAGCCCACCCTAAGGGTGTGGGCAACGGAATTTCAGCCGAGGTCGTCCAGGAGGGCCTGGATCGCCGCCGCCATCGCGGCCGGGTCGCCGTCTCCCGGGCGCAGCACCAGGTCCGGCGACGCGGGGCGCTCGTAGGGGGCGTCGATGCCGGTGAACCCGGTGATCTCCCCGGCGCGCGCCTTCGCGTACATGCCCTTCGGGTCGCGGGCTTCGCAGACCTCCAGGGGCGTGTCGACGAAGACCTCCACGAACGGCAGCCCGTCGTGGATCGTCCGGGCCCGGGCCCGGTCCTCCGAGTACGGGCTGATCAGCGACGCGATCGCGACCACGCCCGCGTCCGCGAACAGGCGGGCCACCTCCGCCACGCGCCGGACGTTCTCCGCCCGGTCTTCGGGGCTGAATCCCAGCCCGGCATTGAGCCCGTGGCGCAGGTTGTCGCCGTCGAGCAGGTAGGCCGGGCGGCCCGCCGCGACCAGGCGGCGTTCCAGCTCGACCGCCACCGAGGACTTGCCCGACGCCGAAAGCCCGGTGAGCCACACGGTCGCGCCGCGGGTCGGGCGGTCTTCGCGCCGCACCGCCGCGGTGTGCCAGACGACCGGGGACACCGGTGCGCCGGTGATCATGCCCGCCGCGACCGTGTCGCCGGTGTGCTCGTCGACTAGCAGGAAGCCGCCGGTGGCCCGGTTGCGGCGGTACGGGTCGAACAGCAGCGGCGAACGCGTGCGCAGCCGGATGCGGCCGATGTCGTTCAAGGACAGCGCTTCCGCCGTCTCGTCGCGGTGCAGGGTGGTGACGTCGAGGCGGTATTCCAGCCGCTCCACCGTGCCCCGCGTTTCGGTGGTCGTGTGCCGCACCGCGTACGTCGCGCCCGGCGTCAGCGCGGCGCGCTCGGAGAACCAGCAGACCAGGGCGTCGACCTCGCGGGCCGACTCCGCGCGGTTGCCCGGGCGGCACAGCATGGCCCCGCGGCCGAGATCGAGGTCGTCGGCCAGCTCCACGGCCACCGCCTGGCCGGTGAACGCCTCATCGAGGGGCTGTCCGCCGGGTCCCCAGACCGCGCGCACCTTCGACGTGAACCCCGACGGCAGGGCCACGACCTCGTCACCCGGCTTGAACACCCCGCCCGCGATGGTGCCCGCGTAGCCGCGGAAGTCGGACCGGCGGATCACGTACTGCACCGGGAACCGCGCGTCGATGAGGTTGCGGTCGGAGGCGACGTGCACCTCCTCGAGCTGGTGCAGCAGCGAAGTACCTTCGTACCAGGGCATGCTCGCGCTGCGGTGGACGACGTTGTCGCCGTGCAGCGCCGAGACCGGCACGAACGTCAGGTCGGCGACGTCGAGTTTCATCGCGAACCGGCGGAAGTCTTCGCGGATCTCGTCGAACCGCTCCTGCGACCACCCGACGAGGTCCATCTTGTTCACGCACACCACGAGGTGCCCGATCCCGAGCAGTGACGCCAGGAACGCGTGCCGCCGCGACTGCTCCAGCACGCCCTTGCGCGCGTCGACGAGGACTAGCGCCAGGTCGGCAGTCGAGGCACCGGTCACCATGTTCCGCGTGTACTGCAGGTGCCCCGGCGTGTCCGCGATGATGAACTTCCGTCGTGGTGTGGCGAAGTAGCGGTGGGCGACGTCGATGGTGATGCCCTGCTCGCGCTCGGCCCGCAGCCCGTCGGTGAGCAGGGCGAGGTCCGGGTAGTCCTCGCCGCGATCGCGGCTGGCGCGTTCGACGGCGGCGAGCTGGTCGGTGAAGATCGCCTTCGAGTCGAACAGCAGCCGGCCGATCAGCGTGGACTTCCCGTCGTCCACGCTTCCCGCCGTGGCGATCCTCAGCAGCTGCATCAGAAGTAGCCTTCCCGCTTGCGGTCTTCCATGCCTGCTTCGGAAATCCGGTCATCGGCCCGAGTCGCCCCGCGTTCGGTGACGCGGGTGGCGGCCACCTCGGCGACCACTTCGGACGGTGTCGCCGCCGAGGACTCGACGCAGCCGGTGCACGTGGCGTCGCCGACGGTCCGGAAGCGCACGGTCGCCTCGTAGGGCGTCTCACCGTCCAAAAGGGACAGGAACCGGGTGGCCGCCAGCAGCATGCCGTCGCGCTGGACCACGGACCGCTTGTGCGCGTAGTACAGCGGCGGCAGCGCGATCCGCTCGTCCCGGACGTACTGCCAGATGTCCAGCTCGGTCCAGTTCGACAGCGGGAAGACGCGGATGTGCTCGCCGCGCCGGTGTCGCCCGTTGTAGAGGTTCCACAGCTCCGGGCGCTGCGCCCGCGGGTCCCACTGGCCGTGCTCGTCGCGGAAGCTGAACACGCGCTCCTTGGCGCGGGCTTTCTCCTCGTCGCGGCGGGCGCCGCCGAACACGGCGTCGAAGCCGCCCTCGCGGATCGCCCGCAGCAGCGTCACCGTCTGCAGCCGGTTGCGGCTGGCCCGCGGCCCGGTCTCCTCGACGACGCGGCCGGCGTCGAGGTCGTCCTGCACGCTCGCCACCTCCAGGCGCAGGCCGAGAGCGGCGACGGTCTCGTCGCGGAACCGCAGCACCTCGTCGAAGTTGTGGCCGGTGTCGACGTGCAACACGGGGAACGGCAGGGGCGCGGGCCAGAACGCCTTCGCGGCGGCGTGCAGCATCACCACCGAGTCCTTGCCGCCGGAGAACAACAGGACGGGGCGCTCGAAGGTCGCCGCGACTTCGCGGAAGACGTGCACGGCCTCCGCTTCGAGCGCGGCCAGGTGCGAGAGCTCGTACGAGGTCACGGACACCGGAAAAAAGTAGAACATGTTCTTGTCATCGGTCAAGCGGTGGGGGACCCTGGGGGCATGGACCTGGTCGTACTCGAAGAGATCAAGCGGCTGAAGTACCGGTACCTGCGCGGAGTGGACCTGAAACTGTGGGACGAGGTGGCGGACACGTTCACCGCCGACGCCACGGCGAACTACGGGACGCACGCCGTGGGCGGGGACGGGAAGCAGTTCGAAGGCCGCGACGCCATCGTCGGATTCCTCACTCAGAGCCTCGGTAACGGCATCATCACCGTGCACCACGCGGCTCAGCCGGAAATCGACGTCGACGGCGACACCGCGACCGGGCGGTGGTCGTTCACCGACCGGGTGATCGTGCCCGAGCACAAGGTGATCATCGAAGGCGCCGCGTTCTACGAAGACACCTACCGCCGCGAGAGCGACGGCGTCTGGCGGATGTCGCACATCGGGTACGTCCGGACCTACGAGTCGATGACGTCGTTCGACGCCATCCCGGGCTTCAAGCTGATCGCCAACCGCTGGGCCGTCCCGGCATGATCGAGAACGAGTTCTCGTTGACCCGGTCGTTCGCCGACGCCATCGTCGAGGCCGAAAAGCTGATCGCCGAAGCCCCGCCGGCGCAGACCGAGCAGGGCCTGCTCGAGGGCTACGACTACCTCGCGGGCAGCATCCGGGCGTCGCTGCAGATGGCCTGGGCCTACCAGCGCGACTTCCCGTACTTCACCGCGTCCACCGGGCCCTACACGAAGATGGGCCTGGACAACCCGGACACGCTGTACTTCAACGCGAACATCCGCGCCGACCGCGAGTACCTGGTCACCGGGGTCCGCGGCACCACCGCCGACCTGAGCTTCCAGGTCCTCAACGGCGACTACTCGCCGGTGGAGGTGCCCGACAGCCTCGCCGCGTTCGACGACCGGGCGATCGAGATCGGCCCGGACGGCCGCTTCGAGCTGCGGTTCGGCCCGGCTCGCGAGAACCCGGGGCCGAACTACTTCGTCCTCGGCGAGGGCTCGTCGATGCTCGTGGTCCGCGAGGTCCACAGCGACTGGGCCACCGAACGCCGTGGCGAGATCCGCATCCAGTGCGTCGACACCGCGGGTCAGGCGCCGCCGGTGCCGGACCGTTCCGCGCTGGCCAAGCGCTTCGGCGTCACCGGCAAGATCCTGCTGAGCCGGCTCAAGACGTTCCTGGCCTTCCCGAAGTGGTTCTACGACAACCTGCCGGTGAACACGATGACCGAGCCGCGCTCGACGCCGGGCGGGCTCACCACCCAGTTCTCCTCGGCCGGGCACTACGAGCTCGGCGCCGAAGAGGCGATGATCGTCACCGTGCCGCGCTGCGCGGACGTGCCGTACCAGGGCATCCAGCTCGGCAGCCTCTGGTACGTCTCGCTCGACTACATCAACCACCAGACGAGCCTCACCGCCGACCAGGCCCGCGTCGACCCGGACGGCAAGATCCGGTTCGTGCTCGCCGAGCGCGACCCCGGCCTGGCGAACTGGCTCGAGCTGACCGGGCACGAGCGCGGGTACGTGCAGATCCGCTGGCAGCGGCTCGCCCGCGACCTCGGCCCGGACGACGGCCCGGTCGTGGAGGTGGTCAAGACCGACGAACTGCCCGACCGGCTGCCCTACCACGCCGAAGCGCGCGTGACGCCGGAGCAGTGGACGGCGAGGATCGCGGCCCGGCAGGACGCCGTCGCCGCCCGGATGCTGGGGTGAACGTGGAGAACGTGCTGCAGGGCAAGGTGGTCGTCGTCTCGGGGATCGGGCCCGGGCTCGGCCGGTCGATCGCCGTGCGCAGCGCGCAGGCGGGCGCGGACGTCGTGCTCGCCGCGCGCACCGAGTCACGGCTCGGCGAGGTCGCGAAGGAGGTGACCGACCTCGGCCGCCGGGCGGTCGCGGTCCGCACCGACATCGACGACGCGGACTCCGCCGCGAACCTGGTGAGCGAGGCCGTCGAGGCGTTCGGCCGGGTGGACACGGTGGTGCACAACGCCTTCGCCGTCCCGCCGCTGACCGACCTGGCCGAGGTGGAGTTCGACGCCGTCCGCGCGGGCTTCGAGACCGCGGCCATCTCCGTGCTCCGGCTGACCCGGCTGTTCCTGCCCGCGCTCAAGGAGAGCAAGGGCTCGCTGGTGATGATCAACTCCGCCGTGCTGCGGCACTCGCGGCGCACGTTCGGCGCCTACAAGATGGCGAAGTCGGCGCTGCTTTCGCTGTCCCAGAGCCTGGCCAGCGAGCTGGGGCCGGACGGCGTGCGCGTCAACACCGTGGCGCCCGGGTACATCTGGGGACCGAACCTCCAGTGGTACTTCGCCTACCTGGCGAAGCAACGCGGCATCACGCCCGAAGAAGTCTACGCCGAGACCGCGTCCACAACAGACCTGCGCAAGCTGCCGGAGCCCGACGAGATCGCCGATGCGGTGGTCTTCCTCGCCTCGCCGATGGCGCGCGCGATCACCGGGCAGTGCCTCGACGTCAACGGCGGCGAGTACCACCACTAGGAGGATCGATGCTTCCCGGCCGCGAAGACGTGGGCACCGCCGAGGACCTGCACGCCTCGGCGTCGAAGCTCACCGGGCTCGACGACTTCGGCGCCGACGAGTACCTCGAGGGCCTGCGCGTGCTGCTGGAGTCGTACGAGGCGGACGAAGAACTGACGCCGTACGGCAACAAGGTGCACCGGGCGATGCTGCGCGGCGCGCTCGTGGCGCGGCTGCTCAGCGAGGCGTCGTGGAAGCAGCACCCGGAGTACGCGGACGTCCGCCTGGAGCGGCCGATCTTCGTCACCGGGCTGCCGCGCACCGGCACGACCGCGCTGCACCGGCTGCTCGCCGAGGACCCCGCGCACCAGGGCCTCGAAGTGTGGCTCGCCGAGGTCCCGCAGCCGCGGCCGCCGCGGTCGTCGTGGGCGGGCAACCCGATCTTCCGGGGGATCCAGGCCGGCTACGAACGCCACCACGTCGAGCACCCGGAGTTCATGGGCGTGCACCACATGTCCGCCGACCAGGTGGAGGAGTGCTGGCAGCTGCTGCGCCAGTCGATGCGGTCGGTGTCCTTCGAATGCCTCGCGCACCTGCCGCGGTACTCGCGCTGGCTGGCCAAGCAGGACTGGACCGACGCCTACGCCCGCCACAAGCGCAACCTGCAGCTGATCGGGCTGCCGGACGCGGGCAAGCGCTGGGTGCTCAAGAACCCCAGCCACCTCTTCGCGCTGGACGCGCTGATGGCGAACTACCCGGACGCGCTGGTGATCCAGACGCACCGGGCGCCGAGCACGATCATGGCGTCGATGTGCAGCCTGGCCGAGAAGGCCGCGGACGGCTGGTCCGCGAAGTTCCGGGGCGAAGTGATCGGGCGCGGCCAGCTCGACCTGTGGGCACGCGGAGCCGACGAGTTCGGCTGGGCCCGCGCGCGCCACGACCCGGCACAGTTCTGCGACGTCCGCTACGAGGACTTCGTCGCGGACCCGATCGGCACGGTGTCCACTGTGTACGACCACTTCGGACTGGAGTTCACCCCGGAGGCGCGGGCGGCGATGACGGCGGTGCACGGGGCGAGCCGGACGGGGGAGCGGAAACCGGTGCACCGGTACAGCCTCGCGGACTTCGGCTTGACGGCCGAGGAGGTCGACGAGCGGTTCGCGAGTTACCTGTCGGCGCACGGCTCGTGAGTGGTAAGGCGGGTTAGAACCCGCCTTACCACTCACGACAAGCCGCGGCAGGGGCGGTGATGAGCTGCACCACTTCGTCCATCGTCGGCCCGGCGGCCATCTCCGCGGCCAGTTCCCGGGCCCGCTCGCGGTAGCGCGGGTCGTCGAGGACGGTGCGGACGGCCCGCCGCAGCGTCCGCGGCGAGGCCGAGGGGCGGGCGCGGCCGATGCCGGCCCCGGACCAGGTGACCCGGGCGGCGACTTCGCGCTTGTCCTCGCTCGCCCCGACCACGACCAGCGGCACGCCGTAGCGGAGGGCGTGGTTGACGCCGCCGTACCCGCCGTTGCTGACCACGGCGGCGCAGCGGGGGAGCAGTTCGTCGTAGGGCAGGAACCCGGCCACCCGGACGTTGCCCGGCAGCGGGCCGGGCCGCAGGGGCGCGCCGCACGTCGTCGCGACGACCAGGACGTCCTCATCGGCCAGCGCCTCGATGGTGGGCTCGACGAGCCGGCCGAGGTCGTCGTTCGCGACCGTACCCTGGGTCACGTGCACCACCGGCCGGCCGGCGTCCAGGTCGGCCCACCACGGCGGCCGCGGGTGCTCGCTCGCCGCGCTGACCGTCGTCGGCCCGATGAAGTGCAGCGGCACCCCGGGGCGCGGGTACTCGAAGCCCGGGCAGGTCATCTGGAGCACGCCGTCGCTGTGCAGGGGCCAGTCCGTGAAGAGCATGCCCAGGTCGCCGCCGAGCAGGTCTCCCGCCAGTTTCTGCGCGGGCCCGGTCACCCACGGCACGAGCGTCTTGAGGAGCGCGCCGCGCAGGGGGTGCCCGGGCGGGCCGGTCGGCACCGGCGGCATGAACGGCAGGAACCCCAGCGTCAGCAGGCGTGGCCGCCGGTCGCGCCGGACCAGGGCCAGCCCGGCCATCATCAGCGGGTCGCACAACACGACGTCGGCATCGTGGGCGTCGATGACGCTCAGCTGGTGGGGCATCGCGCGGACGAAGTGGGTCAGTTCGAACCGCGCGAGTTTCAGCCCGCGCAGCCCGGCGCGGCCGGGGATCGTGCCGTCGAGGTCGGTCTCGTCGAAGTCGGCCGGTCCGGGCAGGAGTGCGACGGCGGCGCCCAGCTTCTCGAACGTCTCCCGGTAGCGCGCGCCGGTGACGACGGTGACCTCGTGCCCGGCGGCGACCAGCGCCTCGACGATCGGCTTGGTCGGCCCGACGTGCCCGCGGGCGGGCTGCACACAGACGAGTACCCGGGTCATGGCCCCTCCCTCCGACATTGGGCGATACGCTGTACCATCCAATAGCGATGACGATACCGGATTCCGGAGGCCCGCGGCGCCGTTACGCCTCGCCGGTGCGCGAGGCCCGCGCCCGGCGCACCCGGGCGCACGTGGTGGCGACCGCGGGGAAGTTGTTCGCCTCGCGCGGCTACGCGGGCACGAGCATGCGGCAGATCGCGGCCGAGGCCGGAGTGAGCCTGGAGACGGTGACGCAGGCGGGCCGCAAGCCGCAGCTGCTGCTGGCCGCGTTCCGCGCCGGCTTCGCGGGCGACCCGGACGCGATGAACCTGGACGCCTTAGCGGGCCCGGCCGGACCGGCGGACCTGCCGGCGGTGGTGTCGCGGGTGGCGGCGGGCGTGCGCGGGTCGTTGCCGATCTGGCGCGCGTTCACGACCGCGGCCGCGGCGGACGCGGAGGTGGCGGCGGTCCGTGCGCAGCTGGCGGTGGTGCGCCGCACGGAGATCGCCGGCCGGCTCTCGGCGGCGGGGCTGGCGCCGGGAGGCGAGGCGGTCGGCCGTCTGGCCGACGCGATCGGGCTGATCATGTCCCACGAGGCCTACGACCACCTGACGGAGGTGTGCGGCTGGCCGCACGAGGAGTACGTGACCTGGGCCGCCGTCGCGATCCAGGCGCAGCTGACGCTCGACTGGCAGTGAGAGCGCCCCAGGCCCCGAGCGCCCCAGGCCCCGCTTGGGTCAGCCCGCGGCAGCCTGCAGGCCGCGGGTTCCGATGCCGCGCAGCACTTCCACCCGCTCCGCGCCCGGGCGGCTGAGCACCCAGCTCGACCCCGGCACCGCCTTCGCGCGCTTCTTCAGCGGCGCCAGCAACCGCGAAACCTCGTGGTACGACCCGATCGCCCCGCTCGCGCAGACCAGTGTCGCCAGCGACACCGTCACCGGCCGCCCCTCCGCCGACCACGCGCGGTCCAGCAACGCCCCCGCCACCGTGGCGATCTCGTCGACGTCGCACACCACCAGGAAGTCGTCACCGCCCACGTGGCTCACGCGCATCCGCCGCAGGCCGCCGGCCAGCTCGGTCAGTGCCGCGCCCAACTCGCGGATCAGGTTGTCGCCCGCCGCGAAACCCGCCGTGTCGTTGATCGCCTTGAAGCTGTCGATGTCCAGCCAGGCCGCGACGAACGGCTCGCCGATCGTGATGCGGCGGGCGACGTCACGGGCGATCGTGTCGCTGCCCGGCAAGCGCGTCAGCGGGTTCAGCGCCGCGGCCGCCTCGACCTTCGCCTCGGCCACGCCGCGGACCACCTCGGTCACCAGCACCACGCCGAGGCAGCGGCCGAGCTCGTCGACCACGACCACGTCGTCGCCCGTGCGGCCCCAGTCGGCGTCGGTGACGAGCTCGAGGAACTCCATCGCGCCGGCGCGGGCTTCGATCGTGTGCGGGGTGTCCGCGAGCCGGGCCGCCGGGCGCTTCGCGTGCAGCGCGTGCCCGTACGGGCCGGTGACCGCCACGAGGAACCGGGTCCGGTCGACCGACCAGCGCGGCCGGTGCAGCTCGTCCACCCCGACCACGCCCGAAGGCGCGTCCGCCGCCGCGAGCACCGCGCGGACTTCGTCGCACGTCGCCGTTTCCGGCAGGGTCGTCGCCGGGCGGAGGAAGTCGCCGACGCACGGTGCCGGCGCCCCGGCCGAGGGACGGCCGCGCGTGAGGAGGGCCGGCGCGGGCCCGGCGGCGGTCGGCGGCGCGAGCAGGTGTCCCTGCGCGATCCGGACGCCCAGGCCGCGCACGGCGTCGAGCTGCGCGTCGGTCTCCACGCCGGTCGCGACGAGCCGCGTGCCGGTGCGGTTCGTGTAGTGCAGCAGCGCCTCGACGACCGCGGCCGACGCCGGGTCGTCCGGCAGCCCGCGCAGCACGGTCCGGTCGAGCTTCACCAGGTCGACCGGCGCTTCGACCAGCAGGCCCAGCGGCAGGTCGCCGCGGCCGAGACCGTCGAGCGCGAGCCGGAAGCCGAGTTCGGTGAGCTCGCGCATGCCGGCGAGCGCGCGGCCGGCCGGCAGCGCCGCGAACGGCGGCCCGATCTCCAGGACGACGTCGCGGGTGCGGCGGCCCGCGTCGCCGAGCTCTTCGAGGAGGTCGTCGTACATCGCCGGCGGCGCGGCGAGGGTGCGGGCGGAGAGGTTCAGGTGCAGGGAGAGCGACGTCGGGTTTTCGGCGTCCTGCCGGACGGCGGCCACCGCGAGCCCGAGATCGGCCTCGGCGAGCCGGCCGTCGCGGCGCGCCTGCGCGAGCAGTTCGGGGACGGTGCCGCGGCCGGGCCTGGCCAGCGCTTCGTGCGCCACGACACCTCCCGTGTGGAGGCTGTACAGCGGCTGGAAGGCGAAGCGGACCGCGCGTGGCGACTTCACGGCCCCGATCGTCGCGGGTCGCGCGGCGCAGCGGAACCGATGTCGGCTGATGTTCACCGGGGATTACCCACATCGGCGTAGCTGTTTCAGTGTTGACTTATATAAGTCGAAGCTTGTAGCTTGGCCGGGTGCACGCGTTCGACGTCCTCGGCGACCCGGTCCGCCGCCGGATCCTCGAGTTGCTGGCCGACGGCGAGCGGGCCGCCGGCGCGGTGACCGAGGTGATCCAGGCCGAGTTCGGCATCTCGCAGCCGGCCGTCTCCCAGCACCTGAAGGTGTTGCGGGACAACGGCTTCGCGGTCGTCCGCCAGGACGGCACGAGGCGGCTGTACGCGGTCGGCCACGCCCCGCTGCGGGACGTCGACGACTGGCTCGGCCGGTTCCGCCGGTACTGGACGCCACCGCTGGACGCGCTGGCCACCGAAATCGCCCGGGGCAAGCGGGCCCGGCGCCACACCGAAGAAGGAGAAGGCTCGTGATCGACGTCAGCCACCAGATCAGCGCCGTCCGCCGGACGCTCGGCGACCGGGTGCTCGAGGGGAAGGAGGCCCGCGTCCTCACGATCAGCCAGGTCTACGACACCGATGTCGACGACCTGTGGGACGCCTGCACGAACCCCGAGCGCATCCCGCGCTGGTTCCTGCCGGTCAGCGGGGAGCTGAAGGTCGGCGGGAAGTACCAGCTGGAGGGCAACGCGGGCGGCACGGTCGAGCGCTGCGACCCGCCGAAGAGCTTCGCCGCGACGTGGGAGTTCGGCGGCAACGTCAGCTGGATCGAGGTCCGCCTGACGCCGGAGGGTGCGGGCACGCGGTTCGAGCTGGAGCACGTGGCGCACGTCGACGAGCGCTGGGACGAGTTCGGCCCGGGCGCGGTCGGCATCGGCTGGGACGGGGCGCTGGTCGGCCTGGTCCTGCACCTGTCCGCGCCGGGCACGGCCGTCGACCCGGAGGCGGCGATGGCCTGGATGATGTCGGCCGACGGCATCCGCTTCATGACGGCTTCGAACGAGGCCTGGTACGAGGCCGACGTCGCGGCGGGCGCGGACCCGGCCCAGGCCCGCGCGGCGGCCGATCGCACGCTGAAGGCGTACACGACTCCGCCGGAGGGTTAACGGTCGTCGTACTTGACCGCGGTCAGGGTGATCACCGCGTCGGCGGGGACCTCCGTGCCGGGCGCCGGGTCCTGGCCGGTCTGGCGCCAGTTGCGGTCGATCACCAGGGCCCGGCCCTGGCCGGTGCCGTCGACCTCGCGCAGGTTGTAGAGGCCGGCGCGCTGCATCGCGTTCTGGGCGTCCTGGTGGTTCATGCCGGAGACGTCCGGGACCTTGATCAGCTTCGCCGTCGCCGAGGCCGAGGTCGTCGCTGTCGAGGTCGAGGTCGAGGTCGTCGTGCCGGGTGCGCCGGGCGGGGTGCCGCACGCGGCCGTGGTGAAAGCGAGCGCCGTCAGTGTCGTGACCATCCGTCGGGACATGCCTCCGGGGTACCCACGCGCCTGCCCGCCGTTCAGGTGAACCTGCGGATAAGGTCGGGCGCATGGATCAGGAGACCGACCCGCGGACGGCCCGGCGCGATCCCGTGGCGAACGTCGGCGGGTTCACCGACCTGGCGACCAGCCCGTTCCGGATCGACCGCGACCGGATCGCCGCGTCGCCGTTCTTCGCGCGGCTGGGCGGGGTGACGCAGGTCGTCAGCGCCGCCGGCGCCGGGCTGCTGCACAACCGGCTCACCCACAGCCTCAAGGTCGCGCAGGTCGCGCGGGCCATCGCCGAGCGCGTCACCAGCGGGCCGGACGCCGGGCTGGCCGACAAGCTCGGCGGCTGCGACCCCGACGTCGCCGAGGCCGCCGCGCTCGCCCACGACCTCGGGCACCCGCCGTTCGGGCACCTCGGGGAGCAGACGCTCGACCGGATCGCCCGCCACCGCTTCGGCCTCGCCGACGGCTTCGAGGGCAACGCGCAGACGTTCCGGATCATCACCACGACCGACGTGCGCGGGCCGTCGGCGATCGGGCTGGACCTGACCGCCGCGGTGCGCGCCGCCGTCCTCAAGTACCCGTGGCTGCGGCTGCACCACCCCGCGCCGCACCCGTCCGAGCTGGCGGTGCCCCCGCGCGGGGCGGCCGAGCCGGGCGACCTGCCGGGCACCGGCGCGGCCAAGTTCTCCGCCTACGCCACCGAACTCGACGACTTCGAGCAGGCGCGCGCGGCCTTCGCGGGCCGCGTCGAAAGCTGGCAGCAGACGGTCGAAGCGTCCGTGATGGACACCGCCGACGACATCGCCTACGCCATCCACGACCTGCAGGACTTCCACCGCATCGGCGTCCTGCAGCACGCGCCGGTCGCCGCGGAGCTGGGGGAGTGGCTCGAGCACGCGGGGGAGCTGGCGTCGCTGGACGACGAGACGCTGCACGCGGACCTGCGCCGCCCGGGCCGCTCGCTCGAACGCCTCCGCCGCCGCATGCACGCGAAGGACGCCTGGATAGTCGACGACGAGGCGTTCGCCGCGGCGGTCGCGCGGGTGCGCGCGGAGCTGGTCGACGGGCTCCTGGCCGGCGAGTTCGACGGCTCGATCGAGGCGGAGCAGGCCACGGCGGCGTTTTCCGCGAATTGGACGGCCCGCCTGGTCGACGGCGTGTTCCTGCTGGCCGCGCCGTCCACCCGCACCGGGCACGTCTCGCTGCGGCCCGCCCAGTGGCACGAGGTCCAGGTGCTGAAGTTCGTGCACCGCCGGTTCGTGCTGCTGCGCCCCGACCTCGCACTGCACCAGCGCGGCCAGGCGGGGGTGGTGTCGAGCCTGGTCGACGCGCTCGACGCGTGGCTGCTCGACCGCGACGAGGTGTCCCGGTTGCCGCGCCGGCTGCACGACCTGGTCGAGCTGGCCCGGGCGGAGTACGCCGGGCTGGCACGCTCGGCGCCGGAGCTGCTGGTGGGGGCGACGGGCGAGCCGGTGACGGGAGCGGACGCGGTGCGCGGGCTCGCGCGCGGGCGGGCGGTGGTCGACTTTGTGGCGTCGTTGACGGACAAGCAGGCGGTGACGCTGCTGGACGCGCTGTCCGGGCGGGCTTCGCAGCCGTGGTCGGATTCGTTCGTGCTCTGAGCGGGGTGGTCAGGCGGCGGAGCTGAGACCGGATTCGGATTCGCTTGGGCACCGCGCTGCTGCGCACCGCACCGCATCGCCGCGCACCGGCCGCGCTGCCGCGCACCGCACCGCCGCGCCGCCGCGCGCCGCCTCGCCGCCCGCCGGTGGCGGTGCCGTCAGCCGCACTGCTGCCGCGCCCCGCCCCGCGCGCTGCACCGCCCCGGGCCGCGCCCGCCTCGGGTCCCCGCGCGCAGCACCGCCGGGCCGCT